>WRBF01000004.1 GCA_009784685.1 Defluviitaleaceae bacterium | reverse complement strand
TTATAAGGAAATTTTTCCATCATAGCAGGAACAATTTCTTTCTCATAAAACTCTCTCATTCTGTTCACGAGTTATCCTCCTTATCTTAGTGATAACATCTTAGTCGATAACCTCACCTGTAGACCTAGCGATTCTTTGTTTGATTTTAACGTCTTCGCCTTTGTCTTTAACAGTAGCTATTTTGAAACCAATTTTTGTGGGCTTGCCGTTATGCATGTAAACTACATTTGATGCATGTATTGGCGCTTCCTTTTGAATGATTCCACCTTGTTGTCTTTGTCTGTTAGGCTTTTCGTGCTTTTTGATCATGTTAATGCCTTCAACAACAACTCTATTTCTTTTTCTGTCAACCATTAAAACTTTGCCCTGTTTTTTCTTATCTTTACCGGCGATTACTTTAACGTTGTCGCCTCTTCTTAGTTTTATTTTAAATGCGATCTTAATTTTACGATTAGTAGGCATTTTCTACACCTCCTTATAAAACTTCCGGCGCGAGTGATAATATTTTTGTGAACTGTCTTTCTCTTAATTCTCTTGCGACAGGTCCGAAAATACGAGTTCCTCTTGGGGTTTTATCTTCTTTTATTATAACTGCTGCGTTTTCATCAAAGCGAACATATGAGCCATCTGCCCTGCCAATTGCCTTAACTGTTCTAACGATAACAGCTCTAACCACTTCGCCTTTCTTAACAACGCCGCCTGGCGTTGCATCTTTGACGGAAGCAACTATTACATCGCCAACATGCCCGTATTTGCGTCCGGAACCGCCTAGAACACGTATGCAAAGCAGCTCTTTTGCTCCGGAGTTGTCAGCTGCAACTAATCTTGTTTCTTGTTGAATCATCGAAGCTACCTCCTACTATTTCGCTTTCTCAATTACATCAACAAGTCGCCATCTCTTGTCTTTAGAAATTGGTCTTGTTTCCATAATTTTAACTTTGTCGCCGATTCCACATTCATTTTGCTCATCATGCGCTTTAAACTTAGTGGTTCTTTTAACAATTTTTTTATACAAAGGATGCTTAACGTTTGTTTCAACAGCAACAACAATTGTTTTATCCATCTTGTCACTAACAACTTTACCGACCCTTGTTTTACGCAGGTTACGCTCTAATTTGTTTTCCATACGCCAAACCTCCCTTTCTAATTAATCATACCTTTTTGTTTTTGAGTAATTATTGTTTGAATACGTGCAATATTTCTGCGCACTTCATTTATTCTTGCTGTGTTATCAAGTTGATTGGTTGCATTTTGAAACCTAAGGTTAAAGAGCTCTTTTTTAGCGGAAACCAAATCAACTTGCAGTTCGTCAGCTTTTTTGTCTTTAAGCTCTTCTACATATTTTTTGCTTTTCACTATTTTCCACCATCCATTTCACGATCCACTGCGGCATCTTGCTCCGCTTTGGAAACAACTTTACACTTAAGTGGCAGTTTGTGAGTAGCAAGCCTCAAAGCTTCTCTCGCAACTTCTTCGCTTACGCCGCCAAGTTCGAACATAATACGCCCTGGCTTAACAACAGCTACCCAATACTCCGGAGAACCTTTACCGGAACCCATACGAGTTTCAGCAGGCTTTGCAGTAACAGGTTTATCAGGGAAAATCTTGATCCAAACCTTACCACCACGTCTGATTGACCTTGTCATAGCGATACGCGCTGCTTCTATTTGATTCGAAGTAACCCATGAAGGCTCCATCGCAAGGATACCAAAATCACCGTAAGTAACTCTGTTACCTCTTGTTGCTTTGCCTTTCATGCGCCCTCTGAATTGTTTACGTCTTTTAACTCTTTTAGGCATTAACATTTGCGGCAGCTCCTTCCTTCTTAGCCTTTACCGGGAGGATTTCACCTTTATAAATCCAAGCTTTAACGCCGATTTTACCATACGTCGTAGTAGCCTCTGCAAAACCATAGTCAATGTTTGCTCTGAGCGTTTGAAGCGGAATAGTTCCTTCATGATAATGCTCATCTCTTGCCATTTCAGCACCGCCTAAGCGGCCGGAAACTGCTGTCTTAATTCCCTTTGCGCCTGATTTCATTGTTCTTTGCATAGAAGATTTCATAGCACGGCGGAAAGAAACACGGTTTTCAAGCTGTTTAGCAATATCCTCAGCAACAAGCTGAGCATCAAGCTCAGGACGTTTGATTTCTTCAATATTGATTGTAACTTTAGATTTTGTCATTTTTTGAACATCTTGCGTTAATTTTTGAATTGCTTGACCATTAACACCGATAATATTTCCTGGCTTAGCTGTAAAAATAGTAAGTTTAATTTTTTCAGCTGATCTTGCTATAGTAATCTTTGAAATACCGGCATTATAAAGGTTTTGTTTCAAATACTTACGAAGTTTATCATCTTCAACTAAGTAGTTGGCGAATTCTTTCTCGGCATACCAAATGGAATCCCAGCCTTTATTAATACCAACTCTTAACCCATGCGGGTTTACTTTCTGACCCATCGTCTGCCTCCTATCTTTGATTCAATATTACGGATATATGACTTGTCCTCTTGTTGATTCTGTTTGCCATACCCCTTGCTTTAGGTTTAATACGTTTAAGCGTTGGACCTTGGTTGGCTATTACTTCTTCAACATATAATTTGTTATGATCTATATGCGGCGGATTGTTTACAGCATTTGCTACCGCTGATTTAAGAGCCTTTGCAATAACAGCTGCTGCATATCTCGGCGAATATTCAAGTATTGCCATTGCAGTGTCAACATCTTTGCCTTTAATTTGCTCTAAAACGATTCTTGCTTTAGTATCTGAAACACGTGCATATTTAACATGTGCTTGAGGCCTAAGATCTCTGTTTACTTTGTTACGTTCTTTCTTTATCTGGCTTCTGTGTCCCTTTGCCACAAAAATGCCTCCTTTCAGTCAGGATTCAGGGCTCAGGAGTCAGGATTTAGGGAAACCCTTTATTTATGTTAACGTCCTGATACCACTGATCGTTTATATTTACTTCACTCTTGAACGTTTTTCCGCATCTTTACCATGACCTCTGTAGCTTCTTGTCATAGCGAATTCACCAAGTTTATGACCAACCATGTCTTCTGTTACGTACACAGGAACATGTTTTCTGCCGTCGTGAACTGCTATTGTATGTCCAATCATTTCAGGGAAAATCGTAGAGCGGCGTGACCAAGTTTTAATTACGTTTTTAGTGTTTGCCTCATTCTGCGCTATGACTTTCTTCATTAAATGGTCATCTGCGAATGGACCTTTCTTAAGCGATCTGCTCATCAGACTTCCTCCTTCTATTTGCTTCCACGCTTACGAACAATCATCTTATTAGATGGCTTGTTTTTCTTACGTGTCTTATAACCAAGAGCCGGTTTGCCCCAAGGCGTACTAGGTGCCGGGCGACCGATTGGTGAGCGACCTTCACCACCACCATGAGGGTGATCGTTCGGGTTCATAACAGAACCGCGGACTGTAGGTCTTTTACCTTTGTGGCGATTAACGCCTGCTTTACCTATGTTGATAAGCTCGTGATCAATATTTCCGACTTGACCAATAGTTGCCCTTGAATCAATCGGGAACATTCTCATTTCACCGCTTGGAAGTCTTACTGTTGCATATTTGCCTTCCTTAGCCATAAGTTGAGCCACGTTACCCGCAGAGCGAACTATTTTTGCTCCTCTACCCGGCATCATTTCGATATTATGGATTTCAGATCCTATCGGAATATTTCTCATTGGAAGTGCGTTTCCAATACGAATTTCAGCTTCAGGGCCATTCATAAGGCTGTCGCCTACTTTAAGCCCGTGCGGAGCTATAATATACGCTTTTTCGCCATCTACGTAATGTAGGAGAGCGATATTTGCACTTCTGTTCGGATCATATTCTATCGCTGCAACTTTTGCAGGAATACCGTCTTTGTTACGTTTAAAGTCAATAATTCTATATTTTTTCTTTGCACCGCCGCCATGATGACGAACTGTTATCTTACCCTGATTATTACGCCCTGCGTTTGATTTAATATGAACAACAAGACTTTTTTCAGGAGTTGACTTTGTTATTTCAGCAAAGTCTGATTTTGTCATCTGACGTCTGGAAGGCGTATATGGTTTATATCTTTGAACACCCACTGACTTTCACTCCTTTTGCGGACGCTTTTGATTTAATTTTCCTGCGCCCATTCTTTTCGGATGCATGTTGCTGTACTTAGCATCCATTTTGTCTATTACATACCTTGGAACAATTCTATTTCGTTGCTGGTTTCTTTAAGCTGAACAATAGCCTTTTTCTTAGCAGACGTTCTTCCGAATGTCATACCGCGTCTTCTAACTTTACCGTCAAGGTTCATCGTGTTAACTTTTAAAACTGCTGTTCCTTCAAACATTTTTTCAACAGCTTCTTTAATTTGCGGTTTTGTTGCATCAGGATGAACAAAGAAAGTGTATTTTTTATCAGCCATATCGTTCATTGTTCTTTCGGTTATAACCGGCTTTAATATAACGTCATAATATTTGAGATCTGCCATTTAAGCATACACCTCCTGGATCAAAGAAACTGCTTTCTTTGTGACTACAAACGTATCGTACTTTAATATATCGTATGGATTTAACGTATTTACACAAGCTGTCTCCACATTAGGGATATTTCTTGCTGATAACACAACATTTTTCTCGGAATTATCAAGAACGATAAGTGCCTTGTTGAGTTTCAAGTTTTCCATAACTTTAACCATTTGCTTGGTTTTAACTTCATTAAAGTTTAATTCATTAAGAACTATGATCTTTTCGTTTTCAACCCTTGAAGACAAAGCACATTTAAGAGCAAGTCTTTTAACTTTTCTGTTAAGTTTAAACGAATAGCTTCTTGGTTTAGGGGCAAAAACAACACCGCCGCCTTTCCATTGAGGTGAGCGGATAGAACCTTGTCTTGCACGCCCTGTTCCTTTTTGTCTCCAAGGTTTTCTTCCGCCGCCTCGCACTTCCGCACGAGTTTTAGCAGATTGAGTGCCTTGTCTTTGATTTGCTAAATATTGAAGAATTGCACTATGCAAAACGCTTTCATTCATGGGAACGCCAAAAATGTCATCGTTTAACTCCATTTCTTCGACTTTGCTTCCGTTAATATCATATACAGGAACCTTCGCCATTTATAAATCCTCCTTCCTTCATTAAGAGCTTTATGCCTTTACGCTGTCTTTAATAAATATTATTGTTCCATTGCTTCCCGGCACAGCACCTTTTATAAGAAGCAGATTTTTTTCTGCGTCAGCTCTCACTATTTCAAGATTTTGAACCGTTACTTTTTCGTTACCCATATGACCTGGCATTGCTTTATTTTTCTTAACTTTACCCGGCGTTGTACCTGAACTTAAAGAACCAACACCTCTGTGATATTTGGAACCATGTGACATCGGACCTCTGCTTTGACCATGTCTCTTGATCGCACCTTGGAATCCTTTACCTTTTGAAACACCGCTGACGTCAACACGGTCACCCGCTGCAAAAACATCTGCTTTAATTTCAGTTCCTACTTCAAGTCCATCAATAGATTCAAGTCTTAATTCTTTAAGAACTTTCTTGGGCATTACGCCTGCTTTATCAAAATGTCCTTTTTCCGGTTTGTTGACATGTTTAAGCTTAACATCTAAGAAGCCAACTTGAACTGCTTGATAACCGTCGTTTTCTACTGTTTTGCGCTGCACTACAACGCATGGACCGGCTTCTAAAACCGTTACCGGAACTAAAGTTCCGTTTTCCGCAAAAATTTGCGTCATGCCGATTTTCTTAGCCACAATCGCTTTTTTCATTAAAGCGCACCTCCTAAAAATAGCGGATTATTCTTTTGCCTTTGGCAATGAATAATCATACTTACACTTCACTACATTATTTTAAGTGTTATATCAACACCGTCCGGCAAATCAAGCCTTGTAAGAGCTTCGGCTGTTTTTGCTGTAGGCATTAAAATATCAATAAGTCTTTTATGCGTTCTCATTTCAAATTGTTCACGAGAATCTTTATACTTGTGAACTGCTCTAAGTATTGTGATAATTTCTTTTTTGGTAGGCATGGGTATAGGACCGGAGACTGTTGCTCCCGTCTTTTTTGCTGTTTCTATAATCTGTGCTACCGATTGGTCAATCAGTTTGTGATCATAAGCTTTTAAGCTAATTCTGATTTTTTGACTTGTCATTAAAAGTCGTCCTCCTTAATTATCTCTTTTCGAATTCGCCTTTAGCAAATTCTCCGGTAAGACGAAAAGCACTGTTCAACTTATCCGTGTGTGTCGTGAAAATTCAAACACGTAACTGCTCTAATTCAACATATACTTATGCGCCCTGCTTCAATGAACCGGACTTCTGCTCCGCAAGAACTACCCGACCAAAAATCGGCAACCTCTTACATCATCGCTTTTGCGAAACTTATTTTACACATTCGTAAAAAATTCCACAAGGGGTAGTATACCATGTAAATTAAACCTTTGCAAGCAAATTTTGAAAAATTTTGCAATTTTTCAAAACCTATCCCCAATTGATAAAACATTTCGCACTACAACTATTAAGCTCTTGTAACAACTCCTGAGCGTAAACATCTTGTGCAAATACTAACTGTTTTTGCTGTCCCATTTTGAACAACTCTAATTTTTTTGATATTTGGTCTCCACATTCTGTTAGCACGTCTCGAAATTTGGCTACGAGTAATGCTAAGCCTGTGTCCTGTTTGGATGCCTTTATCGCACATTTCACATCTTGCCATTGCTTTCAACTCCCACATTTATATCTACTGCTATTTTTGGCACAATAGCAACTTTTGCAATTTTATCAAACATTAAAAAAAAATGCAACCCCTAATTTTCATATTTGTGGCTGCATTGGCATATATTTTTAAAAAACTTAAACAAAGGACAAACAATTATGACAAAACCCAAAAGAAAAACACGGCTTAAAAAATCTCAAGCTATAATATTTTTCCTATCACTTTGCTTTATAACCGGAACTATAGCAGGTATTTTTTCCGCATTAACAATGAATGAACAAAACGCACTACGGTCAATAGAGTCAATAGTTAACTATATAAACCGCATAAACTTAGGTGAGACAAGCCCTCCTATAATTATATTTGTAGACAGCTTAATTAAGCACGGAACTACAGCTCTTTTAATTTGGGTGCTCGCACTTATTAAATTCGGTGGGCTTATTATACTGCCGGCATTCATGCTAACAGGCGCACGATATGGTTTCTCAACTGCGCTGCTGATTAAAACATTCGGATTCAGAGGGCTGATTTATGCCGCCTTTATATACCTGCCTCAAGCTATGATTTTAATTCCCTGTTATTTTTTGCTCTCTTACTGCGGAATAAATTTTTCCCTAACATCTATAACAAAAAATGGAAAATTCTACTCCGAAATAAAAAACTACGCCTTTAAGCTGTTGATAGCTTTATTATTGATAATGCTTGTGAGCGGGCTTGATGTTCTTATCTTGAACTTTGTGGAGGGTAGGCTGATGTGATAGGCTTGTAAATAATAAGCAATGATGCCTTCCTAAGTATGATAAATCTTTACTGTGTTGGTAATTTGTTCTAGCTACCAACGATGCGGGGGTAAGCAGCTTAAGAAGGCACCTATATAAACAGCAAGCTCGGACAAGAGCTGCCGATACTGATATTATATTAAGCAATGTGTACAAGTGTGAAGGTTTGTTCGATAAATTTGTACAAGTTACTTGAAATATATCCTAGAGCGTGTGAGCACAAGCTGAAACATGAAAGAGGCGGTCTTTCGACCGCTCATTTCTCAATCATTTCTTTATCCCTAAAACAAACCGCAAAATTCCGCCTATAAATTTCGGTACTTTGATAACAGTAAAGCGCATAAAGTCCACCTCCGTCTCGAAGAAGCAGTGTAAAAACCAGTGCTCAATAAGCAACGAACTACATCAGCACATAAACATAATCCAATATCCAAGTGCAACTATAAGCGTTGCTAATATAAATCCCCACCCCGGAATAACCAACACTAAGAGCATTCCTGCGCCCATTGACATGAGCACTATGCCTAGCATTCTCCTTATAAAATACATGCGAAACATATAAAACACTCCTTCTCTTGGGGGCTAATTAGACCTATGTAACAGATTGTATTACATCATACTACTCCAAAGCTTGCTAAAATGTGCTTGTCATGGTATTATATTTACTAAATTAAATATTGTGAGGCGATAATTTCATGTTAGAAAAACTCATAAATAAATATCCGATAATTGAAAAAATGACCAAAGAAGAAGAAATTGTCTGGGTTAATCCAAATTGTGACAATAAAATTTCCACCAATATTACTCTGTCTGAAATTGAAGATGTGTCAGAAAGACTTAATCGCTTTGCGCCATATATAAAAAAAGTTTTCAAAGAAACATCAAAATCAGGCGGCATAATTGAATCTCCGCTTAAAGAAATATCTCAAATGAAGGCATATATGGAAGAAATTGCAGGTGAAAGTCTTAAGGGTCGCTTGATGCTTAAATGTGATAATAACCTACCAATTTCCGGATCAATAAAGGCCAGAGGCGGCATATATGAAGTTCTTTGGTTTGCCGAGAAAGTCGCTATGGAAAATGGAATGCTTAAAAAGGAAGATGATTATGCATGTCTTGAGAATGATAAGTTTAAGGAGCTTTTTTCTAAATATTCTATAGTAGTTGGTTCTACAGGCAACTTAGGGTTAAGCATAGGGGTTATGGGCGCTAAGCTTGGTTTTCGTGTTGTAGTTCATATGTCGATTGATGCCAGTCAATGGAAGAAGGATTTACTGCGTGAAAGAGGAGCTGAAGTTGTTGAGCATACAGGGAATTACAGCGAAGCTGTAGCAGTAGGCCGTAAACAGGCACAAGAAGATGAAAACAGCCACTTTGTCGATGATGAAAATTCAAGAGTTTTGTTTTTAGGCTATGCCGTTACCGGGTTAAGAATGAAAGAACAGCTTGATAGTCAAGGCATAGTTGTTGATAAAAATCACCCTCTGTTTGTTTATTTACCCTGCGGCGTTGGTTCTGCCCCTGGCGGCGTGGCATATGGGCTTAAACATATGTATGGTGAGAACGTACATTGTTTCTTTGCTGAACCGGTAAAAGCCCCTTGTGTGTTTTTAGGGGTTCTAACAGGACTTCATGATGAAATATCTGTGCATGATATCGGGCTTGATGGAAAAACTATCGCAGATGGGCTTGCTGTAAGCCGTGCTTCGGGTCTCGTTGGCAGCCTTATGGGCAATTTAATCGACGGGTTTTTCACAGTTGAAGACAGTAAGATGGAACATCTGGTCGGTAAGCTTTACAGCAAGGAAAGCATTTTTGTAGAGCCATCAGCAGCTTCCGGCTTCCCGGGCTACTCAGCGCTACAGTTGAACAAAGAGTATATCAAGAAATTCTCAAATGAAGCAATGGAAAATTCAACACATATCGCATGGGCAACAGGCGGAGGAATGGTTCCGCAAGATGTTCGTGAAAAATATATTTAGGAAAGATAATTTAGGTGATTTATATGACTAAGAGAACTATCAAAATCGATGAAGAAAAATGTGTAGGCTGTGGTTTATGTGCTAATGCATGTAAAGAAGGAGCAATCGGGATGGTTGACGGCAAAGCAAAGCTTTTGCGTGCTGACCATTGTGACGGATTAGGGAATTGCCTGCCCGCCTGCCCTGTGGAAGCAATTTCTTTTGAAAGCGATTCACCGCTGTTAACAGAAGAATCTACAATTGAAGCGAGTGCCTATCAATGGCCTTTAAAAATAAAGCTCGTTTCGCCAAATGCACCGTTTTTTAACGGAGCTGACTTGCTCGTTGCGGCTGATTGTACAGCATTTGCACATCCTGACTTTCAAAATGATTGGATGAAAGATAAAATAACGATTATCGGCTGCCCTAAGCTTGACGGCGGGGATTATTCTAAAAAATTATCGGAAATTCTTAAACAGAATGATATAAATTCAGTTACCGCTGCCCGCATGGAAGTTCCATGCTGCGGAGGCATTGAGAGCTCTGTTAAAGCTGCTCTTGGAAACTGCGGCAAGCTTATCTCTTCAAGAGTTGTTACGATTTCGACTGATGGAAAAATTGAGAGTGTTGTGTAATTTGTTTGTCAAAGCATGAACAAGGAGGAACTTTATGACAGAATTGACGTCCATGCAAAACATAGGCAAAGAACTTGAAAAAAAGCTCAAATTCATTGGTATTAACTCAGCAGAAGAGCTAATCAAGACCGGGAGCAAGGAAGCCTTCTTTCAATTAAAATTCCACTATCCAAATGTATGCCTGGTACATCTGTATGCGCTTCAAGGAGCGATTGAGAACATTGAATACAACCAAATTCCTGATGAAATCAAGCATGATTTAAAATGTTTTAATGACGGTTTAAAGGATTAATACATATGACGAAACCAGACACAAGGCGTATACAACTTGCAAATAAAAAATCCGGTCTGTTTGGTAAGTTCAATAAAGGTAATCTTGCTAAGCTTATATTCCCAAAACTTGCAACTATGGCGATAAACTTTGTGAGTATTGGTCCTAGGGTAATACTCCGTTCTGCTTTTCAAATACTTAGAACAAATATCTGGACAAGGCTTATATCGACTGTTTTTCTTATTTCGTTCGACCTGTATAACTTTGCAAGAAAAAGGATCTCGAAAAAACAGCTGATTATCAACCTAATTCTTGCCGCATCTCTTCTTATCGGCGGCAGTGCCGGTTGGGTTTTTGGTACAAACAGCGTTTCTTCTATCGTGGCGGAAAATACAGTTATCTGGATTATAGCAGGGATTGCGGGTGCGGGAATATTAAGTTCTGTTTTCGATGCAATCTGCCGCAAATTGCTTGGAAGATTTTTACAAAGCGATGTTGAAGACATGCTTGATATAATTAATGAAGAGTTTGAGTGTATTACGACCGAATACGCTCTTGATGATAATCAGTTAAATGCAATTGCTGATAAAATTAGCATAAGCGACAAAACATGTCTTAACTGTTTTTGTAAAGCCGATAAAAAGAAATATGCTAGAGAGATTCTTATGCCGTATTTCCAAAAAGTCGATCAAGAATCGTAAAGATGAGCCTTAGAGCCTTATCCAAACAACCAAATAGTTATAAAAAGAGATGCGACTACCCCTGCAAGATTAGCCAAAAGCGCACCATGCAGCGTGTAGCGCATTTTTGTTATTCCTATGCTCATAAAGTAGACGCTTAACGTGTACACAACTGTCTCCGTACTGCTCATCATTATCGACACAAACCGACCTATAAATGAATCCGGTCCGTAATTTTTAAATATATCAAGCAGCAGACCGGTCGAGGCTGACGAAGACACGAGACGCATTGCCGTGAGCGGCAAAGCTTCCGCCGGAAACCCTAGCCTGCTTAAAAGCGGAGCAAAAAAACCTGTTAAAAGATCAAGTGCCCCGGATGCACGTATTACGCCAACGCTTACAATAAGCCCTAAAATCGTTGGAGCTATATTTACAACCGTTCCAAATCCTCCCTTTGCACCCTCTATAAATGTTTGATAAACATCAACCCTTTTTGCATAACCGCATATTAATATGATGGCAAACGTAAGAGGGATCATAAGATTTGACAATAAAATCATAAAACTCATCGCTCAAACACCTCCATAATTTTTGCAAAAGCCACTCCTATAACAGTTGATATTATTGTCGCAAGTATTCCCGGGAAAATAATTTCTGCCGGATTGACGGAGTTATATTCAGCCCTAAATGCAATTATATTGATCGTTACAATCTGAAGCGAAGACAGGTTTATTATCAAAAACGTACACATCGACCGGCTTGCTGTATCTTTTTTCTTGTTAACTTTTTGCATCTCTTCCATAGCGAGAAGCCCGGCAGGTGTCGCTGCCCATCCAAGCCCTAAAACATTCGCCATCATGTTTGTTGATATATAGTTAAGTGCCTTCATGTTCCGGCGCAAATCAGGAAATAAAAACACTAAAAGCGGCATCATCTTTCTAGATAAATAATCTATAAGCCCTGATTTTTCGGCGATCTTCATAAGCCCCATCCACATAGATATTATCCCGAGCATAGTTATCATAAGTGACACAGCATCTCTTGAAGAATCTATTATGGCACTAGAAACTTCTTCCATCGTACCGTTAAATGCTGCTACTGCTATTCCTATTAATATCATACCGCCCCAAATGTAGTTGAGCATGTGTCTCCCCTTCCGGCAACATCTTTATATCAGCCTATCATCTAAATTTACAAGTTTGGTATTATTTAAACTTTATGATGCTTGTTATGTCAGCTTTACGAAGACATCCTGTTAACAAAATGAATACTAAATAAGTGACAACAAGAAATAATATTGAAACTGCAAGCCCAAGTGTTTCGCCAATCAAAGGCGTTACTACCCTATCTTCTAAAAGCTTAACCGCAACAGATGCCATGACCGCCGCAAACACCGGCTTTATGAACCAGTTTTTAAATTCAAACTCTAGCTTTACCATTTCGCTAAGCTTATTGATTTCAAGCCCGCAAGTAATAATAAGACTTACAAACCACCCCAAAATAAAGGCGTTTACACCGTACTGCGGAACTAAAAAATAAACAAAACCTATATTTATAACAGAAGATATAAGGCTGTTTCTAAATATAAAAACTTGGCAGCCAAGACCGTTTAATATACCCGCTAATACAACTTGCATGTAAAGAAATGGGGACATTATACCTAGCAAAATAAGCATTTCGCTTATATCCTGGTTATAAATAACCGACCCAAGTTCATACGAAAACGTTACAAAAACCGCTGATGCACAAAAGCCAATTATTGACGAAAATAACATTGAGCGTGATGCTGTATGTTTTATCCGATTAAAGTTTTTTATAGCAGTCGCCTCTGAAACTGCCGGTATAAGAGATATAGCAAGTGATGTTAAAAAAGCTGACGGAAAGTAAATAAGAGGCATTGCCATCCCGCTGATTTGACCAAAAGTGCTCATAGCTTCGGAAGTTGTCATCCCATATAGTTCTAGCCGCCTTGGGATGAGGAAGTTTTCAAACGTTCCAAGCAAAGAACCTATCACCCTGGTTGAAGTTAAGGGTAAAGCCATCCCGCATAGAAGCATAAGTGATTTACTAAACGACATCGAAGGTCTTTTGAAAATCGCCGTCTTAGTTTTCTTGTGTCGGTTGTATGCAGTGATAATGAAAAAGAGTGAAGCAGCTTCTTCCGCAACGATACCGATAACAGCCAAGGCAGCAGCATATTCAAGACCTAGCGGAATAAAGAACCCCGCAAGAACAAAAACAACTGCCATACGAACCGTTTGTTCAAAAACTTGGTTTATCGCCGGTATCATAGTCTCTTGAAGCCCAAAGAAATAGCCCCGAAGGCAAGATCCAAAGGCCATGAAAGGTATAGCCGCTGATAAAATTTGAATCGGCATTGCCGCACGCTGATCTTGAAAAATCGACATTGCAATAGGCTCAGCAAATACATACAAAGTAATACTGATTGCAATCCCAATTGATGTTGTTATCGTAACAGCTTGCCACAAAAACCGTTTTATGTTGCCATACTCACCTTTTGCGTTTTCCTGTGCTGTAAGCTTTGAAATTGTAGTTGTGAAACCAGAGCATGATATGCTCCATGCAAGGGCATAAACCGGCATAATAAGCTGATAAAGCCCCATCCCTTCTGCGCCTATAGCATTTGAAAGAAATATGCGATAGACAAACCCTAATAATCGGGTTATAATTCCTGCAACGGTCAAAATAATTGCTCCGTTGATTATGCTTTTTTTTGACATGAGTATATTTACTCCTTGCGACATGCTTTGTAAAATCTATTCTAGTGAAAGTGCGTTTATTCATGAAAATTCATGTTTGTTCAAATGAGGTTATTGTATGAAAATTCTACTGACTACACTAAATGCAAAGTTCATACACTCATCACTTGCGCTAAGAAACATAAAGGATTTCGCAGGTGAGTATTCTGAAAATGTTACGCTTTCAGAATTTACAATAAACCAAACCGAAAACTTCATCCTGTCAGAGATATTTAAGCAAAAGCCTGATATCATAGGCTTTTCATGCTATATCTGGAACATAAAACAGGTTCTTAGCTTAGTCAGCTCTATCAAGAAAATAATGACAGATGTAAAAATAATTCTTGGCGGTCCTGAAGTTAGCTATGAATTTGAGCCGATTTTAAGGGACTACCCTGTCGATGTGATTGTAATTGGCGAAGGTGAAATGGCTTTTTACAACTTGCTTAAGCATTATGTAAATAGTGAGATTGGGCTGGCTGATATTAGTGGTATAGCATATATGACAAATGAAGGAAACATTATAAGTTCAATTGGCGAAATTCTAGAACTTAATGCAATTCCTTTTGCCTATGAAGGTGGATTTTCTGAATTAGAAAACAAAATAATCTACTATGAAAGCTCAAGAGGCTGTCCATATAGTTGCGGCTACTGCCTTTCGGGTTCAAGCAGCAATGTTAGATATTTAAACTCAGAAAGAGTTTTCAGCGACTTAACTCGCTTCCTAAATTCAAAAGTGAGCCAAGTCAAATTCATTGATAGAACTTTTAATTCAAACAAGTACCACGCAATGAATATTTGGGAATTTTTAATTAAAAACGACAACAAAATAACAAACTTCCATTTCGAAATTTGTGCAGATTTGCTTAATTTTGATGAAATTGCGATATTAAAAAAGGCGAGAAAAGGTCTGTTTCAGTTTGAAATAGGAATTCAGTCAACTAATGCACAATCGCTTAAAGAAATCGGTAGAATAACTAATCTTGATAAAATATATGAAAACGTTCGCTTAATTAAAGAACTGGGAACTATTCATCAGCATTTAGATTTAATAGCAGGGCTTCCATATGAAGATTATCTCTCATTCAAAAAATCATTTAACGAAGTGTTTGCTGTCTCCCCTGAGATGCTTCAGCTTGGATTTTTAAAAATTCTTAAAGGCTCAAAAATACGTGAAGCTGCACCTAAGCACGGAATTATCTTTAAAGATAATGCTGACTATGAAGTGCTTACTACCTCTTGGCTTACATACAGCGAAATTTTGCAGCTCAAAAGCATTGAGCATGTTTTAGAACTCTTTTATAATTCCGGTCAGTTTGGTAGCAGCATTAAATACCTGATTTCTTTCTTTGACAGCCCATTTGAGTTTTTTGAAAGGATTGCGGAATACTGGAATGAAATGGAATATCATGGCATTTCACACAGCAAAATAAATCTTTACATTAAAATATATGATTTTGCAATTTCATTTTTAAACATCGACGAAACTAAAATTATCAAAGAACTGCTGTTGTTTGACTTGCTCTCGAATGAGAAACTAAAATCCCTTCCCGATGGACTGCCTTTTGGTAAAGAAGAAAACAAAGAATTTGTCCGTGATTTTTATAATAACAGTGAAAATATTAAGAAGTATTTTGGCGAAGAGGCTTTGTTGATACCCGTAAAGCAAATTGTAAGAAGGAGTAATCTTGTATGGTTCGAAAATAATGTTTTAGGGTTTTTGACGGATGAGAAAATTAAGACACACGGATGTTACGTGATTTTTAACTATATGACAGATGAAATTGTAGTTAATCAACTATAAAATGCGTTGGGAGAAATTACAATGAACAAAATAAATGAAATTCTAAACCTCCTAAACCTCCTAGATGAGCATTACCCGCATGATGGAAAATGTTTTTTGAATTACAATGAAGACTGGCAGCTTTTGATAGCCACAATTCTATCAGCACAATGTACCGATGCACGTGTAAATTTAGTAACTGAGCAGCTTTTTAAGAAATATCATAGCATTGAGAGTTTTGCATCAGTTAATATTTCTGAGCTTGAAAGCGATATAAAATCAACAGGATTTTATCATAATAAAGCCAAAAATATAATTTTATGCGCTCAAAGGCTGCTTGAAGTTTACGGTGGAAAAATGCCATCAGATATTGAAGAGCTTACATCTCTTGCAGGTGTAGGCAGGAAAACAGCAAATGTTATAAGAGGGCATATTTTTTCAATACCAAGCATCGTTGTAGATACCCATGTTAAGCGTGTTTCGTATAGGCTAGGGCTGACAAATACCATCGACCCCGAAAAGGCAGAATTTCAACTGATGGAAATTTTACCAAAGGAATCCTGGATAAAATACAATCAACAAGTTATATCTCATGGACGTGAAATTTGTACAGCCAAGCGTGCCGGATGCGAAGAATGCTTCCTGAAAGAAATTTGTGAAAAGAAAATAGAAAACAGTACATAAAAAATTTTTAATGTAAGTAATTTCCGCTGTAATAATTAATCGGATTTTGTTTTTGGGTAATAATGTAGTAAGACAGGTATCGTCCACTTCATCATGTAATTTAGAAATTGTGGAATTTGAGCCTGCCTGCGAGGTGCTTACCCATGAGAAACCCAAATATAGAAAACAGTGATAAAAGCGAAATATCCCCTGTTAAATCCGCAATAGTAGGATCTGTAACAGGTATTGTAAACGGTTTGTTCGGATCCGGCGGCGGTGCGATTTTTATTCCGCTGTCTAAAAAATTTTTGAAACTTTCCGTCCATACCGCCCATGCTACCGCCGTAGCTATCATATTACCTTTGTCAATTACAAGCTCGTTTGTTTATTTACGGGGAAATGAAGTTGACTGGAAAATGCTGATTTTTATATGTATAGGGGGCGTAGCAGGCGGTATAGTCGGCGCAAAACTTCTAACAAAAATACCAAAAAAGTGGCTAAAACGACTGTTTGGGCTTTTTATGATAGCCGCCGCAGTTAAGATGCTGATATGATGTGGTTTATAATTATTGGGCTAATCTGTGGGATTGTTACAGGAATGGGGATCGGCGGCGGAACGCTTCTTATACCTGCTCTTACTATGTTTTTTGGAGTTAGTCAGCTTACGGCACAAAGCATCAACTTGATGTATTATATACCAACAGGAACAGTTGCGCTTATAATTCATATTAAAAACAAAAGCATTGAACGAAAATATATTTGGATTCTTATTTTCTTTGGTGTAGCTTTCGCCATTGCCGGTTCTTTATTTGCGTCAAAAATCGAAGAAAATATGCTGAGAAGGATCTTTGGCGGATTTTTGTTAGTCATGGGAATTAATGAGTTGAGAGACAAAGAAAAGGGAATAAGCAGTAAGGAATAGGTAACATGGTCAGTTATTCACTATTACCTATTCACTTATTACCTATAAAAATTAAGTGGGGTATAGTATGATAAATTATGAACAAAAAGGCGATACAGTTGTTGTTAACGGTTTGAATGATTTTAACATAGAACAAACGCTTGAATGCGGGCAATGTTTTAGATTCTTCAAAGTGGGTGAACTTAGTTATTTGATAGTTGCGCTTGGTCGGATTATAAATGTATCTCAAGCAGGAAACATGATAACGTTTTCGCCTATGACTGTTCCAGACTTTGAAAACATCTGGGTCAGATATTTTGACCTCGACAAAAATTATTCCGAAATTAAAGAGCGGCTATGCAAAAACGACCCGATTATGCAAGAAGCGATTGCTTTTGCCGATGGGATAAGAATACTTAACCAAGAACCGCTTGAATGTCTTGTTACATTCATTATATCTCAAAACAAACAAATACCACATATAAAGCAGATAGTCAATAATATGTCCGCTGATTATGGAGAAAAAATAGGCGAACACTTTGCATTTCCAACATTAGATAAGCTAAGCTCTTGCAATACGGAAGATTTTATTAGAATAAAAGCAGGATTTAGGGCAAAATACATATATGATGCAGCTCAAAAAATTTCATCTCGTTTTATTGATATGGAAGAGCTGACTAAAATGAATACAGAAAAAGTAAAGGAGTCGCTTATGATGATCAAAGGAGTCGGTCCTAAAGTTGCTGACTGCACTATGCTTTTTTCATTCGAACGCAGGGAAGTTTTCCCTGTAGATGTTTGGGTTAAGCGTGTTATGTCACATCTATATCTCGGCGAACAAGATGTTCCGCTTAAAGAAATTCACGAATTTGCTAAAGATAAGTTCGGAAATTATGCAGGATATGCGCAACAATATTTGTTTCATTACGCAAGAGCTAAAAAAATAGGATCAATATCCTCAAAATTTACTCCAAGTTTAAGGAAATAACTTACTGAAATATTAGAATCTCAATTTAAGTAGTCAAATACTGTTTTTCGTGTTTTTTCGAGGCTTTTCAGCACTTATAGGGTTGACATATATTCCCTAATTTGCTATAGTGATTCACTACCCTTGCAATACAATGAACAACCGTGTTGTTCATTGTATTGCAAGGGTAAACATAAAAATAATTTGGCTTAAAAACTACTGCAATTAAATGAAATAAATAGCTTTTTAAGCTAAAAACCAGGAGGATGTAAAATGAAAAAAACATTAGCATTAATACTATCATTCGTTTTGTTGATCAGTTTATTATCAGGCTGTGCTGACGATACTGCACCTGTAACAGGCGGCGGAACTACTGGCGGTACAGTAGCAGGAAGCAACGGCGGCGGCGAAGAAGTCACATTTACAGGCGACCCAATTTACTTTGCAATGCATCATCCGGCAACTGGAGACGCTGCGGAATATGGTTTACACTACCTTATCGCATCTCAAATAGCTATGGACAGAGTTAACTCAAGAGGCGGCGTACTTGGTCGTGAGCTTAGAATCATTCCTTATGACACAGTAAACAGACCTCAAGATAATGCAGATATCGCACGCCTTGTTGTTGCGAATCCACGTTATTTAATCGCTCTTGGTGACTATGCTTCATCAGGCGTTTTAGCTTCACTTCCTATCTATGAAGAAGCTGGTATGGTTGTATTTACACCAAGTGCTTCAGGTCCAATCATTGGTCAATCAAGCCCATTTGCATTCCAAATGTTCGGTCTTCAAACAGACGATGCTCCTTTTGCAGCAAGAGAAATTTTACAAGGTTATCTTGGTGCAGAACGTGTAGGCGTTATCCACTTCAACACAGACTGGGGCTTCATGGCTCTTGAAAACTTCCAACGTGAAGCAGACCGCATTGGTCTTGAGCTAACAAATATTGAACCAATCAACACGGGCGAAGTTGACTTCCGTGCAATTTTATCAAACATTCGTCAAAATGATCCTGATGCTATCTACATCATGGCTAACTACTCTGAAGTAGCAGGTATCGTTAATCAAATAACTCAAATGGGTTGGGATGTTCAGGTTGTTCCTTCAAAAACAGCTATCACAGGTTCTTTGATTGAAATGCTTGGTGAAGATTTAGCAGAAGGCTTAATAACAAACTTAGCGTTCGTTGTTCGCCCTGGTGACACGTATATGATAGAATATACTGCTGAATTTGAAAGACGTGCAGGAGTTCCAACAACTTACTGGAGCTACTTGGTTTATGACACTATCATGGGTATCGTTGATGCGATTGAACGTCTAGGTGAAGAAAACTTAAGCCGTGAAGCAATGGTAGATGCTCTTATGGAAACTAACAAATATGGTCTTCTTGGTCAATGGGAATTTAATGAACACGGTCAAGTTCACCGCAGATATTACATCATGCGCTTTGAAAGCGGCAGTTGGGTTCAAGTTTCTGACTTTGATGAAAATTATAATATAATCATTTTAGATCGTTAATCAAGTCTTTTTAGATCTTAAACCTTAGATCGTAGACCTTTTACATTGACGATATTTAAGTGCGAAACTACTACAGAGCCTGTTTAATTACAGGCTCTTAGTGGTAGCGCACTTTCTCTAAAGAGGAAGGTGACACATTAGACATGACAGCAGCTTTCATATTTGAGCAGTTAATCAATGGGCTAAGCCAAGGCTCAATTTTTGCGCTTTTTGCTATCGGATATGCATTAATTGTCGGCGTCGTTGGAATGGCAACACTTTGCCATGGCGAAGTCATTATGATTGGAGGGTTCATGGCGTTTTTTACTATAAGCCTATCGTGGATTCCCACTAATATTATAGTGATGGCTCTTATTTGTTTCATCGTGCCTGCACTTGTAGGCATTGTTATACACATTATTTGCTATGAAAAATTCTTAGACTCGCCGCGGCATATTTCGCTAGTGTGTACTATAGGTATGAGTATCTTACTTATAAATTTAGCTCAAATTGTTTTTGGCACACAAACTCAAGGGGTTCGTACAAACCAAGTGATTCAGCCTCGTTCATTTGAAGTTTTTGGTGTTTTTATAGGCATGATTGAGATTACCATTTTTATAGTAGTTATTGTGCTTTGTATCTTACTTGCGCTCTTTTTGAACAAAACTAAATACGGTGTTGTTTTAAAAGCTGTAAGCCAAAACCGTAAAGCTGCAGCTCTTATGGGCGTAAATGTTAAAAGAGCAACTATGGTCGGAAGCTTACTCGGCTGCGGTATCGCAGGTATCGGCGGTATGTTATTTGCGCTTTATTACAGCAGCATTTCCCCGCTTATCGGACCTCCGGTTATGATTCGTGCGTTTTCGGCTACCGTTTTAGGCGGAATGTCAGATATATCTATGTCTGCACTCGGCGGTATCGTCATCGGCGTCATGGAAAACTTTGGTATTGCCTTTGCAGGTTCTGCAATGCGTGATATTTTCGCATTTATGTTCCTCATTTTAGTGCTTTTGTTCTTACCCGAAGGGTTAAGATTGGGAGGAGGACGCAGACGTGGAAGGTGATGTCAAAAGCAGAATCACAAAAAAGAGCCTTAAATTATCAAAACGAAACTTAATAATTGCTGTTGCTGTGTTTATCCTCTTGTTGATTATGCCGCAGTTTCTTTCAGCCTATTTAAACGGCGTTGCAGTTAGAGTTATGATCTATATACTTCTTGTTGCTTCGATGAACATTGTAAACGGCTATACAGGTCAGTTTACTGTAGGTCAAATGGGCTTTGCAAATGTTGGCGCATATGTCACAGCAATAATGATGACTAATTACGAAATATCTTTTTGGATTGCTGTTGTAGTCTCAGGATTAGCGGCAAGCTTAATGGGTGCTTTAGTATCTTACCCTGCTCGTAAATTATCCGGTCTGTATCTGGCAGCAGTTACTTTAGGCTTTTCAGAAATACTTAGAGTTATAGCATTAAACTGGATTAGCGTAACCGGGGGTGCAATGGGTATAGCAGGTATACCTGTTCCGGAAATTTTTGGATTTAGACTAAGCACTCCCCTTTCAACATTCTATATGGTATTTGCATTTATCGTAATTATGCTTATTTGTAACTATTGCGTAATAAGCTCAAAAGTCGGACGTGCTTGGATATCTATACGTGAAAATGAAGAAGCGGCAAAAAGCCTTGGTATAAACACTTACCGCTATAAATCTTTAGGCTTTATTTACGGAGGCTTCTGGGCAGGTATCGCCGGTGCGGTAATGGCAGTATTTTATCGTTTTATCGACTCAAACATGTTCTCAATGGCAGATAACTTTGATGTACTTGCAATGATGATTATCGGTGGCCAAGGTACGTTATTCGGACCTATCGTTGGCTCGACGCTTGTTATTGGGTCTCTTGAGGCGTTCCGTTTTACAGCTGCCTACCGAGGTATTATATTCGGCGGTGTTATCATCTTTATGATGTGGGTTCGCCCTCAAGGTATACTTGGAAAAAGCACAAAAGACGGACCTATTAAAATGTTTTATAATAAATTAGTCAGCCGCTCCAAAGCCAACCGGAAAGGAGGTACTGCCTAATGTCTGTAATTATGGAATCAAAAAATGTTTCAAAGCAATTTGGAGGTCTTCGTGCAGTTGACAACGTATCAACGCAAGTGCCTGAAGGTTCGATTTTTGGAATTATAGGGCCAAACGGCGCAGGAAAAACAACTTACTTGAACCTGTTAAGCGGTGCACATTCTACAACTTCAGGCGAGTTCATTTTCTGCGGCGAAAATATAACAGGAAATTCAGTCCACAAAAACGCTAAAAAAGGAATTGCCAGAACATTCCAGCAAATTCAGTTGTTTGATAGTATGACAGTGCTTGACAACGTTATCGTCGGCTTCCATAAACATGAAAAGTCAAATATGGCAGATGCTATTTTCAGGACAAAACGCTATTGGCGAGAAGAAGTCGAAATACGCCAAAAAGGTATTGAACTTTTAGAACGTCTTGAAATGGCTGAATATATCGACCAAATTGCTTCTAACCTTTCATATGGTATGCAGCGTAAAGTTGAAATTGCGAGAGCTCTTGCAACAAGCCCTAAACTTCTTTTGCTTGACGAGCCTGCCGCAGGTATGAATGCAAATGAAACATACACCTTACTTGAGTTTATCAAGTTTATTAGAACCAAAGGATATACAATTATAGTAATCGAGCATGATATTAAGTTCATATTAAATCTTTGCGATGAAATAATGGTCTTAAACTTTGGACAAAAAATAGCACAAGGAACACCTTCTGAAATAAGAGATAACAAGGCTGTTATTGAAGCTTATTTTGGAACAGGTCGAGTTGCAAAACATATGGGGGTGGCTAAGGATGAATAGTAATAATGCAAACCCCGGTATTATGCTAGAAATTGAAAATCTTGAAGTAAGCTACGGTAACATACAGGCAGTAAAAGGGATCTCGCTGAAAGTACCGGAAAATAAAATAGTTACGCTAATAGGTTCTAATGGTGCCGGAAAATCAACAACTCTTTCAGCAATAAGCGGAGTTGTTAAGAAAAAAAGCGGCAAAGTCAAGTTTTTGGGCGAAGACATTACTAACGTAAAAGCTCATAAGATCGTAGGACGCGGGCTTGTACAAGTTCCCGAGGGAAGGCTTGTATTCCCAAGGCTTTCTATCAAAGATAATTTGATAATGGGCAGCTTTTCTCAAAAAATGTCAAAAACTAAGCTAAATGAGCTTATAGAAAAACAGTTTGACCTGTTTCCACGATTAAAAGAACGCCAAAAGCAAGCCGCCGGAACTTTATCAGGAGGCGAGCAGCAAATGCTTGCGGTAAGCCGGGCGTTAATGTCAGAACCAAAACTCGTTATGCTTGATGAACCAAGCATGGGTCTTGCGCCTATGATTATCGACGAAATTTTTGAGCTGTTGATTAGACTTAAAGAAGAAGGCTCAACGATACTCGTTATCGAACAAAATGCAAATATAGCACTCTCTGTTGCTGACTACGCCTATGCGCTTGATCTTGGAGAAATTATCCTGGAAGGCACAGGCGAAGAGCTTCTTAGCAACGAAGATGTAAAAAAAGCTTACTTGGGATGATGATTAACATGAATCAACAACTTGAACAATTGATAAAAGAAGCTGTGGGTAACGCTAACACAGAACGTAAATGCAAAATAGAACATCATGCAACACTTTTTGCACTTCTTACCCGTGCAGCAATTGAATCAAAAGGTGACGAAGGCAAAGATGCTATAGTTAAAGCAATCACTCTGTACGCTGAAGAGCGTGGCGCACGAATGGCAGAGACTGCTCTTAAACATGGCGATGAACCGGACATCGCGAACTTTGTTGCTTACGGCGAATGGGTCGCTGAACCAGGCGAAAAGGATGATATTATTGAACAGCGATTGCCTTCTTTCGTAACCCATACACTTTTATGTCCGTGGTTTGAATCATGGAAAAAGCATAATCTCCTTGATTTTGGAAGATACTACTGTTTAACAGTTGATGATGCGCTTTACCGTGGGTTTGGCCCCGCTAACGTATGCACTGTTCATTCAACGTTAGCATGGGGTGGAGACAAATGCTGCTTTGATTGGAACAAGCCTATGAGCGACGATGATTTTGCAAGACTCAAAAACAAACAAGAGGAACTCGGGTTATCTTTAAAGAAGGATTTTAGCTTCCATACTGCACATCTTTTGAATACTTTATCAGAATACTTGTTTAACAAATATTCGAACGAAGGCGTGGATATAGTAGGTCGTGCACTTAAAGAATTTACTGAATTGTTTGGTGGGGATTATCTTATATCATTGACCGGACAATATTAAAATTTATACTCGTATCCTCTCAAAACAGTAGCAGAAAAACGCAGAATTTTTTTCGCTAGACTAGGAAAAAGGTTCTTAGCGTACCCGAAGGTACGGTAAGGTTCTTTTTACGACGAATAGCGGAAAAAAGACAAGTTTTTGTTACTGTTTTGAGGGGATACGAGTATATGGCATTATAAAAATAAAAACGCAGCTATAGTTTTTACTACGCTGCGTTTTTTGTATTTGTAGAAAGAAAAAACCAACAAAATGCTAACTCCCAAAGTCCTGCAATGCACTCATAAGGTTTTCTATACCATAAATGTAAATCCCTCTTTCAAGTCTTGATACTTCATCCGCACAAAGCCCTGCTATAGATGTGCTTGTGACTTCTTTTAAAAGCCCGCCGTGAATTGCATCTTCATAGTAGACGGCAATATATCCGTTTCGTGTTGTAAGCAGATATGCCAGATTAGTTCCGGGTAGAATTGTTTTTCTTGCTACAACCTCCCTGGGTGAAAATTTAATTATCTCCCAACCAGGCATAAGATCACCTAAACTACTTTCAGAAGCCCCTATCAACAAATGTGGCGCAACAGCTTCTACAAAGTCCGTAAAGTTAAGCTCAGGGAAATAATATTCATAAACCATTTTTGTTTCAGCAGTTATAATGTTAATAATCTCCGCTGAGTCGCCTAATGCTACATATGGGATGTCTGCGTCATCATGCACTTCTATAATCGTCACCGAGTTTGCTAAAGTATCAGCACCAAACCCGTTTATCCCAAACACAACTCCTGCAATTCCGATACATACCGCCGCAAAAGCTAAAATTCCTATCCCTATATATTTTACGTTCTTTTTAGCATTGCTCTCGGCTTCATATAATTCAAATTCACGCCTGAAATTTTCGTTCATTGATTAATAACACCTCCGTTTGTAATTTTTCCCATAATTTAGGAAATTATACAATGGAGAATGAATATTAGGCGCATAGGGTTACCTCAAAAACTTAGCAAGCTTATCCCCATAAGGGAGCAATCTAACATCCTCTTGTTTCATTCCGCCGATTAAAAGCATCACCGCAAAATAAACCGCCGCACCTGCTATTATCGCAGTAATACAAGCCAGGCTATTACTTGGTACAAAGAAATATATCCCATGATACAAAACAAAACAAGCAATACCCATAGCGACGGAAGCAATTATCGGCTTCACAAATGCACCCATATAGTCAGGGGTTGTCTTCGTAGTCTTACACAATACAATAAGGTTTATTGTAGAAGCAACTGCGTAACAGATTGTTGTGCTTATAACCGCACCAGCTACCATTATTCTTGGGTCTGCTATCAAAACATAATTAAGCGGTATTTTAATTAACGCACCAAAAAAAGCGGCAATCGCAGGAACATAGACCTTGCCTATCCCTTGAAGCATTCCAGTTACAATTGAAGAAAGGGCGAGAAAAATAACACTGACAGAGCCTATCCTTAGCAATTCTCCTCCGTCCGGAAACCTGGGGAACAAGAGAAGAAGTATTTGGTCGCTTAAAACACCTATGCCAACAGCCGATGGAATTAAAATAATCATCGTAAGGCGCATAGCAATATTTATTTTTCGTTTAACACTTTCTGTGTCTTTTAATACTGACGAGGAAGCTATTGAAGGGATGATGGCTGCCGCAAGCGCGGCGGCTAAAGAAACAGGTAATGTCGTAATTGGGATATATTTGCCGGTAAGCTGACCATAAAGCGCAGTGATTTCACTTTCGCTAAGCGTACCTATAACACCCAAACGACTTCTTACCATTATCATGTCAATAATATTTGTGATGCTGAAAATTGCCACGCCAATAATTATTGGCATAGCCGTCATAATAAGCTCTCTTGCAATACCCCAATTGCTTTGATGCTTATAATCCGAAGTTGGTGCTTCCGGTAGATCGTTATATTTAATCTTTGGCTTTAAAATGATATAAATTACCAAAAGAGTTATAAGACCAACTAATGCACCGATACCCGTTCCGGCATTACTACCGGCTGCGGCAAGCGGCAAGCTTACTCTAAGCATCATATATGCTAAAAATACGCTGAAAACTGCGTTAAAAATTTGCTCAACAATTTGTGATAAGGCTGTTGGCACAGTATTTTTCATACCTTGGAAATATCCCCTGAAAACAGCCATAATTGCAACGATAAAAACCGTTGGCACAAGTACGATTATTGAATAATAGTCATTTGTCGATGAAAAAAGCACGTGAGCAATTAAAAATAAAGCGCAAGTAGCAACAAAGCCCATTATTCCGGAAACAATAAGCGCAACTTTAAATACCCTATGTGCATCTTTATATCTTTTAACGGCGATTCGCTCTGAAACCATTTTCGAAATAGCCGCAGGAAGCCCCGCCGAAGATATTATCAAAAGCAGCATATATATGTTATATCCCCAACTTGAAAGACCTATTCCTTCGTCGCCTATAAGGTTTGTAAGGGGAACACGATATAAAAAACCAATGATTCTAGCGATAATTCCGGCAGCGGCAAGTATTGACGCCTGTTTGACAAAAGAGGATTTCCTGCTCTCCAAACAAATTGCTCCTTTTCCAAGTAAAAAACCCTTCATCATAACGAAACATAATGAAAGGTTTTGCCGTTTCTTCTATATTTAATGCTTACGCAAAAAACATGGATTATGCACGGACGACGTTTGCAGCTTGAGGACCTTTAGCACCTTGAACTACTTCAAAATTAACTTCTTGACCTTCTTCTAAAGTCTTGAAACCTTCTGAGTCGATTGCTGAGAAATGTACGAATACGTCGTCTTCATCAGGCACTGAGATAAATCCAAAACCTTTTTCTGCGTTAAACCATTTTACTGTTCCTACTTTCATTGTGAATCCTCCTAAAAAATAAAAAAAAGTTAAGTAAATTGCAACGCACTCATCATAACATAACAAAAAATTCCTGTCAATACAGTTTTGTAATAATTTTGCAAATTTTTCTGGTATTTATGAAGTAAAACGCACCGAAAATTAAAATAATAGCAGATATAACTTGTGAAGTTGTAAGAAACCCTGTTTCGCCGCGAATTACATCACCACGAAAAAATTCTAATACAAAACGTCCGACTGGATATATTAGCAAATATATGGATGATGATATGCCTTTTGTTTTGCTTTTAGCATAAACTATAACCAAAATGATAAAGAGAATAAATAAATATCCGCTTTCTATTAGCGGCATAGCTAATAAAGGTATGTTTGGCGGTGCACCTAAAGACTCTGCGGGATATATGACAGCTAGCGGATGATTATTTGGTAAAGCAATGCCAAAACAACATCCGCCAAAAAAACAGCCTATACGCCCAATTGCATGTGCTAACGCAAGTGCAGGGGCAGCTATGTCAAAAAAAGCAACTGTGTCAATCCTAAATTTACGGCAAGCTAAAATTGCAGTAACCAAACCGCCTAAAAAACCACCGTAAAAGATTATCTCCCCCGTTGCATAATAAAAAAGCTCCATAAAAGTCATAGAGCGATAGTCATGCCAGTTGAAAATAATTCTAAACAAATGCATGATAGGTCTTAATGTTGATGCGCCAACTATACTGCCGCAAATCGCTAACAAAAATACTAAGTTTATGTCGCTAAAAGCAAGCTGATTCTTAATTTTGTTTAAGATAATTAACGAAATCCAACTTAGTCCAGCCCCTACGACCATCAATAAACCGTAAACAGGGATATCGACTAAACCTAAAAAATTAACAAACGGATGCACGCAAACACCTCTCAAAGCATTAATGAGCTTACAAAGCACTCAACCAACAAGGCTATTAATAAAATGCCTTGCTGGTTGACAGAAGCCCACAAAATTTATTATATGATACTTAAAACATTAAAGGAGCGGTGGCACAAGCTGCACAAGCACCGCACATTAGAGTCCACAAAACTGCAAGCACTAAAGCGATAATTGAAAGCACCAAACCTGCTGTCGCAATACCGCCTGAAGAGCCCTGCTCTTTAAGTTTCTTGCCGCCAATAGCGCCAAAAACGATGCCGGCAATTGCTACTGGTATACCAATCCAATTTAAAAAGGGGATAAAAGAAACGAGTATTGCTAAAATACCTAAAATTAACGAACCTATTGCCATAAGAAAATTCCTCCATTTTTTTAATTTTTGAGGTTGCGGGCTTATTGCAGTGACTTTTGTTAAAGCAATAATGTACATTGTACCCCCCCCCCGACATTTGTCAACACCTTTTTACAAAAAAATGTTCTTAATGTGGAACAACTATAATGGGCAGGTCTATTGAGAATTAATTATCTCCAACACCTCTTCGCCTTCTTCAACAACTTCCTTAATCTTCCTCATCATGTTTACTTGCCATTCGTTAAATGAATACAAATCAGTTGAAACCATATCGTATGTATGTTTGCTTTCTTTTTTTGAGCACATCAGCCCGAACTGTTCGCTTATGCTCTTTTTTTCATTTTCATAATAGCTCATAAACTTTGAAAATGCATTCATTTGGTTTTCTTCAAGTGCAATTTTACTTCGCCGCTTAGATTCAAGAGCGTTATGCAAATTACTCATGATTTTCTTTTTTTCACTTAACAGCTTTCCAATCATTCTGTTGTCGTCGTTGATTTTAACGATAAGGCTTTCGATATGTGTTTGCATAGGCACCACCTTGGTTTTTATTCCCTAAAGCTATTTTATGAAATTTTATTTCCAAGTTGTATGTCCTTTTCTCAAGATTGTTCAAGATTATTCTTAATTTTTGCTTGCAATTATGTGGAAATTGATGTATAAGAGTATAGGAATATTTAATAAGGAGGACAAACAATTACTATGAAAAGAATAATATATGTTTTAACACTTGCATTTTTAACAGCATTTGTTTTTACCGGATGTGCAAGCGGAAATGCTGACACAGCTTGGAACGATGATGTGGAAGAAAATGTATACGAAAACCTTCAACCGCTAACATTTGATGAAGAAGATGTAGACGATGAATATGAAGATGCAACCGATGAGGACGGCACAATTGATGAAGTTAGCTCAAATGAACCGGACGAATTTGACGATGAACCCGAAGAAGCTGACGACGATGAAAATGAACCAATCAGCGAAGATACATCTGATAATGCTATTATTGAAGAAATTATAGAAGAATCTTTGGAGGAGATAAGTATGGAATTTACAGTTAGAAACGAAAGCAACCCACTAGCAACAATAACAATGGAAAGCGGCGATATAATAGTTATTGAGCTCTTCCCCGATATTGCACCTAACACTGTCAATAACTTTATATCGCTTGCAAACAGCGGATTTTATGACGGAGTTATATTCCATAGAGTTATACCAAACTTTATGATACAAGGCGGATGCCCCGACGGAACAGGCATGGGAGGTCCGGGATATTCAATATTTGGTGAATTTGGCGCAAATGGCTTCGAAAACAATTTATCCCATACAAGAGGCGTTGTTTCAATGGCAAGAACCCCTGCTCCTAATTCAGGCGGTTCACAGTTTTTTATCTGTGTAGGCGACCCAACCTTCCTTGATAATGACTACGCCGGCTTTGGCATGGTCGTTCACGGTATGGAAGTCGCAGATGCTATCGTAGCTCAGCCAAGAGATAGAAATGACAGACCAAATGAACCGCAGCGTATAGCTACAATAGCGATTGATACAAGAGGGGTTACGTTCCCTGCACCTGAAAGAATGTAGGGGATATTGGAAATAAGATAAATTAGTTTTTGTGTTGACTTTTCCCCTCTATTGTTGTATAAATTACATATGGTTAATACAGAAGAAGTTGGGCGATATACTTTGAATTTTTTGTATGTGCTGTATGCAAAATTCAGTGCAGTTAGCCGCAGACGAAATTTCTGACGACAACCTATCATTTATTATTGATATGGTAGGTTCTTAACACCCCTCTTGAGCTTAAAGCCTATTTTGGCTTTAAGCTCCTCTCGAATTGCATGGGCGAGAATCTGCCGCAGGCAACGACTTGCCCTTTAGAGATAGACCAAGGCGGATATTTTTCCGTAAAGGATGTGATGTTAGGGTTGGCAAAGCAGCTTAAACTTTATGGCTTTAACAACCTCACAAAAACACTTAGCTTTAACATCTATGATGTTTGCTATGCGAAAAGTGAGAGAGAACAAAAAGATTATATAGCTTACATTGACGAACAGTATAATTCTGAAAGGCTTACAAATATTTTATGTGAAGTAACAAATATAATCGGTGCTGATGTTATCAGCATTTCTAAGCATGATTATGACCCTCAGGGTGCTTCTGTTAATGTTCTTATTGCTGAAGAACGCATTGTAGAACGCATAGAGCCAAAAGATGAAACGGAAAGTCTAGGCGAAAAAAAAGCCGGAAAGTCGGTAAATTTTCATCTGGATAAAAGCCATGTGACGGTACACACGTTCCCTGAACATCACCCTAACAACTCTATTTCAACATTTAGGGTGGATATAGATGTTTCAACTTGTGGGGAAATATCTCCGCTTAATGCGCTAGGTCATTTGATATCGAGCTTTGATTCTGATATTATCACAATTGATTACAGAGTCCGAGGCTTTACACGAGATGTAGATGGGCGCAAATATTTTATTGACCACGACATAACTTCAGTTCAAAATTACATTGATCAAAAAACGCTTGATAAATATGATGCTATAGATGTAAACGTCTATCAATCAAATATTTTTCACACCAAAATGCTTATTAAAGAGATCGAGCTTCAACATTATCTGTTTAATAAGGATGTGTACGAGCTTCCACCAAAACAGCGGCTGCAAATTACTGACAGCTTGCGGCAGGAAATGATTGAAATTTTCAGCGGGGCGAATATTTATTGTTGATTATTTAGGGCGGCGCAGAGGCGTTGCCCTTTTGTGTAATGTTCGAGATAAAAAGGGGATGGGCTTCTTGAGATTTTGCAAAAGAGTTTTGTTTTTAATTGTTTTGATTTTATCGCTGTATTCAGGGTATACAGCATTTGCTTATGCCGTCTTTCCTAATCATGAAGAATTAGTTGTTTTTGTTAACAATTCATCTATAGAAACAGATGTTCCGGCACTAAGATCTTTAAGAACAGGGCGAACTTTTGTCCCTTTACGTGCTGTATTTGAGAATATGGGATATACAGTGGCTTGGAATAGCAGCAACAGAGTTGTTGCATTATTTAACGGCAAGCACTCAATTTATTTTGACACAACAGGCAGAACCCTTGAAGTAGAAGGGAAGCCTATAGCCTATCAGACCGATTGGTTTATGCTCAAAAATAACAGAATATTAGTTCCAGAGTCTCTATTTACTCAAATTATTTCGATGATAGATAGCGACCTCAGGACACATATTGTGCAGCCTGGAGACACACTAAGCTCAGTGTCTCAAATATACTTCGGCACAAGCAATCCTACCATTTGGGCGAATATTAGAGAATCTAATGGCATGATGAGCGATGCTCTAATGATCGGACAAGAAATTATTATCCCGGATCCTGGTGAACGTATTATCCTGCGTGTTGAAAATCAATTCGTTAGAATAACAACTCATAACTTGAGGTGATCAAATGCCAACAAATCGACAATCAAAAGCCCCAATCTACGAAGCACTAAAAAAACACGGAACAAAAAGAGTGGTACGTTTCGATGTTCCCGGTCATAAAGGCGGGCGTGACAACCCCGAGCTTACAAGCTTTTTAGGATTAGAATGTCTTAAAATAGACGTAAACTCAATGAAACCTCTTGATAATCTTTGTCATCCTATCTCTGTTATAAAAGAAGCGGAAGATTTAGCAAGTGAAGCTTTTGGTGCGGCGGCGGCGTTTTTTATGGTTAACGGTACTACATCTGCCGTCCAAGCGATGGTTATGTCGGTCTGTAAGGCGGGTGATAAAATCATTATGCCGCGAAACGTTCACCGAAGTGCAATCAACGTTCTCATTCTTTGCGGGGCGACCCCGGTTTATGTAAACCCGGGAGTTAACAACGATCTAGGCATCCCACTTGGTATGTCCGTTTCGGATGTTGAAAAGGCGATTAAAGAAAACCCTGATGCGAAGGCTATTCTTGTAAATAATCCTACCTACTACGGAATTTGTTCAGACCTTGTAAAAATAGTCGAATTAGCACACAAACACAATATGTACGTGCTTGTTGATGAAGCACACGGTACACATTTTTATTTCGGTGACAACATGCCGATAAATGCAATGAAAGCCGGGGCGGATATGGCGGCGATAAGTGCCCATAAAACCGGAGGATCACTTACTCAAAGCTCGTTTCTTTTGTGCGGCGAAAGGATGAACGCCGATTATGTTAGGCAAATAATTAACATAACGCAAACAACGAGTGCTTCATACTTGCTTTTATCATCCCTCGACCTAACCCGCAAAAATCTTGCGTTAAAGGGTAAGGAAATTTTTAAAAAATCACTTGGCTATGCTGAATACGCAAGAGAAGAAATCAATAAAATAGGCGGCTACAATGCCTTCGGGCGTGAGCTTATTAATGGAAATGACGTATATAACTTCGACGGCACAAAGCTATCAGTCCATACAAGGGCGATAGGGCTTGCAGGTATTGAAGTTTATGATATTTTGCGTGATGAATTTGAAATCCAAATAGAGCTTGGCGATATAGGCAATATCCTTGCAATAGTTTCATCCGGCGACAGAGCATTTGAAGTAGAGCGGCTTATAGGTGCGCTTGCCGAAATTAAACGGCTGTATTCGAAGGACAAAGCCGGGATGTTTGAGCAGGAATACATCAATCCGTTTGTAGCTTTAGCACCGCAGCAAGCTTTTTACAGCCAAAAAAATTCCGTCCCAATAGACGAAAGCGAAGGCAAAATAAGCGGCGAATTTGTAATGTGTTACCCGCCCGGAATACCGATTCTTGCACCGGGAGAGCTTATTACTAGGAATATTTTGGACTATATCGCCTATGCGAAGGAAAAGGGATGTTCACTTACCGGACCGCAAGATATGGGAATTGAAAGGATTAATGTTGTTGAGGTGTAGGAAGACTAATAAAGCTATAAAATAGGAGTGTAGAAAACAAGCAAGCGACAAGCTGTAATTATATTTAGCACTGAAAGAGAGAATAAGTAATGACAATAATTAACATCAGACAAAACCCAAAATACAAGGAAAAAGCAATAGCCTACATTCAAAGCAAATGGGGAAACAGGCGAAACAAAAAAGTATACGAAGACTGTATCATGCACAGCATTGATGCAAAAATCCCATTGTCTATTTGGTATTTGTTATTAGATTCTGAAACAATAATCGGCTGCGCCGGGCTTATAACAAACGATTTTATAAGCCGTATGGATTTACACCCTTGGTTGTGCGCACTTTATATTGAGAAAAAATACAGAGGGCAAAATTTAGGTAATTTGCTTATCTCGCAAATTAAAAACGATACAGCGGAAATGAAGCTTGATAAATTGTATCTTTGTACAGATCATATTGGATATTATGAGAAATATGGATTCGCTTATATCGGCGATGGATATCACCCTTGGGGAGAGAGTTCTCGTATTTATGAATGTGATGTTAGATGACATGAATGCTAAAAGTTGCGTTAGAACAGGAAAACAATGCGAAAACGAAATGATACGGGTGATCACTATCTTCAAATGTATCCCGAATTGAAAAAATGGATAAACCAATGCATAATATGCCAAGCTACAGGCTACAAGCCTGAGATGCCTGAACATATAAGCCGTGAATTTAGTATGGCAGCTCAAAACATAAAAGGATACTTTAACCCGATTTATGTAAATGAGCTAAATATTTGTGTTCAATGCGAAAAAATTGTAGCAAGCAAACAGCTAGGAGATATAAAAATGGAATTACAAAAGATAATCGGAGATTTTAGTGTTTGCAAGATATCTAACATCGATCAGGTAGACTTTACTCGTGAATTTGTTTTTTTATCCAAAACTTCAGATGAGATTTCTTTAGTTTGTGAAACAAATTGTGTCCCTTCAAATATAATTGCGGTTGAACATGGTTGGAAAGCATTAAAAATATCAGGCATTCTGGATTTTGGAATGGTTGGCGTAATAGCTAAAATTTCAAAATTATTAGCGGAATCTGAAATTGCCGTATTCGTTATCTCAACATATAACACAGATTATATTCTCTTAAAAACTGAAAGTTTTGATAACGGAGTTAAGGTGCTTATGCATAACGGCTATGTTATCAAATAGGAAAAACAGCAGCAAACTATGAATTTAAAAGTGGTGATTTAATGGATCTTTGGTATTCCGAAATGCAAACCGAAAACGTAAGGTTTTCTATCAAAGTTGAAAAGCAGCTTGTAAGCGTTAAAAGCGAATTTCAGCAAATTGATATCTTTAATTCGTATGAATTTGGCAAAATACTTGCTCTTGACGGTTATCTTATGGTGACTGAAAAGGACGAGTTTATTTATCATGAAATGATGACACATGTTCCAATGGCGGCGAATCCGAAGATAGAAACTGTTCTCGTTATAGGTGCAGGTGACGGAGGAACAGTTCGAGAACTTGTCAGGTACTGCACCATAAAGCAGATTGATATGGTTGAAATTGATAAGGCTGTTGTTGATGTTTGCAAGGCTTATCTTCCTCAGACGTCTTCAAAATTGACTGACAAGCGGGTCAATATTTACTATGAAGATGGAATGAAGTTCGTTCGTGGACAAAAAGACATGTACGACCTGATAATAATAGACTCAACAGACCCGTTTGGTCCTGGCGAAGGGCTTTTTACTAAAGAATTTTACGGCAACTGCTTTAAAGCATTAAAAGAAAACGGAATACTTGTAAATCAACATGAAAGCCCTTATTATAACCAAGATGCACAGGCCATGGCAAAAATTCATCAACGCATGAAAAAGGTTTTCCCCGTGTCGGAAGTATACCAGGCACATATCCCTACCTACCCTTCCGGGCATTGGCTTTTTGGGTTTTCTTCTAAAGGGATAAAACCTGTGGAAGCACTTGATGAACAAGGCTGGAACAATCTGAGTATCAGCACAAAATATTATAATACAGATTTACACAAAGGGGCTTTTGCACTTCCGAATTATGTTAAGGAGCTTTTGAACGATGAAAATGCCTAAAAATATCCATACATTTATCGGCTGCGATAATGAATACGAAGAAAGCAAAACCGTTATTTTCTCTGCACCATTTGATTCAACAACATCATACCGTCCCGGTACACGTTTTGCCGGAGCGGCGATTAGAAGCGAGAGCTATTCAATAGAAACTTACAGCCCCTACCAAGATAAAGATTTGCTTGATATAAACGTTTTCGATGGCGGAGAGCTTGAGCTTCCTTTTGGAAACCCGGTAAATGCACTCAAAATGATCGAAAAATACGTTTCAGCCTTGCTAAGCGACAACAAAACAAGCCTTATGATAGGCGGAGAACATCTTGTTACACTCGGTGCTGTACGCTCTGTTGCAAAGAAATATCCGGATTTACACATTATCCAGTTTGATGCTCATGCAGATTTAAGGGACGAATATCTCGGCTCGGAACTATCTCATGCCACTGTTATGCGCCGTTGTTTTGATATCTTAGGTGATGACCGCATATTTCAATTCGGAATAAGAAGCGGCGAGAAAGAAGAATTTGTTTGGGCAAAAAAACATACTTCATTAAATAAGTTTAACTTTAGCAATCTTGATGGTATAATAGAAAAGCTTCAAAATGTTCCGGTTTATTTGACTATTGATCTAGATGTGCTTGACCCATCATGTTTCCCCGGAACAGGTACGCCGGAAGCAGGCGGTGTAAGCTTTTTGGAACTTCTAGATGCTGTTACTAAAATAGCAGGCAGGCTCAACATCGTTGCGCTTGACATAAATGAACTGTCCCCGCCTTACGATCAAAGCGGAGCATCTACTTCTTTGACCTGTAAGCTTTTGCGTGAGATATTACTGTTAATAGGATAGGAGCGAATAACTTGAAAGTATTCATAAGCGTTGATATTGAAGGCATAGCAACAACAACGACATTTGATGAATGTGAAATCAGCAACCCTATTTATAAGGCACATTCTGAACAAATGACAAAAGAGACTATAGCGGCATGTGAAGCGGCAAGAGCCGCCGGAGCGGACGAAGTTTTTGTTAGAGATGCACATCATTATGCAATAAACATCGACCAGCAGCAACTTCCGGAATATGTAACAACGATACGTGGTTGGAACGGTCATCCATACAGCATGGTATATGGCATTGACAAAAGCTTTGATGCAGCGATGTTTATCGGCTATCATTCTGCGGCATCAAGAAAAGGCAACCCTATGTCGCATACGAACAACCCAAATAACATCTATATAAAACTAAACGGTGAATTTTGCAGTGAATTTACGCTTTTTAGCTACGCTTGCGCGCTAGAGGGCGTTCCTTCTGTTTTTCTTGCAGGAGACAAAGACCTTTGTGAGGTCAGCAAAAATCTTCATCCAAACCTTGTAACTTGCCCTGTTAAAGATGGCCTTGGAGGGATTACGGTAAACTATAACCCCTCATTGGCAATTAAACAGATACGAAAATTAGCTGAACAGGCACTTAAACAAGACTTAAAAAATGCGCTTACAACACTTCCTAAGCATTTTACACTCGAAGTATGTTACAAAGAGCAAAAAACGGCTGAAAGTATGTCTCACTATCCGGGCATAATTAAAGCAGATGATAACATTTTACGCTTTGAATCAAGCGATTTCTATGAAGTTTTACGAGCAATAAAATTTATTAACTAGGAGGCTTTAAAATGGGAAAGGCATTAATAATAGGAGCGGGCGGCGTATCCAATGTCGTTGTACATAAATGCTGTCAAAACTCAGATATTTTCACAGAAATTTGCATCGCAAGCAGAACCCTTTCAAAATGTGAAGCAATCAAAAATAGTGTAAAAAATTCTAAAACAAAAATACAAACGGCTCAGTTAGATGCCGACAACACAAATGAAGTTATCGAGCTTATTAACAAGTTTAAGCCGAATATCGTAATCAATGTTGCTCTTCCGTATCAAGATTTGACAATTATGGATGCATGTCTTGCAACTAAGGTTGATTATGTTGATACCGCAAACTACGAGCCGCTTGATACCGCTAAATTTGAATACAAATGGCAATGGGCTTACAAAGAACGTTTTGAACAAGCCGGAATAACAGCCCTTTTAGGCAGCGGGTTTGACCCGGGCGTAACAGGAGTTTTCAGCGCACACGCAATGAAACATCATTTTGACGAAATTCATTATATCGACATACTTGATGCTAATGCAGGCGACCATGGGTATCCATTCGCAACAAACTTTAATCCGGAAATAAACATCCGTGAAATAACTGCTAACGGCAGATATTTTGAAAACGGTGAATTTATTGAAACCCCGCCGCTGTCAGTTAAGAAGGTATATGACTTCCCGGAACTTGGGGAAAAAGATATGTACCTGCTTTATCATGAAGAGCTTGAATCACTTGCGGTAAATATTAAAGGCATAAAGAGAATCCGATTCTTTATGACGTTTTCTCAAAAATATTTAACACATCTTAACGTGCTTGAAAACGTTGGAATGACGTCTATCGAACCGATTGACTTCGAAGGACAGCAAATTGTTCCGCTTCAATTTCTTAAAGCAGTGTTGCCTGACCCATCTTCGCTTGGCGAAAGGACAAAAGGTAAAACAAACATCGGGTGTATTTTTCAAGGAGTTAAAGACGGCAAGCCAAAGACATATTATGTTTATAATGTTTGCGTTCATGAAGATTGCTATGCTGAAGTTGGATCACAGGCGATTTCTTACACAACAGGTGTGCCTGCAATGATAGGCGCAATGCTTGTTATGACAGGAAAATGGAAAAAGCCAGGCGTATTTAACGTTGAGGAATTCGATCCCGACCCGTTTATGGATGCTCTTAATAAATGGGGACTTCCTTGGAAAGAAGATCATAATCCTAAGTTAGTTGATTGATATTGCGAATGAAAATAGTGCGTGTTTTTCTATAGTGGGAACACGCACTATTTATGATACGGCTCACCTTTCATAATCCGAAAGGCTCTGTAGATTTGCTCGAGCAAATTAACTCTAATAAGCTGATGGGGAAAAGTCATTTTCGAGAAACTTAGCCCACAGTTTGATCTGTCTAATACAGATTTATGAAGCCCTAAACTACCGCCGACTACAAATACAAAGCTGCTTGCCCCTCCGGTCATTTTACTGCTGATAAACTCCGAAAATTCGGAAGATGAAAGCTGTTTACCGCATATGTCAAGAGCAATTACAAAATCTTTATCGTTTATTTTTCCAAGAAGCCTTCCGGCTTCGGCTATCAATACCGATTCTTCATATGCCATTGCCCCTCCATCTCGCAGGCGCTCTTCTGCCACTTCGATAATGTTTATTGTTGAATATGGGGTAATTCGCTTAGTATATTCGGATACAGCTTGCTTTAGATAATTTTCCTTCAAACCACCAACGCATAGAATCGTTATTTTCATGACAACACACAAGCCTCACTTACGCATTCTCGTTCCGCAAGGCATAGTTTAAACTCATACATATCAAACGCACCAACAGATTTAAGCATTGAAGTTACAGTATCAAGAGCAATAAGCGGACGATTATTTTCTTCGCTTAAATGCCCTAAGTAAATATGTTTAAGACGCTCGTTCATTATTTCTGCTAAAAACTGCCCTGTAGAACAATTTGAAAGATGCCCTTTGTTGCTTCTTATGCGATTTTTTAAATCCCTAGGATATTTTCCGTTTTCAAGCATTTCTATATCATGGTTTGATTCAATTAAAATAGCACTGCAATTTTCGATATTTTCCTTTATCGTGTCAGTTATAAACCCTATATCTGTCGCAACGGCAACTTTGTGCCCAAACGCCGAAATCGTGTAACCAACAGGGTCAGCAGCAGCATGTGGAATGTTAAAAGCGTTAACTGACATATCGTTGATTATACAGTTTTCGCCGACATAGACAAAACACCTGTTGTTATCCGCAATTTTGCCTAAAGAGTTAGAACGTTCGATATGTTCCCAAGTTTTTTGTGTTGCAAAAATCGGTATGTTAAACCTGCGTGACAAAACCCCTGCACCTTTAACATGATCGCTATGTTCATGCGTAATAAAAATAGCATCTAGGATAGACGCATCAATGTCAATGTCTACAAGTCCCTTTTGTATGTTTACACCGGAAAGCCCTGCATCAATTAAAATATGTGTATTGCTTGTCCCTATGTATATGCAGTTTCCGGATGAACTGCTCGCTATCGGGCAAAATTTGATACTCATTATTAATTCATCTCCTCTGAATATCTCTCATCAGAGTCGTCAATAAATACACGTTTTATATCAGCGCCTAATGCACCCAATTTCTCTTCAATAGCCTCATACCCGCGATTAATGTAACGAACATTTCCTATCGTTGTTTTGCCCTCACAAGCAAGTGCAGCAATGATTAAAGATGCTCCTGCCCTTAAGTCAGTAGCGTGTACTTCTGCTCCTGTAAGCTTAGCCCCGCCTTCAATACGAGCAACACGTCCGTCAACGGTTATCTTACAGCCGAGTCTTTTAAGCTCTGTAACATATTGGAAGCGGTTTTCCCATACAGTCTCTGTTATATTTCCCATACCGCTTGAGGCAGCCATAAGAGCAGTCATTTGCGGCTGCAAATCTGTAGGGAATCCTGGGTAGCTCATTGTTTTAACTTCTACATTTTTAAGATTTCCATCGCTTATTACACGCAAAAAATCATCGCCTTCTTCGACTATGCCGCCCATTTCACGCAATTTTATCGAAAGTGTATCCATATGCTTTGGAATAATATTTTGAACAGTAACATCGCCTCCTGCTACGGCGGCGGCTATCATATATGTACCGGCTTCTATTTGGTCAGGGATTATTGTATATTCACAACCATGAAGCTTTTCAACACCCAATATTTTGATTATTTCAGTTCCTGCTCCTTTAATATTTGCGCCCATCATATTGAGAAAGTTCGCTGTATCAACAATATGCGGTTCCTTTGCGGCATTTTCAATGGTCGTTACACCCTTTGCACAAACAGCGGCAAGCATAATGTTTATAGTAGATCCTACGCTGACTTTGTCAAGATATATGCTTGCACCCCTAAGGTTATCGGCGTAAGCTTTGACCATACCATGTTCAATTTTAACCGTTGCACCTAAAGCTTCAAACCCCTTAATATGTTGGTCAATCGGACGTTCACCAAAGTTACACCCACCCGGCAGAGGGACTTCTGCCTTTTTATATCTCGTAAGAAGTGCGCCAAGCATGTAATATGAAGCACGGATTTTCTTTACTGAATTGTAATCTACTATATGACTTGAGATTTTACTGCTGTCGATAATAAGTGTGTGTGGGTCAGGGCGTTCACAAACCGCACCCAACTTTGTAATAGCTGTTTTTAAGTTTTCAACATCTTCAATATCCGGTACATTTTCTATTTTACAAATTCCACCTGTTGCTATCGCCGCCGGAATAATTGCTACTGCTGCATTTTTTGCACCATTTATATAAACTTCGCCGTTAAGCTTGGTTTTGCCTATTATTTCAAATAACTCCATTCAAAACGCTCCTTGTTATCATCGTCTTTCCTTATTATAGAATAAAACCCTTAAAAAGGCTAGCTTTTCAAGGGCTTTTTTAACACATAGCAGGGGTTGGTTGTTCCAAATACCAACTGCGCTCGTATTTGGAACTGCTCGCCCATTACATCCAGGGGTAGAAGGATTTGAACCCTCACGGACGGTTTTGGAGACCGGAATGCTACCGTTACATTATACCCCTAAGTTTCAACTTGCAACTACAGTATTATATTCGTTTTTTAAGTAGATGTCAACATTTAACTTAAAAAGTTTGCTAATTTTTTGTTAAATTAACATGGGATGACTTCATCCTTGGCTTCGGTTAGTGAAACTGCATAATTTATGGAGTTGCAGCCTCTGTGATTAAGCCGCTATCTAAGATGATTCCCTACTCAAACAACGCCATTTCTTCAGCAGTATCTATCCCGCTGCCAAAAATATCATCAGCCGCAGAAAAATCCTGTGTAATTTCAAGCTCAACAGCTGAAAGGCTTCGAAATTCCGACAAAATCGTCTCTTTAAGCGACGTCTCTGCCGCTTTTGATACTATGTCAGGCATTTCAAGGCTTATTTTCATGACCATTGAGCTTTTGCTTACAGCTATTCTAGTGACAAAAGCCTTTCCGAAAATCTCTAAAAGGCTGTCCGAAAGGTTTAATTTATCAAACACTATGCCAAATTTTTCTTTTGTATTTTCCATTTCAATCACACAAACTTTCTATTTCTTTAACAAACTCTTGAAACATATCCTCTTCCGAGACTTTACGCACGATTTGACCTTTTTTAAAAATAACCCCGCTGCCCTTTCCCCCGGCTATGCCTACATCAGCATGTTTTGCTTCACCGGGACCGTTTACGACACAGCCCATAACAGCGACTGTTATGTTTTTAGTTATTTTTGATAAATAGCCGTCAATCCTATTTGCGAGTGATATAAGATCAACTTCCGCTCTGCCGCATGTTGGGCACGATATAAGCTTAGCACCAAAATCACGAAGTCCTAGAGCCTTAAGTATTTCCTTAGCACATTTTATTTCTTCGACCGGGTCCCCTGTTAACGAAACCCGCATCGTGTCGCCTATACTTCTTGATAGCATAGCACCTATGCCTACGGCGGATTTAATAGCCCCTGAATACAACGTCCCCGCTTCGGTTATACCAATGTGTAGAGGGTAATCACAAATTCCACTCATTATTTCATACGCCTTGATGGTCATAGGAACATCGGATGATTTTATCGCAACTACGATATCATCAAAATCGCATTGTTCAAGCATTTTAACATGCCTCATTGCACTTTCACAAAGACCTTCTGCGGTAACGCCGCCATATTTTGTCAGAATATCCTTTTCAACAGAACCGGAATTCACGCCTACTCGGATTGGAATCCCTTTTTGTTTTGCCGCCGCCGCAACTTTTCGTACATTCTCAAAATCTCCGATATTTCCCGGGTTTATTCTAAGCTTATCGACCCCGCTATCAATTGATTTTAAAGCCAAACGATAATCAAAATGTATATCGGCCACAAGCGGGATATTTATACGGTTCTTAATTTTATATATCGCCTTAGCTGCTTCTTCGTCTAAAACCGCAACTCTTATAATTTCACAACCTGCATTTTCAAGCATATGTATCTGTTTAACCGTTTTATCAACATCACGCGTATCAGTATTTGTCATGGATTGAATTAAGACGGGGTTGCCCCCGCCTATTTTAACGTTGCCTATATTAACAACCTTAGTCGTCTTGTTCATATTTTAATACTCCACGCTGTAATTCGGAGCTTCTTTTGTTATATGAATATCATGAGGGTGGTTCTCTCTAAGCCCTGCACTTGTAATCCTCATAAATTCTGATTTTTCTTTAAGGTCTTCGATAGTTGCACAGCCACAATAGCCCATTCCGGCTCTTAACCCGCCCATAAGCTGATATACCATGTCCGCTAAGCTGCCTTTATGGGCAATACGCCCTTCAACACCTTCCGGAACAAGCTTTCTTGAATCATCTTGAAAATAGCGATCCTTACTTCCGCTTGCCATTGCAGAAAGCGATCCCATTCCCCTATACACTTTGTATGTTCTGCCTTGATAAAGTTCAGTCGCTCCCGGGCTTTCCTCGCATCCCGCAAACAAGCTGCCTATCATACATACGTTTGCACCTGCGCCAATTGCTTTTGTTATATCACCGGAATATTTAATCCCGCCATCTGCTATTATAGGTATGCCGTATTCTTTTGCCGCTTCAGCGCAATCATAAACCGCCGTTATTTGCGGCACGCCAATCCCCGCAACTACACGCGTGGTACAAATAGAACCCGGACCAATCCCAACTTTAACAGCATCAGCACCCGCTTTAATCAAATCAACAGTTGCCGCTGCTGTCGCTACGTTTCCTGCAATAATTTGAATATCAGGAAACTTACGGCGAAGCTCCGCAACAACATTAATAACGCCTACTGAATGACCATGAGCAGTATCAACCACTAAAGCATCAACTTTACCTTTAATAAGAGCTTCCGCTCGCTCCATATAATCGCCGGAAGCTCCAATAGCAGCCGCAACCAATAGCCTCCCTTGCTCGTCTTTAGCAGAATTAGGATATTTTATAGTTTTCTCGATGTCTTTAATTGTAATAAGCCCTTTTAGAATGAAATTTTCATCCACAATAGGGAGCTTCTCTATTTTATGTTGAGTAAGAAGCTTTTTCGCATCTTCAAGGCTTGTTCCTTCTTGAGTAGTAATAAGGTCATCTCTTGTCATAACCTCGTATATTTTTTTGTTATGATTAGTTTCAAAACGTAAATCACGATTAGTTATAATTCCTACTAACTGATTATGCTCTGTAATTGGAACACCCGAAATATGATATTTAGCCATAAGTTCATTAGCTTCATAAACATAATGATTTGGCGAAAGTGAAAATGGATCCGTTATGACTCCATGTTCAGAACGCTTCACTTTATCAACTTCTGTAACCTGTTCCGCTATATCCATATTTTTATGTATAACGCCTATACCGCCCTGCCTTGCTATTGCGATAGCCATTGTCGCAGTTGTAACGGTGTCCATCCCCGCACTCATTATCGGGGCGTTAAGCTTTATTTTTTTAGTTAAATATGTTGAGATGTTAACATCATTAGGTAATACCTCGGACCTTGACGGTACAAGAAGCACATCATCAAATGTTAACCCCTCTTTGATTAATTTTTTCATTTAAAGCAAACCTCCTCACTTTTAACAATGTTACCACAATCAACTGCTTAAAACAAGAAGTAGGCTGTTAATTTTTCTAGAAATTTTTTGATTTTTAGTAAATTGGGGTCTAATAATATACAGGTTACATTTTTTAATAATAAATGGAAAAATTTGTTGATTTATTTTGAAAAATATATTAATATACCCCTATAAGACACCAAACAACAATGGAGGTGATATCCTAAGAGAACCTCAACTCTAGAACAAAAGAGGCAAATCATATTATATTTTGGAGGAATAGCTTTGAAAACTAAAAAATTAGTTATGTTTTTACTTAGCTCTATCATGATTTTAAGTGCTTTTCCAGCAGCTTCTTTTGCTAATACGAATGCGAACTATGGCAAGGATTCTTATATTTATGATCAATATCCGCCTCTCTTTCAACATGAACCTGAATGGTATGCCGTAAGCGAAGGCATTACTCCATTAGCTCATGCTGATATCAACTTATTGAATACCAATATAGATATCAGCAGCGTTTTAGATCAAATTGTGAAAATTGAACCCCATAGACCCGACAGATCACATTTGATTCACTCTTCAGCAGACATTTTAGATGTACGCTTGATTGAAAAAGGTTGGGTAGAGATAAGATGGACTGCTGATATGACCCGTAATCAGGCAAACGCAGCCACAAACTTTAGGCTTACTGATGCTTATACAGGGGTTGGCATTCCATTTACGATGAATACCAACTGGGGTTATTACCGTTTCCCTCACAACAACAACGCAACAATATTCATAACAAACTTACGTGTCACCGGCTGGCAAAACTGGACTGAAGAGCAGAAGCAAGACTTCCACTGGCATCTACAGGTTACCGGCAATGTTACGCAACGTGTAAGCGGCAACCGTGTTGACAATGACATAATATATGACGTAGTATACTCTTCGTTCCATGCAACCATTTACGATTTTCATGGTCTGAGAGTTCATGGCAGCGAGAATGCTACGCCGGCAAATGTTAACCGAGCAGCTAGAATTCTTGCAACAATGATGTCAAAAGATCAGCTTGAATTTGGTGGAATAATAACCGATTCGATCGCAAGCTTCGGCGTGGACTTTCATGCAGTAGGCGCAGGCGAAAATGTTTTCTTTGCACCAGGGCAACGTTCGCTAACCACTTTTGATCCCGCATCTGTCGCTGGCGGATTCGGAGCGACAAGAAGCCTCCCAACAGCTACATTTGGTCATAACAGTGTAAACGTAACCGTACATGAAATTGGCCATACGGTAAAAGATCTCGGCATCTCACAGCTTGAGGACAGGTATATGATTACAGCGTATGATGTTGCGTTTATGAACGCTATGGAACAACGGATGTATATCGGCTTCCCGGGCACTACTTTCAATAACATGCGTCTTAACAGCGGCGAGTTCTTTGCAGATGCATCAAGCATTTGGTTTAACAGCTTTGCTCAAAACAACAATGCACCCACAAGCCGCCAAGCAATGGAAGTATATGACCCACTGCTTTTCTATGCGCTTTCATTGTTCTACTACCCGATTGATGTTCCGGGAGCAAGCGCAAACCCAAGTACGTTTAGGGGAACTCACACAAGAATATTTGTACCTGAGCCGGGCTCTGGCGAAAGTGACAGAACCGAGTTCGTATTTAACGTACCCGGGCAAACATTCACGGGAATTCCCGGTAACACTACAGGTGGTTTTACAATGAACCCTCCTGGTCATTTTTTCAAACTGTCCAGCCATTTTACCAGTCACATAATAGGCAGCACCGGTACTGGTGCAAGAGAATCATGGTGGGATTTCTCGCATCATAACCTAAACCACAACCATGCCGGTGTAAGATGGCGTGTATTGCCGATCTATGAGGATGGTGTACTCACCCCATATTTTCATTTGCTAAATGCGGCAGGAACAAACGCTTTAGCCCCGATGACAGCCGACTTTGTGGAGGGTCAGCAGGTTGTAGGCGGTCGTATTGGAATGCAAGCTACAAACGTTAACAACCATAGTCAACATTGGGAACTTGTACAAGTAAAAGGGCGTTTCTCTCAATTAGTAAATAGAGCTTCCGGTCTTGTGCTGACAACAGAAGGCGGCGACCTTCCGGGCGACGGCACTCCGATCCTGCTTGGAGAATACTCCGACAATCCTTTAAGTGGAGCGATCTGGCGTGTTATGAGAGTAAAGGATCAATGGATCGGCGGAACTGCATCAAGTTTACATAATTACTATCATGCAGTGATTCCTACCAGAAGAGACGTAAAGCCCGAGCGTATATTCCTTGATCCGGATGGCTTCATCCAAATCAACTGGCCGGAGCCTGTACCTGGCGGCGCAGAAAGCTACAGAGTTACGATGGACGGCGTAGAATTTGAGCTTGACCCGGAAAACAGCTGGGTCGTCGGCAACACTACAATACTGAAACTCGCTGAAGAACCTACGGCTCAAGTCTTGACAGGAATCGGTAATTTGTTTAATTTAAGAATCCAATTTACAGGAGAAGCGATAGGCGGAGAAAGCGGTCTTAGAGTAAACAACGGGATTACTTACAATTTCAGACAAGAACCAGGTCTATCTGTAGCCGACACACGAGCCAAATTTGCAGTGGAAGCTCTAAATAACCTTCCGATTGCCAAAGAAATAATTTTAGCGCCTCTCCAAACCATTGAAGAAGCGGTTGAATATCTGAATCTTCCAACTAGCTTATTCGGCTTAGAAATTGAATGGGCAACTAACGACATCAACATGGAGAAAGACTTCAGAATAATGATAGGCTCTATCGCATACGATGTTGTTTTGAGTGCGTTTTTTAAAGGTAATGAAGCACCTATCTTTTTGCATGAACTATCAATTATTAATGATATGTTAGTAGACAGATCAACAAATTTCATTAGTATTGGAGAAACTGCAAGAAATTCAAGGCAATGGAACATTAGTTTTGAAGTCACGCAAAGGTTTGTTGGAGGCATAACTGCAACCTTACCGGTTGAAATTATAATTCCAGGGGCAAATGCCAACTTGAGAGGAGAATATGTGTTTGAAGAAGATCCGCTATTGGGACTCACTTTAGTATTTGACATAAGAAACAATGGCAGAAATGTGTCTGTTTTCAACTTATATTAATCTGATTTTGCATTTTGCAATCTAGATTAACAAACATAATCCCGGCGAGGACAAAATATCTCCGCCGGGATTTTTGTGAGATTTGTAAGTCTTATAATTCCTACTGATTAAAATACCTAACAATCCCCTGATAAATAGCCCATGCCACTTTATCTTGATACTCTTCTGTTTCAAGCCGCTTTCGTTCGTTATAGTTAGTTAAAAATCCGCATTCAACTATAACCGCCGGAATTGTAGTCCGTCTTAATATAAAATAACTGTCGTTAGCCTTCGCTTGATGATTACTTGTCAAACCAAGAAATGATTTAAGCTCTTCCTGTATGTATTCGGCGAGTCTTTTTGAACTTTCAGATCCATCATAGTAAAAAACTTGTGCCCCATGTACACTTGTATCTGAAAAAGCATTTTGGTGAATGCTAACCAATATATCAGCGTTTTCTTCGTTAGCTATAGCTCTACGCCCTTGCATATCACCTGATTTTGTGTCTCCAAGTGCTTCGTCTGTTGCACGAGTTAATAGCACTTGCGACCCGCCTTGTTCAAGATACGATTGAAGCCTAAGCGCAATTGCAAGATTTATATCTTTTTCAAGCACATTACCTTCTGCTATTTTACCTGTGTCAACCCCTCCATGACCTGCATCAATCAACACTATTTTGCTTGATACCGGCATAGAAAATGTCTGAACTGTTTCATGTGATACCGAAACCGCAATCCCTACACCAATTATCAATAGATAAAAAATAACCATCAATTTCTCTATCTTAATGCTTACTACCTTCATAAGAACAGCCCCCGCGAATGTAATATAAATTTACTTTATAATACTATTCATAGAGGGCTGTCTTTTATGCTAACGTACAATTTGTGGTGATATTATTTGCAATCTTCAGGTCTTGTAGTGTCTTTTCCACCATTATTGCCGGTGTTGTTTGAAGATTTGTTTGGATTGTTTTTTGTCATGTCACCCATTTTTATCACCTCCGTACTCCTATTATGTACAGAAATGTAAAAAATACTCATTTAATCCAAAATTATTTTTTGAATTTGATTTTTTATAGGGTGTGTTCGATAATTCGCTTTCGTTAGATTTTTGAGCGTTTTTTCGATAGGCGCTTTTGCAGAAAACCGCACATACCCAAAGGTACGTAAGGCTTTTCCGCAAAAGTGCATAGCGGAAAATAAGCCGAAAATATGACGGAATGGAATTATCGAACACACCCTAGTAAAACAACCTCAAAACAGAACCCCGCCACACTTTTAAGCATGACGAGGTTCTATCGCATAACACATTTCTAACGGAGTAATATTATGTGTTTACTGCACTACTTTTGCCGCTGATTTATATTCAGAAAGCTTAATGCCACAATTTACATATCTTCCCCTTCAACAGGAGTTGTAAATACAACTTGACCTTCAAACGAGAATATATTATATCCTAGAACATCGCGGAAAAAAGTCATAGGTACAAATGTTACGCCATCCACTAATGCAGGAGCTACTCCAAGTTCCACAGGAGCCATTCTGCCAACAACGTACTCATCTCTGCCAATCCAAAGATTTGTCGAAGCACCAAGGCGTACACCTTGAACTTCGTGATCCCAATTTACGTCATATCCAAGTTCCTCAGCAATTGCACGAAGAGGAACCATTATGTCGATTCTTCCTGTGCTGCGCACAAGAAATGGTGATGGCATATCAATTAACTCTCCAAACATAACAACTTCGCCGTTAAGCTGCATTACTTCATACATTTCATCAAGTTCTTCTTCCGTAAGGGTTAAACTACCAATAGGGGCTTCTATTCCTAAGCCGTCTTCAGCTTCACCATTAATATCAATCGGAAGATGAACAGCTACTTCATACATAACTACGATTTTTTCAGGAGTAGTTTGAGGAGGAATACTCCTTGTTGTTATACTGTAAGTCACAACAAGTTTTCTGCCATCCAAAACTTCTAAAAGGACTTGACCTTCCTCTAACGCTTCACGAACATCAATATCATCTTCAAAAACTATTGGCGTTTCATCACTAATATGAATAACAAGTTCGCCGCATTCGCTTATCATAGAATTTTCAGAACCTTCGAGGATAATAAAACGAGCTGTTTTTTCAGATGAAGGAGAACCATTTGCCGCATTATCTCCCATAGCCAATACTGAACCTATACCCAATATCATAATAACTGCTAATAATAATGCTAAAACCTTTTTTGCGTTTTTCACGCTAATCATCTCACTTTCGTTTGTTTATTTTTTAATTTTATTATCACGGCGGAAGTTGATTATTAATTAGCTTCCGCCGTGTCGCACCCTGAGGGAGGGTACATAAAAGCTACGAAGCAACTTTTATGTGCTAGGATTACCCTTGCAATAAATAAGACGAACATAAAGATATAAAAGTTCCGGATATTAAAAATAAATTTAAAAAATTGATGAAACTATTCTATCTTATTATTTCAAAAGCATATTTTCATTATTCAAATTTTATATTTTTTAATGATAAACCTCCCATTCTTCATAAAGCCCGGAAATATCTTGCTCAAGTGATGTTAATTTTTCAAAAAATTCTGCCGCTTTAGCATGATCAGTATTTATTTCCGGTTCATTAAGCTTTGAGTTTATAGCCTCTATTTCTCTTTCAAGTGCTTCTATTTGCTCTTCTATTTTCTTGACCCTGTTCTCAATCTTTCGCTCTTCGGAGGCTTTTTGTTTATTTGCCTGCCAGTCCATTTTTGCAGTTGTTACGGTTTCTTCTACGTATATCGGGCTACTATCAGAAATATTCGATTTTTTTTCAACATAATAATCGTAGTTGCCTAAGTATTCTTTTATTTCACCGTCAGCAAGCTCTAAAATTTTTGTGGCTGTGCTGTTAATAAAATATCTGTCATGTGATATATATAAAATTGTTCCTGTGTAGTTTTTAAGAGCCTGCTCAAGAATTTCTTTTGAGTAAATATCAAGATGGTTCGTCGGTTCGTCAAGTATTAAAAAGTTACCACCTGATTGAATAATTTTAGCAAGAGAAAGCCTGCCCTGTTCTCCGCCGCTTAACATTCCAATCTTTTTAAAAACATCATCCCCGATAAAAACAAAAGCAGCAAGTGCATTTCGTATTTCAAGCGAGGTAAGCTTTGGGTAGGCATCTGATATTTCATCGAACAGCGTCTTTTGACTGTCTATATTCTGATGTTCTTGGTCGTAGTAAGAAACGAAAACATTCGTACCAAGCTTTATATCTCCGCTGTTTATTTCTGCATTTCCCAAAACAGCACGGATAATTGTTGTTTTGCCGGTTCCGTTTGCTCCAATTAAAGCAACTCTATCGCCTTTTTTAATTTCGAAAGACACACCGGAAAAAAGCTGTTTATCAGGAAACGATTTACAAATATTACGGACAGACAAAACATCATTACCGCTTTCCCGCTGAGGCGACAGTTTAAGACGCATTGACTGCGGCAGACTATCAGGTTTTTCAAGACGTTCTACTTTATCAAGCATTTTTTCCTTGCTCTTAGCCCGCTTGATTTGCTTTTCAGTTGAGTAAGAGCGGTATCTAGCGATTATTTCTTCTTGCCGCTTAATTTCCTTTTGCTGATCAAAATACTGCTTAAGCTGATTTTCACGAACTTCCTCTTTTTTTGAAGCAAAATGTGAGTAGTTACCGTGGTATATAGTCGCTTTTCCATGCTCCATCTCTATAACTTTACCAACTACTTTATCCAAAAAATATCTGTCATGAGATATTATTATCATTCCTCCGGGGTAATTTTTCAAAAAGTCTTCAAGCCACACTGTTGATGTTATATCAAGATGGTTTGTTGGCTCGTCAAGCAAAAGCACGTCTGCTTTTGAAAGAAGAAGCTTACCAAGTGCAACACGGGTTTTTTCACCACCTGATAAAACCTGTACGTTTTTTTTGCTTTCCTCATCCGAAAAACCGAGCCCTTTAATTACCCCTTTTACACGGCTTGAATATTCATATCCATCTTTTTTTTCAAAATTATGCTGTAAATCAGCGTATTTTTTCATAAGGACTTCAAGATCAGATCCTGAAAGACCTGCCATTTGCCTTTCCATAAGCCGCAGACTTTCCTCAACTTTAATTACCTCATCAAAGACAGATAGCATTTCCTCATAAATTGTCTTATCGCTATCTATCACAGCAGATTGAGGAAGATATCCTAAATTAAGGCTTGGTGGGATTATGATTTCGCCGCCGTCAGGTTCATATTCTTTTGTAAGCACTCTAAAAAGGGTAGTTTTACCCGCCCCATTAACACCTACCAATGCAACTTTTTCATTATCATGCATATGAAAAGTTACATCCGATATTATAGTGTTTTCTCCAAAAGATTTTGAAATATTTTTTAGTGATATCATTGTCCTATCTTCCTAATTCCAAGTTGTAAAAATTCGCCATTGATATTGCAAGGGTATCTTTCGCACAAAGCCAATGGTTAACTGGGTGGTCACAACAGGTAGACTGCCATATGTGATAAGCAGATATTTTTGTATTTTGAGTAAAATCAGCAATCATATAATCACCATAAACTGTACTAAACCGCCCTAAGTCGCCCTTTTAAGCTTATCTTGAATCTTTCTGGCCTCAAACAACACTTTTTCAACATCAACAGTTTTAAACTCCCGGTTCTCATACAAAATCTTACCCTTACACATAGTAAGACACACATCCTGTCCTGTGGAAGAATAAGCAATCGTAGAAATGGGATCATATGATGGTGTCAATCTTTCGTTATCAAAGTCGATCATTATAATATCGGCATCAAAACCTTGTTTTATCTTTCCGCATTCATTTTCTCTACCCTGTGCTATCGCACCGTTAACTGTCGCCATTTCAATTGCTTGATATGCAGGTATAACTGTTGGGTCGTCGCATATAGCTTTTTGAAGCAAACAGCTTATTTTTATTTCCTCAAAAAGATCATTTGAATTATTAGATGCCATACCGTCTGTTCCAAGAGCTATGTTTACGCCACTTGCTGCTGTTTTGTGTATCGGAGCTATTCCGCTTGCTAGCTTTAGATTCGAAATTGGGTTGTGTACTATAGTTGCATTTTTGTTCTTCAATATTTCGATGTCACAATCTTCAATATAAATCCCATGCGCCGCCATAACCGGTAAATCAAAAAGCTCGTATTTATTAAAAACCTGCGTCGGGGTTAAGCCTCCGTGACGTTTTTTACAGTCTTCATGCTCATCCTTCGATTCCGAAAGATGTATGTGCATACGCAAATTATATTCTTTTGCAAAGTCAATAACCTGCCGCCAAACATCCGGGCTTGATGTATATTCACCATGAATACTCGCATCTGCCTTGACTAACGGATGATTTTTCAAGTGATATTCCTTAACTACTTCAATCGTCTCAATGTATTCCTTAGATGTTTTAAAGTCGCATCTTTCATCCCCAAAATGAAGTATACCGTTTGATAAATTTGCCTTTATTCCGGCTTCAGATACGGCTTCAGCTATACGAGGCAGACCGAGGTACATATCACTCATTGATGTGGTTCCTGATGCAATCATTTCAGCAATCGAAAGCTGCGCCCCTATATATGCCATATCATAATCTATTTTTCTTTCCGCAGGGAAAATGTCGTCAAATAGCCACTGCTTAAGCTTTACATCGTTTGAATACCCCCTAAGCAGCGACATTGGGCTGTGGGTATGGCAATTTATTAATGAGGGCATTATCACTTTGTTTTTGCCGCAGATTTCACGTACTATAGATTCCTTAGGGCGAGTCTTGCCAATATAGCAAATTTTTCCATTCGTCACGCCTATAAAGGCATTGTACAACACAGGGTCGCTTTTTTCCATAGTTATTGCGGTAATGTCATTAAATAATATATCCACGCAATACCTCCTAATTGTAATCAAATGGCTTAGTGCTTGTTTCGGCAAAGCTTTTATACCCTTCCCCCGCAATTATAATATGGTCAACAACTCTGATTCCAATAACTTCAAGAGCATCTTTAGCTTTGATCGTAGCAATTATATCATCAGGTGATTCACACAAATTTCCACTAGGGTGGTTATGGGCTAAAACCGCATAACGTGCATTAGCTTTATGCTTGAGCGCAACCCTTGCAAATTCTCGGGGATATGCCGCAGCACTGTCTACAGTGCCTTTTCCTATTAATATCGCATCAAGCAAATTATTATTTTTATCGAGCAAAAGAAGATAAAGATGTTCTATAGTTTTTCCATACAATAATGCTTTAACATACTTTGCCGCCTTTTCCGGTCTATCAAGCACTGCACTGCCTAATTTGCATACCTGATATCTCATATAAGCACCAAGCATCGCTGAAAGCAGCACTCCAATTGACTGCTTTGTCTTTTCCGGCATTTTGCTGCCAAGCGATGCTGATATTTCAAGGGCATCTGCTTCAAGCAAGTTATGAAAGGTTCCAAAATGTTCAATTAATACAACAGCCGTTTTTCTTATGTTACGGCGTTTATTGTAATTGGAAGTTTGACAGAAAAAAAGCATCAATTCTATAATTTGGACATCTTTGATTTTAGTTTCGTTTAAAGGTTCAGCACTTATACATTTAATTATATCATCAATCTCATTTTGTATGTTTTCTGCCTCTTCTTGCATAACCTCAAGCATTTTACCTTTATGCGGCGATTCTTCGGCAGCTCTATAATATAGCCTGTTAATACACCAAAACAAATTTACAGAAGACGGCTTTGCTGCAATCAATTCATCAGCGATATCATCAAGCATATCCAAAAAATTGCCCTGTTCTGAATTCATCCCTTCTAAAGCAAGGAAATAATATCCAAAAGCAGCAACAGCCGCCGCAATAGTACCATCTTTTATTGGAATTTCTTTTTTAGAAATTTCAACTATGGATCGTAAGATGTTTTCTTTTGTATCCAAGGAAAATACCATTTTATTCTTTGAAACATCCTTTGGTCCAATAATGGTTATCACACGATTTATATAGTCGACGAAAATATTGTAACCGTTAATAATTTTCAATTAACTTTCACCTAATCATTAGACTTTAAGCTGTTGCGGACTAATACCCTATATCACTTTTGATAAAAACTTACAAACCTATCCCCGGAAACTATAACATGGTCTAGCATAGGAACTTCAATAGTTTTCAAGGCTTTTTCAATAGTATCTGCCGACCTTTTGTTTTCATCTGTAATTTTAAGCTCTCCTGATAATCTATTACTAGCTATAATCACGTAGCTTGCATTAAATTTAATTACATTCTCGACTATATCACTTGTTAAGTATGCATTTTCATCATATTCCGGCTTTTTTACTAATTTAACGGCTTGCAAAAGTCCGTAGTTTTTATCAAGGCACAAAAGGTAAGAATATTCCTCGGTAATTCCGGCAAATAAAGAAATAGCATACATACCAACATCACAAAAGCTTCTAAGTAATTTTTTATCACAGCTTTTACTTTTTGAATATCTGTCTGAAATATGCAATAAGGATGATATTAAAACGGCGGCATTAGAGTTTATGCCGCTTTTTTCTGATATTTCACTAGCACTTGATTCAAAAAGCATTTGAATTGATTCGTTATAATCGTTATATAGCATGTGTGCATATTCATTTGTATCCGCTCTTTTGTAGCTGTAAAATAAAAGAAGCTCAAGCATTTGAACATCATTAAAAGATTCAAAACCGCATGACATATATTTATCACGCACACGCTGTCTGTGCCCTGCATGTAAATTCTTTTTGTCTGACAGCATCTTCCTTTTACCTCTGACCATTTAATCACCTAAGTTCTACAACTGTAACACCTGCTTCGCCTTCACCAAATGTACCTAAGCGAAACTCTTTAACAAGAGGGTTTGTCCGCAGATGATCGTGGATTGCATCTCGAAGCACTCCTGTTCCTTTGCCATGAATTATCATAACTTTGTTTAGGTTAGAGAGTTTTGCATCATCGATATACTTGTCAACCTTTTCAACCCCATCAGACGGATATTGACCTCTTATATCAAGTTCTTGCGAAATAAATTTGCTTTTGCTTGATTTTACACTATGCGTAGATGATTTAGGGCTTTTGAAGCTTTCACGACTTAACGCTTTTTCCCGTGCAATTTCGTTTTTATCGGGCATAAATAGGTTTTTGACCTTAACTTTAACACGCATATTACCTGATACAACCATAACATCACCCGATGATGTTGGCTTAGAGGCTACTGTCATATTTTTATTAAACGTATCAACAAAAACCAATTCGCCTTCCTTAACCGTATCTTTAATAGAAATCAGCTTGCCTTTTCCTGTTCCTAAAGAAACCGAGCTTAATTCCACTTCTTTAAGCTTTTCATGTATTTTTAAGCGAGATTGTTCAATAGCTTTATTATCAGAGCTCTCACGTATTTGCTCTTTAAGCTCTTTAATCATTGCATTTGCTTCATCTTTGGTTTTTTGCATTAATAACCGTGCTTCAAGCTTAGCTTCGGCAACAATTTTATCTCTTTGCGCTTGCAGCTTTTCTTTTTGCTGTTCAAGAGTGCTATGCAGCCGTTCAGACTCTCTACGAAGAGCTTCGGCTTTTGCCTGCTCAGATTCAAGAGCTTTGCGGCTTATTTCAAGATCAGTTATTACATCTTCGAAACGAACTTCTTCACTGCTTAAAATATCTTTAGCTGCACTTATTATATGCATCGGAAGACCTAGTTTCTCTGATATAGCAAAGGCATTTGACTTACCGGGTATGCCTATTAAAAGCTTATACGTCGGGCGAAGAGTCGCCACATCAAATTCACAGCAGGCGTTTTCAAAACATTCGGTTTGAAGCGCATAAATCTTGAGTTCGCTGTAATGAGTTGTTATAGCCGTGCGTACTTTAAGACCATGCAAATATTCAAGTATAGATATAGCAAGGGCAGCACCCTCTGTTGGGTCTGTTCCTGCGCCAAGCTCGTCTAAAAGAACAAGCGAGTCACATGTAACTTTGTCAAGAATCCTAACTATATTAGTCATATGGGACGAGAACGTGCTAAGGCTTTGTTCAATGCTTTGCTCGTCGCCAATATCCGCAAAAACATTATCAAAAATTGCAAGTTCGGAGCCGTCAGATGCGGCTATATGAAGCCCGGCTTGACCCATAAGCGTAAACAGACCTATAGTTTTAAGTGAAACAGTTTTGCCGCCGGTGTTAGGTCCGGTTACTAAAAGAGTATTAAAGCTGTCACCTAAATAAATATCAATCGGGACGACAACTTTTGGATCAATCAGCGGGTGGCGGCCTTTCTTGATGTTAATATATCCTTTCTCGTTAAAAACAGGCTCGATTCCGTTCATTGACAGCGAAAGCTCACCTTTTGCAAACACAACATCAAGATATGTTAACATTTCATTATTTTGAAGAATTTCAAAGCTATTTTCAGATACAAGCCCCGAAAGCTGCCTTAATATTTTATCTATCTCATCTTTTTCTTCCGCCGCAAGCTCTTTCAGCTTGTTGTTAAGCTGAACAACGCTTAAAGGCTCCATAAAAACCGTCGCACCGGTTGAAGATTGATCATGGATCATTCCGTTAAAAGTGGTCTTATATTCCGCTTTAATAGGCACGCAATATCGCCCGCCACGCATTGTAATAACAGCATCTTGAAGCATTGTTTTGTAAGTTCCGGAATGAATTATGCTGTTAAGGTGCTCCATTATTTTGCTGTTAGACGTTTTAATCGCCTTGCGAATGGACAAAAGTTCAGAACTTGCGCCATCAGCAATTTCATTTTCATTTGGCAGACATCTGTTTATTTCTTTTTCCAATGAGTCAATCGTCTTGACTGCATTGAAATATTCTTCCAAAGAAAACAGGTTATCGTTTAAGACATTATTATTTTGCGCTTTTGCGTAATTTGAAACTTTGCGGCAGACATAAAGAAATTCTCCTACTTCAAAAAGCTCCACAATGCCAAGCATACCACCGACATCCGCACGTTTAACTGCCGCACGAACATCTCTAAGACCACCAAGAGGCAGCGAACCCTTCTTTAAAATTACGCTTACAGCTTCGGATGTTTCACGCTGTGATTTTTGTATTTTTTCAAGGTTATCAAGCGGTAAAGTATCAGCCGCAAGTTCTTTTCCCATTGGCGAAATTGCTTTTTCAGCCAAACGGTCTATTATTTTATTAAATTCAAGGATTTTAAGCGCCTTGCTGTCCATTTAATCATTCCTGCACAAGTGGTGTTAGTGATTCAAACCACATATTATTAAATTCTTGAAAAGCCATAGATATTTCTTCAAAGTCACGATAATCCTTAGCTGTCCAACCATCACGCTGTGTCAAAATAACAAGAATATAGGGCGAAGGAGACTGAACAATTGCCATATCATGCCATGCATGTCCTCGTGTCCACCCTGTTTTACTTGCTACCGGATGATCAGACACTATGAACGGAAATTGGTTGTCGAGCAGGTGATCTTTAAATTCATCGCTATATTTTCCGCCCGATTCTATGTATCTATGTATTTCTCTTGCAAAAAGCCCGGCTTCGTTAGCTGTCAAACGTGAATCAAAGATTCTATTGCCGATAAAAGCGGGGTTGCCACCTATATCTGATATAAATTGCCTGTATCCTGCTATTCCGTGGTATCTTCTTAGCATAAGCGTTGCTATATTATCACTTTCGCTTAGATTAAGCCTTAACAGCTCTCTTTGGGTTATTTGTGACCCAACTGAGTACCTGTGTTGGATAACACCTGATCCACCCCAAAAATCATGTTGAAGAAATGTGATGGTGCTGTCAAGGTCAACTTCTTCCCTTTCGGCTTTCTCAAAAATATACAAAGCAAGGGATGCCTTTGGAACGCTGGCTGAAAAGAATGCCCTATCTGCGTTATGGGTAAAAACAAACCCTGTTTCGAGATTTTCATAATATATCGCCATGGAGCTTTCAAATCGCCTCATGAAGTTTTCCAACTGCGTTACCGGAGGCTTAAAATTCAGATTTATCCATTTAGGACCAAGCCATGTTGAAATTTGAAGCCAATCTCCGTCCCGGTAAAGCACATTTACAACCTGCGGTCTTATCACACTTACAAGTTCATCATCATTTATATAACTAAAAATACCCATTGCTCTGTTGATAAAGCGAAGATTGGAACGAAGATACACCCAGTGCTCACCATGCATAGTATGTATTTTACCCCAGCCATAGTCGTTACTATGTATTATTCTAACATATTGCGGCGCAAAAGTTGCAATTGCATCTGATCGGAAGTCGGGCTCGGTATATGTAGTAAACTCCCAAGGTATGTGATGACGGCTATTGCTATCCCCCCCTGCGATTACAAGGATATTGATATTAAAGACGACCATCACAGCTAATAGCATCACTGCAAATCGACCTGCGATATGCACTTTATGCAATTTTCTAAAACCAACCATCTCTTTTGCCCCCTTATTAACGCAACAGTTTTTTGCTAGAAAAAGCTACTTTATCGTTTTATGATATTCTTGAAGTGACTTAACCCCGCTCACGCTAGTATTTTTAAGCTCAGATAAACCGTTCGCCGCTGCTTTTGCAGACGCTGCCGTCGTAAGATAAGGTATCTCAAGCTTAACACAAGCTTTTCTTATATAAGAATCATCCCATTCAGACTGTGCGCCAAGTGGAGTGTTTATTACAAGATGTATCTCTCTTTTGTCAAGCTTATCAATCACATTTGGGAATCTTGTATCATCTGTTTGGAAAGCTTTGTTTATCCGCTCACCCTTATCTTCTTTTATGCCATACTCACGCAAGTAGTTCCATGTCCCTTTTGTCGCAAATATATAAAACCCTGCGTTAGATAAAGCTTCCGCAACTTTTGCCATTTCCTGAGTTCTATCAAGGCGGTTAAGGCTTATCAAAACATTTCCTTTTTCCGGGAAGTTGGCCTTAACTGCCTCTTGCGCTTTTAAGAATGCAATCCCTAAAGAATCAGATAAACCAAGAACTTCGCCTGTTGATTTCATTTCAGGACCAAGCACAGGATCAACTTCCGGGAATTTCACAAATGGAAGAACCGCTTCTTTAACACCGAAATACGGAACTTTTTTCTCTTTTATGTCTTTCATCAAAATTTTATCGCTATCATCAACATGTTCAGCCATTATAACTTGAGTCGCAAGTCTTGCCATTTGAACGTTGCAAACTTTAGAAACAATAGGAACTGAACGTGATGCCCGAGGATTTGCTTCCAAAACATAGACTTTGCCGTTATCAATTGCATACTGTACATTTATAAGCCCACAAACATTAAGCTCTTTAGCAATTTTAATGGTGTAATCTTTAATAATCTCCAAATTTTCTTCCGAAATGCTTATTGAAGGCACAACACAAGCGCTGTCGCCTGAGTGTATTCCCGCATATTCAATATGTTCCATAACAGCAGGTAAAAAACCTGATTCACCATCATAAAGGGCATCTGCCTCACATTCAATTGCACTTGAAAGAAACCTGTCAATAAGTATCGGAGTATCCGGGGTTACGTTAACGGCGGCTTTCATATAAACAGCCATTTCTTCGTCGCTATTAACAATTTTCATCCCCGCACCGCCAAGCACGTATGAAGGACGCACCATAACAGGATATCCTATTTTCGCTGCAACTTCTTTTGCTTCGGCAACATTTATAGCCATTCCGGATTCCGGCATAGGGATATCAAGTTTTTGCATTGTTTGCGCAAACAAATCCCTATCTTCGGCGTGAATTATAGATTTTGTTGAAGTTCCAAGTATTTTAACTCCGTATTCTTCAAGTTTTTTCGCTATGTTAAGCGGCGTTTGCCCACCAAATTGGGTTATAACACCAAGAGGCTTTTCTTTTTCGTAAATACTTAGAACATCTTCGATTGTAAGCGGTTCGAAGTATAGCCTATCTGATGTATCGTAATCAGTCGAAACTGTTTCAGGGTTACAATTTACCATTATCGTGGTGAAGCCCATTTCACGAAGTGCAAAGGCTGCATGAACACAGCAATAATCAAACTCAACACCCTGACCTATTCTATTAGGACCGCTTCCGAGTATAAGCACTTTTTTATTTGATTCTTCCACCGATATGTCTTCCGTAAGGTTATAAGAAGAGAAGTAGTATGATGAATCATAGGATATCCCGCTTACAGGGATTCCTTGCCATTTTTGTTTGATTTCAAAGTCATCAAGACGCTTTTTAATGACATCGTTTTCCCTTTTGCCCCAAAGCTTAGCCATATACATGTCCGAGAAGCCGTTTTGTTTAGCATTTAAGAAAACATCCTTTGGAACATTATCAAAACCGTAATCAACAAGCTCTTTTTCGATTTTAACCAACTTATAAACCTGCTCCAGGAAGTTTTTGTTTATATGAGTTATTGCATTTACTTCGTCAACAGTTGCGCCCTTTTTCATTGCTTCATAAATTATAAACTGGCGTTCACTTGTAAATCCATCAGCTAGTTGGAGAAGCTCTTCCTTGGATTTATCACAGAAATCATCAACAAGCCCAAGACCCCATCTTCTTGCCTCAAGTGAACGGATAGCTTTTAAAAACGCTTCGTTAAAATTTTTACCTATTGCCATAACCTCGCCGACGGCTTTCATTTGCGTTCCTAGTTGATCTTCCGCATCTTTAAATTTATCAAAGGCAAATCTTGGAAATTTAACGACTACATAATCATCAGAAGGTGTATATTCGCTTAAATTATTTCCGCCGCACCATGGTATCTCCTCAAGAGTAAGCCCTACTGCAAGAAGAGCGGAAACATATGCAATCGGGAAACCCGTCGCTTTTGAAGCTAAAGCCGATGAACGTGAAGTACGCGGGTTTATTTCTATTACAACGATCCTGTCAGTTTTTGGATTGTATGCAAGCTGCACGTTAGAACCACCGATAATTTCGACTTCCTCAGCAATTCTAAATGATATATCTTTTAAGCGATCTTCAAGCTCTTTTGATATGTTCATATATGGTGCAACACAAAATGAATCCCCTGTATGTATACCCATTGGGTCAACATTTTCAATGAAACAAGCAACTATTTTATGTCCCGTTTTATCTCTTATAACCTCTACTTCAAGCTCTTGCCAACCAAGGAGCGATTCCTCGACCAGAATCTGACCTATCATACTGGCAGCAATGCCTTTTTCCGCTGTGTTACGCAGTTCTTCTTCATTTTGGCAAATGCCTCCACCTGCGCCACCCATTGTATATGCAGGGCGAATCACTATAGGGTAAGACAGCTTATCTGCTATAGCAACAGCTTCATCAACGGTATAAGCCGGTTCGCTCGCTGCCATTTCAACTCCGATTTTATCCATTGTTTCTTTGAAAATAATCCTATCTTCTCCACGTTCGATAGCATCTACGTTAATTCCGATAACTTTAACTCCATACTCTTTAAGGATGCCCATTTTTTCCAATTCAAGGCTTAAATTAAGCCCCGACTGTCCGCCAAGATTAGGCAGTAAAGCACAGGGGCGTTCTTTTTTAATAATCTCTTTTAATCTGTTAGGGTTTAACGGTTCAATATAGGTAATATCCGCAGTGTCGGGATCTGTCATAATAGTTGCAGGGTTTGAATTAACAAGAACAACCTCATATCCCAGGTTTTTTAATGCTTTACAAGCCTGGGTTCCCGAATAATCGAATTCGCAAGCCTGGCCGATAACTATCGGACCTGAACCAATTATCATAATTTTCTTAATACTGTCAATATTAGGCATCGTTTCCTCCACACTCACTCTTAGAGCCTGTCCGATATTTTTTAAGTCTCCCTCTCAGATGATTTTTAATCTGCAACGAAAAAAGGATATTGGGCAAGTTCTTGATATTTTTTTCATTCCGTCTATTTTATCACAATTTTTAATGTTGTAAAGATTTTATTTTGGATTTTAACATCTATAACTATGCTTATATTGGTTAAAAGCTCGTCTTATAGCGAATTTTAAACTATAAATTAACAGCATAAAAAAGCCGCTAAACATATAAATCAACACTATCAGCTATGCCCATATCTTGATTTTGAGACAGCTTGCTACTATTACTAGCTATATCGTCCATTTTGGCTTTTTCATTGAATACCGAATCATTGTCAGAATTTATGATAATACTATTCCTGTTTGCAGCCCAGCTAGCTACACCATCATTTATTTTTCCGATTTCCAAATTGATAGAGGTATCCAACCCGGCTATGCCTTTGGTCAGCTTTGTCAGCTGCGTATTTCTAAAGTCATTTGGATTAGCACTACCATTAGGCGCATTATCAATCTCAGCCTCTAAGTGCCCGGCTTCCGATGCCATGCGAGCCCTTGACTGCCTAAAGGCACTCATTGAATCAAGCGATATAGAAATTTGCACTAAATTTCTTATATCCTCACGACGAAGAGCTTCTTCTGTATCTTCCTGGTTAGCTATACCTCTAAATTTTTCGTTCATTTCGAGGCGAGCTTTTTCTGCTTCATACCGCTCTTTTTCAATTTCGGCTTTCCGCTCTTTTAGCTCTAGCTGAAGCCGCTCTTCTTCACGGGTTTTCCGTTGTGTTAATATATGCTCTATTTCGGACTCTAAGTATTCAACCATACGCCCTCTACTGTCAAAATCCAGATCAGCCTCTATAACATTCATAATTTGGTCTTGAATCTTCTGTATCATAGCATCTTCACGTTCACGTATTTTCATTTCGTTTTTATCTCTTTGAATCCTTAAAATATCAGACTGACGATTTTTACGATCTCTGACGCTTATCGTTTGGCTGTTTTGGTCGTTTTTATTTTCTTCTGATTGCAATGAAGCCGCTCGGTTAAATGAACTTGTCAGATTATTGAATGAATTTGCTGATGTAAGTCTCATACTTTATCCCTCCGTGGATTTTATACAATAACAAGGCTTTATTCTTTAAGCTCAAGCATCTCTCCATGCTTTAGCACAATTTTGCCGCTATGGTCAAAATCATCAAGCCCTGTTTCAAAAAATTCACCTGTTTCCATTGATTTAGGGTCGTTGTGAATTGGCAGCACATAGCGTGCATTTATAATTTTGGCACATTCGCTTGCTTCTTTTGGATCCATATTGTAAAATCCATCAATTGGTAAAAACGCATAGTCAATGTTCATATGGGGTAATTTGTTTACCATATCATCAGTTTTTGATGTGTCGCCTGAGCAATATACGTTTAACCCGTCAAAACTTAAAACATATCCAACGCATTCTTCACGGCTGTGATTTTTATTATAAGCCTCAACAGGTGTAATTTTTACGCCGTCTCTTTCTATAACGTTATAAATCCCACCATTAATTGCATCTTTTGAAGAAAAAGTAAAACATCCTTTTGCCTTTGTAACAATATCTTCCCTATCATGGTCGCCATGAAAATGAGTTATAAGAATCATATCTGCTGGCTGAGAATAATCCCCTCCGGGAAAAGCAGGGTCAACATATATTACTTTGCCTGATTTTGTAACAAATTTAAGGCTTCCATGCCCTATAAAAACCATATATGGACTTTTCATAAACAAATCCTTCCCTTCAAAAATGCATCTTATAAAATTATATCACTTTCATTGCACTAAATCAATAAATTTGATATAATACTTATTATTTACCATGGCGATTGCAACAAATGTTTATAAAATGAGGTGTGATTATGGGAGAATTAAGATCAGTTCGTCCTTGGACAAATAAGTTTTATACTTTAGGTGAAGAAATATTCAGCTCTGTTGCGCATGGAGTAGGAACAGTTTTAGCAATAGCCGGTGCGTCTGTGCTTGCAGTTTTTGCCGGACTGTCAAGAGATCCTTGGGTAATTGTTGCTTGTGCAATTTATGGTCTATGTCTTATATTGCTCTACACAATGTCAACGTTATATCACTCATTCACAAACGAAAAAGTCAAAGCGTTATTTAGAATTTTTGACCATTGCGGGGTTTTTCTCCTTATCGCAGGCACATACACCCCCTTTACGCTCGTAACATTAAGAGGTGGAGTAGGATGGGCTTTATTCGGTGCTATTTGGGGAGCAGCAATTATAGGGATAATACTCAAGTCATTAAATCTTGAAAAGTTTAAGCGTTTTTCGCTCATTTGTTATTTAGGGATGGGATGGGCAATTGTTTTCGCATTTAGACCTTTAGTGGAAAATATGCCGACAAACGGACTTATTTTGCTTGCACTTGGCGGGCTTTTCTATACAGTTGGCGTTATATTTTATAAAATGAAAAAATTAAAATACGCTCATTCTATCTGGCACTTATTTGTTCTTGCGGGAAGTATAGTGCATTATTTCTGTGTTTTGTTTTATGTAGCGCTATAGTAATTATAGCGCATCTTGCCCCGTCTAATATCTATATGCCAAGCTTGGATACTGAGCATTCATAGTGACTGCACCTTCTAAAAAAAGCAATTCAACAGTCATCCCGTTAAAACCAATGACAGAATATGAGTGAAGCTCTTCATCGTCCAGGTAGATTTCAATTTCTTGCGAATATACACCAAACCCACAATTTTCCAGCATTTCAACATACTCTTTGTAACCTTTTGATGTTGTACTCCAAACAGCTGTGAAGCTGTCATGTTCTTCATTATAAACAAGATAATCAACTTCTCTTGGCGGCGGAAGGTTTCTTGTTATGTTATTTTTTGGCCATTTCCCTCCCGCTGTAACTTGATATCCACTTGAGTCTATCCCCGTGACACTTCCGTCTGCGTTCATAACTATTCTAAATTCAGATTCCGGATTTGCCATCATTTCGAGCTCAGTTGCAATGTAATTCCGCAGCAGTATATCTTCATCAATGATACCATAAATCGAAAACCCATCAAAAGCAAGAACACTTTGACACAGAAAAACAGCTTGAATAGATATTACAGCAGTTAAAAGCAAAAGCTTCTTAAACAATCCGTAATTTTTCATTTTATAATCATCCTCCCGATATTTTTTGTATTTCTAATTTCGTAGATATTATATACTCCTTTAGCTTTACCAATACATAAAAATCCAAAAAATAATAATAATTAAATTCAACATTTTGTTAATAATAGTTTGAGAGATAAAAGGATGGTGTTTTTGTTGGATATTTACATTAAGCCGCCGAAAAAAGCGTCTATGATAGGCAGAGCTAAGGTTTTAATTGAAGATATTACAGAAGTTATAGCAACAAAAGATGTTGCGGATAAAGTTAAGAAATTGTCAGTTTTGGATATTGAAAAAATTGACAATAGGGCAGAAAATCAGGAATTTGGCAAGAAGGGTAAAGGGCAAAAAAAATCTGACAAAAGTTTTTACCTTATTCCGGTTACAGAAATTGTCAAGGTGATAAAAAAAGCATACCCAGATATAAGTGTGCAAAATCTTGGCGAAATGGACACAATTATTGAATACAAAAAGGAAAAAACCAAGGAAAAACCGTATCTAAAGTGGATAAAAATTAGCTTTGTTACACTGACGCTATTTATAGGTTCACTTGCGGCTATAATGAGTTTTCATACAGATTCTGAAATGAGTACGGTGCTTGAAAATTTTTATTTCATATTGTTTAGAGTAAGGACAGACAGCCCACTCCTGGTTGAAATCCCCTACTCTATCGGGCTCGCTTTTGGAATTATTGTGTTTTTTAATCATTTTCTCGGGCGACGGATTACTACGGATTTAACGCCTATAGAAGTGGAAATGCCCGGATACGAAAAAAATGTAAATGATGCAATCATTGATAAACTAGGCACAATTAAGCAAGAAGAGGAGGAGATTCAAAATGACAATAGCTAAGCAGGGGTTAACTGTGCTGTTCGGATTTGGCACAGGACTTATTATATCCGGTGCGGTTGTTGCATTTATAACAATTCTTGGTATTGTACAGCGTTTGGCAGAAAAAACAGGTACACAGCGATATATTATGCTTTATGAAGAAGCGATAATTTTTGGTGTAATATTAGGTGCGACGACAATGATGATTGACTATCATCTGCCGCTTGGGTGGCTTATAGCAATTGCGGCAGGGTTTTTCGGAGGGGTATTCTTTGCCTGCCTGTCAATGTCATTAGCTGAAGTTTTAAACGTAATCCCAATACTTACAAGGCGCATTAAAATAGAAAAAGGGCTTTCGTTTTTTATTTTTGCGCTAGCTATAGGGAAGTTTGTCGGGGCTATATTGTATTTTACCGTTGATGGTTTTTTTACACCTAAACCATAGGAAATAAGGAGGGAATTTAATGAACCAAACTCAAAAAGGGAAGGAAGACTACAAACAATTAGTTGAAGAAGTCTCGCCAAATAGCCCGATTCTAACTAACTGTATAAAGGCTTTTATAGTCGGCGGGCTTATTTGTGTTTTAGGGCAATTCATAATCAACATAATCATTGGATATGGAATTGAAAAGGAACTTGCAGGCACGTACACTACAGTTATTTTGGTTTTAGCCGGAGTAATTTTAACAGGCTTTGGCATTTACGATAAGCTCGGGAAATTTGCGGGCGCAGGTAGTATAGTCCCTGTTACAGGCTTTGCTAACGCAGTTGCTGCACCAACTATTGAGTTTAAAAAAGAAGGACTTGTGCTTGGGCTCGGTGCAAAAATGTTTATAGTTGCAGGACCCGTTATATTATACGGCGTACTAAGCTCGGTTTTGGTCGGTATTATCTATTATTTTCTAAAGTAGGAGGGACTAATTTTGAATAAAAGATTAGGAAGCAGAACGATAAAATTGGAAAACCCGGTAAGCATATCAACGGCCTCATCAGTAGTTGGTACAAAAGAGGGAGAAGGTCCGCTCAGAGAATATTTCGACATTATTACAGAGGATGGTCTGATTGGCGAAGATTCTTGGGAAAAGGCCGAAAGTGCAATGGCTAAAAAGTCATTCGAGAATTTAATCAAAAAAGCAAACAAAACTCCTGAAGACATCAACTATATATTATCAGGCGACTTATTAAATCAAAGCATGGGGACGAATTTTGGGATAAGAGACTTGCAAATACCGTTTTTTGGGCTTTTTGGTGCTTGCTCGACTATGGGTGAAGCTATGAGCTTAGGCTCAATGCTGATTGATGGAGGATATGCAAATACTGTAATAGCTGGGGCGTCTAGCCATTTTTGCTCTGCTGAAAAACAATTTAGGTTTCCTTTAGAACTTGGAACACAACGCCCGCCGACAAGCACTTGGACTGTTTCAGGAAGCGGATCCTGTATTTTAGAAAAAGACGGCGAAGGTCCTTATATAACGCATATAACAACAGGAAAAATTGTTGATATGGGTATAAAAGATTCAAATAACATGGGTGCAGCAATGAGCCCCGCCGCAATTGATGTTTTAAGCGCACATTTTAAAGACACAGGCAGAGACCCTAATTATTATGACCTGATAGCAACCGGAGATTTAGGTTATATAGGGCATGAACTTGTAAAGAAACTTATGCCGGATGAAGGGCACACACTTGGAGAAAATTACACAGACTGCGGAATTTTGATATTCGACAAAGAAGCCCAGGATACACATTCCGGGGGAAGCGGATGTGGATGCTCTGCGGTTACTTTCGCAGGATATTTTTACGATCAGCTAAAAAAAGGGAAGATAAAAAAACTATTATTTATCCCAACAGGCGCACTTATGAGTCAAACGAGTGCGCTGCAAGGCGAAAGCATCCCGGCTATCGCCCATGCTGTTGCGATTGAGATCTAGATAGGGCGGTCATTTTTTGTGTACTTCCGATACTGGCATAATGACCTATTCTAATAGTTCCCCTATTAAATCATAATCCGCAGCAGCAGTTATTTTTACATTAACAAAATCCCCTGCTAAAAGCTCTTTGTCTGATGTAAAAAATACCATACCATCAATTTCGAAGCTGTCCATATAACTTCTGCCGACGTATACATCTCTGTCAGGCAAATAACCGTCAGTTATTACCTTATAAGCTTTACCAACTTTTGCTTGGTTAAGATCATAAGATATATTACGCTGCTTTTCCATCACCAAATTTTTGCGTTGCTGCTTGATACCGTCTTCGACATGACCACTAAGATTTACAGCCGCCGTGCCTTCTTCAGGAGAATATTCAAATGCCCCAAGCTTATCAAACTTAATCTCATCCATGAACGTAATAAGATTTTCAAACTGCTGCTCTGTTTCGCCCGGAAATCCGACTATAACAGTCGTCCTTATGACAATTTCGGGTATTGAACCTCTAAGCGCATTAATGGCTTTTCTCAAGTCGCCTAATAAACACTTCCGCCCCATGTGTTTAAGGATGTTGTCATCGGCATGTTGAATTGGCATGTCGATATATTTACATATTTTTTCGTTATTTTTCATTTCTGATACGAGCGCATCATTGATACGCTCAGGGTAGCAATATAAAATTCTTATCCATTCAATACCATCAATTTCAGACAGTTTGTTAAGGAGCTCAGCAAGCCGATATTCACCATAAATATCTTTACCGTAGTAACCTGTATCTTGCGCAACAAGTATAAGCTCTTTAACACCTTGCTTAGCAAGCAAGGCAGCCTCTTCAACCAACACTTCCAAACGCCGGCTTTTATACTTGCCGCGAATAGCCGGAATCGTACAATATGTACAACTATTATCACAGCCTTCTGCTATTTTTAAAAAGGCATAATATCCCGCTGTGCTCAAAATCCGCTTTTGCGGCTTATCTTCATTTACATTGCTTTCCGAAAGAAGAGATATCGCTTTTTCCCCATTTTTAACTTTTACAAGAACATCTGCAATAGCTTCATAATCTTTAGGTCCGAGTATTGCATCAATTTCAGGAAGTTCTTCAAATATTTGATCTTGGTAACGCTTTGCCATACAGCCTGTAACTATAAGTGCTTTGCAAAGCCCTTCCATTTTTTGATTGCCCATTTCAATAATAGTTTGAATCCCTTCTTCGGTTGCATCAGAAATAAAGGCACATGTGTTAACGATAATAACATCCGCCTTTGTTTCATCATCAATTATAGTGAATCCGTTATCGGATAAAATCCCAAGCATTACTTCACTATCAACTAGGTTCTTATCGCATCCTAAAGATACAAAAAACACGTTCATCATTTGGATATTCTCCTTACTATTCATGTGTTACTTCCGATTCGTCTATATTTTTAATAATCTTAAGCTTTTCAATCCGATGCTTATCAATTTCCCAGACAACAAATGTAAATCCATTTATATCAACTTTATCGTCTTTTTCAGGAATACGTCCCATTTGCCCTAAAACATAACCGCCTATAGACTCAAAATCTCCCGGCTGTATATCTGTTTTTATAGCCTCGTTTACTTCATCTATTCTTGTTTCTCCAAGAACAAAAAACTCCGTATCGGAAATATTCTCTATATCCAGTTCGTCGTCGTCGTCCTCGTCATATATTTCACCTACTATTTCCTCAATTAAATCTTCCATCGTAACAAGCCCGGACGTGCAGCCATATTCATCAAGAACAACAGCCATATGAATAGATTCATTACGCATAACCGCAAAAAGATCTCTTGTAGGCTTTGTTTCATATGTAAAAAACGGCTCTCTCATACAGCTTTCTATATTGAAAGGCTTATCTTTATCCCAAAAAACAAAATCTTTAAGGTACAAAATCCCAACGACATTATCGGTTGTTTCTTTATAAACAGGAAGCCTTGAAAATCTCTCATAATCAAAAACTTCTTCAATTTCTAGAGGAGCTGCATCGACTGATACAGCAATAATATCCATCCTTGGTGTCATAACACCTCTTGCAACAAAGTCGTCGAAGTTCACAACATTATTTATCATTTCTTGTTCATCGCCTTTTAAAACGCCTTCTTCTACGCTGACATCAACCATTGTTTTAATGTAGGCTTCTGTAACATCCGGCTCGTCATTTGACTCGCCTCCGCCCATAATTTTCACAAGAAAATTAGTAATAACGCCTAAAACAACAGCTATCGGAGAAAAAAGCCAGAGGCAGAACCTAATAGGTCCTGCCACAATCGCAGATACTTTTTCAGCATTTTGCTGAGCAATAATCTTAGGGGTGATCTCGCAAAAAATAAGGACTATAACCGTCAACACGGCTGTCGTAATACCAAGGGCGATGTTATTGTCGCCAAATGAATCCATAGCTATAGAAGCAGCTAAAGTCGATGCTGAAATAGTTACAATACTGTTTCCTATCAAAATTGTGCTTGTAAGCTTATTTGGATTTTCAACAATTTTCTGTATAATTTTGGCTGATTTTATACCTTCGTTTTGCATATTTCTTATACGCAACTTGCTAAGCTTTGCAAGAGAAATCTCTGCTAAAGAAAAGAAAGCTGAGCATATAAGTAATAAAATAAGTATAGTTATTTGTTGCCAATGATCAATATACACGATACCACTCTTTTTTTAAAAGTCAGATAATTAATTTACCGCAACCGCATTAGCAAGTACAAGTTCTAAAACTCTCTCGGTTATTAGCTGAAGCCTAATAATATCTCTGCCATTTAGTTCAATAAATTGTGCAGCACTTTCAAATTCGAATTCCTCGGCAAATCTTGCTGCACCTTCGTTAAGTTCTGCGTCTGAAATATCAATGCCTTCTGTAAAGGCAATAGCTCTTAAAACTAAATCTTGGCTAACAGACTGCTCTGCCATAGGTCTTATTTCAAACTCAATAAATTCCGAAATTGTCATTCCATAAAAATCAGATGCTAAAGATGCAAGGTTCATACCGAACATTGCCGCAAAATTCTCTTGTTCAATAAGCGAACGTTCCATCGCTTCGTTTAATTCATTTTGCGGAAGTCTATGGATTGTTGCATTATCCATTATCATGCTCCAAATAGCGTTTATTCTTCCGTTTTCAGCTGCGTCTTCCCGCTCAGCTTGTAATGTTTCACGAACTTGGTTTCTATATTCTGTAACTGTTACACCAAAGTTTTCGCTTACAAACTCATCAGTAAGTTCCGGTATAATTTCTTCTATGATTTCTCTTAGGTTAATAGTAAAGATAACATCTGCACCTGCAAGCTCTTCTGCGTGATAGTCCTCCGGGAAAGTTAAATATATATCAAATTCGTCTCCGATATAATAACCGATTATTTGCTCTTCAAAACCGGGAATAAACTGACCTGAGCCTATGTGTAATCTCTGTTCTTCAGCGGTTCCGCCAGGGAACTGGACTCCGTCTTGAAATCCTGCAAAATCAATAATTACAACGTCGCCGTCACGCACTGCTCTGTCAGTCACTTCGACTTGTTCAACGAAACCACCTAAAGTAGAATTTATTCTGTCCTCAACATCTTCGTCAGTTACCTCTATAGAAATCGGCTCATATTCAATACCCAAATACTGACCCAAAGTTACATAGTTTGATATATTTCTTGCCGTAACCCTTTCAGTAGTAAGATAAACTATGCCCCAAATTCCAAGTGCAATTACTAAAAGTGCAGAAATCGTAATGATGATAGGTTTTTTATAATCACTCTTCTTGTTAATTTTTCTCATGGTTTTAAATTTCCTTTCGTAATATGGCTTATGGTTTGTTTTATTAATGCGGCAAATTCATCAATTCCCCGCCTTAACCTCCTCTTGGGAGATTATAATACTTTACAATCACTGATTATACAATTTTAAATGGTAAATGTGAAGAGTTTATGAAAGAAAATTTAATTTTTTCTGAAAATTGTGTTTTGCTACCGTCTGTAACATCAATTGCAGCACTCTTTTATAAACCGATCAAATAATTTTTTATGCTGCAAATATTTCTCAGAAAGTATTTCCGGATGCCATTGCACCCCCAGTACAAATCGTTTGCTTTTATGCTCAATCGCTTCGACCACACCATCTTCTGAATAAGCTGAGATATGAAAATCTGAAGGAGTCCTCCCCACACATTGATGATGCACAGAATTCACTAAAAGTTTTTGTTCACCTATTATATCATACAACAACGAATCATTTTTAATATCAACACTATGAACATGCTCAAACCTTTTATCAAAATAATCATGCCCATCTATATGCTGTATAAGGTTACCGCCAAGCGCAATATTTATCAACTGAGAGCCACGGCAAATTCCTAGTATTGGCATGTTTCTCTCAAACGCCTTTAAAAACAAACCAATTTCAAAATCATCCCGCTCCTCTACAATTAAGTTTGCCTTTTCGTGCAACGGTTCGTTAAAATATCTTGAATGTATATCACCGCCGCCTGTTAATAACAATCCGTCTGCTAAATTATCCAAACGGTCAATGTCATTTATCAGAGCATAATCTACAATAATTGGTATTCCCCCCGAAGATATTATAGACGTGCAATAATCTCTGCTTATTCTGTTATACTTTTGATCCGTTGTATCAACATTTGTAGTCACTAAAATTATAGGTTTCACTAATATCACCTCTTTGAATTCATTTAACTATATGAACTATTATGAACTATATGAGCCTAGAAAGTATTTTATCAGAATTTTTCAAAAAATCAAAAATTTCCTCTTGACACAATATTCAAATCATGCTATATTAAACTTGTTGAATATAAACAAAGGAGAATATTATGTCACTAAAGCACGGTCTGTTAGGTTTGTTAAACTGCGAAGGCCCTACAACGGGCTACGATCTGGACAAATTTTTCAAAAATTCTTTAGCCCATTTCTGGCAAGCAAAGAGCAGCCACATATACAGGGAACTTGGCAAAATGGAAGATGAGGGCTGGTTAACCAGTGAACGGGTTTTGCAAGAGGAAAAACCTAACAAGCGGGTTTATTCAATCACTCCTTTAGGCAAGTCAGAATTATTGAATTGGCTGTCATCACCTGATATAAGTTTAGGCGGCGGTGCAAAAAGTTCATTTTTAATGCGAATTTTTTTTGCAGGTGAAGCCGGGAAAGAACAAACAATAAAATTGTTAAAAGAATACAGGGAGAGAGCTATCGCCTACGGTCATGAGTTAATCGAGGTTCAAAATATGATTGCAGCAGAGGCAAATATCTACCCCAAACATACAACATACTGGAGATTAACAGCATTACATGGAGAAATATCTTGTAAGGCAGCAACAGAATGGTCAACTAAGGCTATTGCTATATTAGAGGAGGAACAATAATGAAAGTTACAGTCGTAAACGGTTCGCCAAGAGGAGAAAGCAGCAACACCATGTATTTAACCCGAGCATTTTTAGAAGGCGCAAAATGGACAGACGCAGAAATAATTGATATATCAACAGCTAACGTAAAAGGCTGTAAGGGATGTTTTTCTTGCTGGACTAAAACCCCAGGAGAATGTGTTATAAAAGATGATATGGCGGATTTCTTACCAAAGATTATCGCCTCAGATGTAGTAATTTGGTCTTTCCCATTATATAGCTGCGGCTTCCCGGGTGAAATGAAATGCTTTATGGATAGACAACTGCCTATAGCATTACCTGAAATGATGACAGAATCTGAAACAGGCAGGCATCCGCTTAGGCATGACCTTTCTCACCAAAGACATTTCTTTATTTCAACATGTGGTTTCTGGACTGCTGAAAAAAATTACGACAGCATCATTAAGCTGTTAGAACATGGCGGGGACAGCAAATATGAAGAATTCTCTATTTTCTGTGGCCAAGGTGAACTTTTTAGCATCCCTGACCCGGAACTTAAAGAGCTAACAGACGCTTATCTTGAAATAGTTAGCCGTGCAGGTGAAGAGTGTATTTCCGGTCAAATTACGCAAGAAACACATGAAGCATTATCAGAACCTATTTTCCCAAAAGATGTTTATGAAGGCTTTGCCAACTCTTCATGGGATGAATAAAGGGGATCATATAATGATTAAAATGGAAAATATAGAAAAGAAGTTCGGCAAGCAAACTGTTTTGTCAGATGTTAACTTTAACGTTAAAGAAGGTGAAATTTTTGGCTTACTAGGTCCATCCGGAGCAGGAAAAACGACAATCATAAATATTCTTACCAACCAGGTAAAAGAAGACAGCGGCAAAAAAGAGGTTTTGGCTCATCCCAGTGAAATGGGAATTATGCTTGATATTGGCGGTCTGTACCCTCATCTAACATGCATCGAAAACCTGAACCTATATGCAAGAATTTATGGGCTTCCAAAAAACAAACCTATGCAAGTGCTTGAAACTGTTGGGTTGGCTGATTCCGCAAAGAAAACTGTAGATAAGCTATCCCGAGGCATGACACAAAGACTCGCTCTTGCACGTGCTATTTTGTATGAACCAAAACTTTTATTTTTGGATGAACCTACAAGTGCATTAGATCCCGGCACATCTAAAGGGGTATGCCGTCTTCTTCAAGAGCTTAGGGAACAGGGAGCTACGATTTTTCTAACCACGCATAATATGGATGAAGCATTGAAGCTTTGCGACCGCATTGCCCTTTTACACAATGGTAAGATAGTTGAACAGGGCAACCCTAATGAAATTTGTAAACGTTATGACGCAGTGCATACTGTTCCAAATTTAGAGGCAGTATTTTTGCAGTTAACGGGGGTGCAGCTATGAGAAACATTAATGCTGTTTTTATAAAGCAAATGCAAAGTTTTTTTAAAAATCCTGCCATGTATGGCGCACCTATGTTTTTCTTAGGAATCCCGTTTTTTATTTTACTATTAGTTGCCGATGCCGCAACAGATAGACATTTAATAATATCGCAATTTGTTGTTATGTTTATCGGTATATCAATGATAGCGACATCATCCGGATTTATAATGGAAGACCGCAGTACGATGAACTTAAGGTTTATGGGAATGGCAGGCGTTAAGCCTTACCAATACCTAATTGGCACATGTACAGCCCTTCTGATTATATCCATTGGAGCAATTGCCTGTTTCGGAATTATGCTTCAATATTCAGGCGAGGAAATGGCTGGCTTTTTAATAATTTCCTTACTTGGTGCAGTCACATCCATGCTTCTTGGTATAACGCTAAGCTTATCAAAAATTGGAGGTTTTACAGGAATTATAGGGCTATTATTAGGCGTAGGTCCAATTTTTGCTGAAGCTAACGAAGTTTTAGCAAACATTTTCCACTTTACCTACACGATGCAAATTACGGTGGTCATACGGGAAGGGAATATAGCTAATCTCACAGAGAGCATTCAAATAGTAGTAATCAATATGATTGTTATACTGATAGCCTTTTTGCTTATGAATACAAGAACCGGGCTTGATGGGGAAAAAATACAGAGAAAAGAAAAATAGATGTATTTTTTAACTATTGATTGGCGTTTTTTATATCGCTATAGTTCACAAATCTAAAGACCCCAAAAACAGGCAGAGATGGAATGATCATCTTGCCTGTTTTTGGGGTCTTTAACGAATTAAGAACCTACATCTTCGCAAATTCAAACTCTCCTAGCAATTCCTGCGGAATATTTTTAGTTGTTTTGCCAACTTTTTGAATAAGCCTTGAAAGCTGCTGTTCACGCTGTTGCTGTTTAAAATTATATTTGTTAAGCAAATCTGTATATTGAGAATTCATCATCAATTTTTCCCGTATCGCCGCTGTAAAAGGGCAGTATGTTATCATCATCCGGCGAACATTTTTATTAAGGCGTGGTGAACCGTTTGATTCATACGTCAGCCAGTCAGAATAGTTTGAGATAAACACATTTCTGTAGTTATTGTTTGCACGTGAAAGTTCCAATTTAATTGATTCTTTAACTTCTGAAGAAAGTTCACGGTTGCCTTTATAAAATTGAAGGTAATCGCAAAATTCACTGGTAAGCGAAGGGTCTGATAAGTCGTTCCAACGTGCACCTTGAATGCGCTTGCACATTTCCCACCTAAATTCACCTGTTAGGCGTATCGTTAACGTTTTTAAGTCACTCTGTAATATTATAGGCATAAAAATACGAGCTTTTGAAGCACGATTTCTGCCTTCAATTTCTTGCCACATAACGCCTCTTGCTCCAATATTAGGCATTAATATAATATTTGGTAGTATTTCAACGTTAACAATCTCCCTAGATACACCAATCTCTTCGCTAGAGAAAATTGTTCCTCGATAAAACGCTGAAAAATCAATACTGCGTATTTCATTAATAATTTCTTTAATTTGATCAGGCGTAACTAATGATGATTCAATGTTGCGCTGTGCGTTATTATCTGAAAACAGCGGACAGAATGTTGTTATCCTACCACATGTAATTTTGTTTACAGATGGGAACATATTTTCCATTTCAAATTCTAACTTTTTATCCGGATCAGCCAAAAGGTTAGCTTCTTCTTTTTCTGTTATCTTACCGGTTGTCCTTAATTCCCGAACATGGGCAGGATAGTCCATGTCAAATTCATTTTTGCTAGGCTCTTTTTTTCCACAAAATACTGCGGTAAGCCACTCGGAAATTGTATAAATCCCTGATTCCGGGTCACCTTTTAGTGAGTCAGCTATTGAGTATAAGAAATCCGCATTTTCGTAACCCGCAAGCTCAGCATCAACATACCCAAAGTTAAGAAACATCTTAATAATTGTCGGTGTGTTAGAATCATTAAGGCTTTTCACAAATACAAGTCTGTACAAATTATAAAAAATCTCGGTTAAGCTCCTGCGCAAGCGGTTTACAGCATCATCAGAGCTTCCTCTGTCAGAAAGCTTTGTGTAATCTTTAATAAGCTTTGTAAATTTAGTGCATGTTTCTTCATCCCATTCAGAATAGTTTAATATAATGTCCAACGAGTCTGCCAAGTTCTGTTTCAGGCCTTGACCTGTCGGAGCATCAGTTATTTCTTGAGATTCATGCTTAACTGAAAGCTTGTCTTTATATGTTTTTAAACGTTCGTCATATTTTTCAAGGTCAATTCCTGTCATATTCGGCAATAATGTTGTTAGCATAGTCATAAATGACCCTACAGCTTCATATGCTCCCTTGATGTTTATCGATTGGAAATGCAGTTCAGAAATAAGAGAAAATAAATCGTGATCATCGCTGTTTAAGAAGAATTTAGACATACCAGTTAGATACTCTTGATAAATTGCGCAAGACTGTAACACCAGATGGATATCTCCTGCTCCTCGGCGAATGAATTCCGATGATATCGCGGGCTTACCATAGAAAACCCCTTTGTATATTGCAGGATCTAGCCCTTTTACTTCCAGATAGTAGTTTTGAAGCCAATTTTCTACCGGATCATCTCCTGAAAACGGTGCAATTTTTGAAATTCCGGGAAGTTTTTTAGGAGTAAGGGCATACTGTTTACAAAGCTCTTCATACCTAGAGTATACTTCACCAACTAATTCGTCTGCACTGTCAGCTTCTTGCTTTAACGCACGCCTATATTGAAGCAATTCTGAAATTTGGTTCAGCATAGCATTTGTTATCAACTGCGCCGCATCCGCATTTTCATAAAACATTGCATCTAAGGCGTTAAAATTAGAATATGGGTATTGAAATACAGCAACATCTGAAGCGGCAATATATGTGTGGCTATGATTTCCTGAATGTATATCATAAAGACCAAGTGCTGACCCTTTTTCGAATTGGAACTTATGTCCGTTAAGTGAAGTCACGACGCTTCCCTTTGTAATAAGCGAAAGATTGCGTAACGCTTCGCCTTTTATGTGTATCGTTGAACCTTGTTTAAATTCGGATAATGGCATAAAAAAAACCTCGCTTATTATATCAGTTAGGGCATACTCCCATTATCGGGAATACACACATTTTCAGCAGACTTTGTGTCAATTTAGGCAAAATTCGCAGAAATACTGAGCGTATTTCAAGAATTTTTAATATGCACTGACAATAAGGTCGAACGCTAAAGGCGGCTTTTGCATAGCAAAAGGGCTGAAAAAAGTGTAGCAAAACCTGCAAAAAGATGAGAGTTTCAAATAGTGGTAACACTCCCTATACTTATTATACCAATTAATAGCAATAATACAAGCAAATATTATTTTTGCTTTATTTGGGAAAGTAGTACAAGAACAGACCTGCTTATGATATAATTGGCAACGGTGCATAACCTCATTCCGCCATCTTTTCGCCCCATTCACCAAATCAACAATTCGGTAAATTCTGACAATATAAAAATATTGTAGTCAAACGATGATGAACGGAGACATTAAATGGGACTAACAGAGATTTTCTTCACAGCAGCCGCTCTTTCAACAGATGCCTTTGCAGTTGCGATATGTGTCGGCCTTTCTTCCAAAAAATTTATGATTAAAAATGCAATAGCTGTAGGTTTATATTTTGGAATTTTTCAAGCTGTTATGCCACTTATAGGGTATTTGATTGCCTCATTGTTTGCAGGAGGCGGCGCACTAGAATATGGGCACTGGATAGCTTTTGTGCTGCTTTGCTTTCTTGGCGGTAAAATGATTTTTGGCAGTTTAAAAAAGGGCGAAGGCGACGAATGTATTACATCTATAAAACCTGCTCAAATAATACCTCTTGCAGTCGCTACAAGTATAGACGCACTTGCAGTAGGAATATCATTCGCTTTTTTGCAAGTTGATATAGTCACAGCAGCGTTACTTATAGGAATTATCACATTTATGCTATCTGCTATCGGTGTTAAACTTGGGAGTATATTTGGTGCAAAATTTAAATCAAAAGCTGAATTTTTAGGCGGCATTGTATTGATATTAATAGGTTTTCATATACTTTTTGAAAATTTAGGGTTATTTTAGACAAGTTTAAAAAGTCTTATGTTCAATTTACTATATATGTGGTATACTATAAGATAGAGTAAAAACACAGAAAAGATTGGAAAGGTGATAATATGGATTTTTCATTTGGAATGACGAAAGATCAGCTTAAGGATAGAATAGTAGAGAATGTTAAGGTCATGTTTCGAAAACCGCTCTCCGCTGCAACGGGAGAACAGGTCTATGAAGCTCTTGCTTATACTATACGTGATATAGTTTCTGATAGGTGGATATTAACTCATGATAAGTATAGGGAAGAGAATGTTAAAGTAGTTTATTATCTTTCTATGGAATTTTTGATGGGAAGATTTTTAGGCAACGCAGTAATAAATCTTTCCATGATAAAAGAAGTAAAAGAAGTTCTTGAAGAACTTGGCATAGACTATAGCGCATTAATTGAAGCAGAAAGAGACCCTGGGCTCGGAAACGGTGGGCTTGGACGTTTAGCAGCTTGTTTCCTTGATTCAATGGCAACTATGGGATATCCCGCATACGGCGGCGGCATAAGATACCGCTATGGAATATTTGAACAGAAAATAGAAAACGGTTACCAAGTTGAATATCCTGATAATTGGCTTGCAGGCGGTGATATATGGGGAGTTAAGCGACCCGAATATTCCTGTGAAGTTAAGTTTGGAGGAACTGTCAGGCCTGTTAAGCAAGAAGATGGACGGTATAAATTTATTCAAGAAAACTGTCAAGCAGTTATCGCTGTTCCGTATGACTATCCTGTAATAGGTTATAACAACAATACAATAAACACTTTAAGACTGTGGGATGCGGAGGCTAAAAATTCTTTCGATTTACAAGCATTTAATCAAGGCAACTTTGCAAAATCAGTAGAAGAAGAACAGCTTGCTAAAATGCTTACAGATGTTTTATACCCTGCTGACGACCATATATCCGGGAAAGAACTTAGGCTAAAGCAGCAATATTTCTTCATTTCAGCAACACTTCAAAGGGTTCTGGGACGCCATTATGAAATACAGAACGAACTCAGACCGGGGTATGACGGCAATTTGATGGACAACCTTCATGAATTGGTTCAGTTCCAGCTAAATGACACACATCCGTCTGTTGCAGTTGCAGAACTTATGCGCCTTTTGCTTGATGAATATGGAATGGAATGGAACGAGGCATGGGAAATTACAAAGGCAACATGCGCATATACTAATCATACGATTATGTCAGAAGCACTTGAGAAATGGCCGATTGAGCTTTTCAGCCGCTTGCTTCCAAGAATATATATGATAGTTGAAGAGATAAACAGGCGTTTCTGTGCGCATATAATAACACGTTACGGAGAAGACCCTGTTAAGCTCAGAAATATGGCAATTATTGCAGACGGTCAAGTGCGCATGGCATTTCTTGCTATCGTCGGCAGTCATTCCGTAAACGGTGTTGCGCAAATTCACTCTGACTTGCTTAAATATCAAGAACTTACAGATTTTTATGATATCTTCCCTGAAAAATTCAATAACAAGACGAATGGCATAACCCAAAGAAGATGGCTTGCTCATTGCAACCCAGGGCTTTCAGAGCTCATTACGACTAATATAGGCAATAAATGGATATCTGATCTTAGCGATCTTCAAAATCTGCTCCCACTTAAAGAGAATTCGGACTTCCGAGAGCAATTTATGAAAGTCAAGCGCAATAACAAAATATATCTTTCGAATTATATCAAAAACACAATGGGTATTGATATCGACCCGGAATCCGTTTTTGACGTTCAGATCAAAAGGCTGCATTTGTATAAGAGACAGCTGCTTAACATACTTCATGTGCTTGATATATATGATAGAATTAAGAAGTACCCTCAAGAGGAAGTTGTTCCACAAACGTTTATTTTCTCGGCAAAGGCGGCAGCAAGCTATAGAATTGCCAAGCTTGTTATTAAGCTGATAAACAGCGTGGCAGACCTTGTAAATAATGACCCGACTGTTGCCGGTAGGATAAAAGTAGTTTTCATCGAAAATTATCGGGTTTCCCTGGCTGAAAAACTCATACCGGCTACTGATGTAAGCGAGCAAATTTCAACAGCCGGCAAGGAAGCATCCGGGACGGGTAATATGAAGTTTATGCTTAACGGAGCTGTAACTATTGGAACTCTTGATGGTGCAAATGTTGAAATTCATGAAGAAGTTGGAGATGACAACATCTTTATCTTCGGACTTACAGCGGAAGAAGTTATCAAGATGTACAAACATAATTCCTATTCGCCTTGGGATTTGTATAACTTTAGCCAAAGAGTGCGTACGGTTCTTACTATGCTTATAAACGGGACTTTAGATCCTAATCATGACTTGTTTAGAGAAATATATGAATCATTACTCAACGGAACAGACGGCGCAAGAGCGGACGAGTATTTTGTTCTTAAAGACCTCGAGCCATACGCCGAAGCTCGTGTTAAGCTTCTCGAAGCTTATAAGGATAAAGAGCGTTGGGCAAAGATGGCTATAACAAATGTGGCTAAGAGCGGCAAGTTCTCAAGTGACCGAACTATTAAGCAATATGCTGATGAGATTTGGGAAATCTCACCATTTGAAATTAAGTAGAGATTTATAATGATCATACCCTTGCAATACAATGTACAACACGCCTAAAGCCGCTAAAAATTCGCTTCTTAATGTATCGGAAAGAAGTCCGACGGCGTTTTAGCCGCTTTTGCCGTAGGCAAAAGTACTGAATTATTCTCGGTCTTGGTGTACGGCTAGTACGACCTGCGACCTTAAATTTCGAATAAACGAATTTTTAGCGGCTTTAGGTCGGAGAGTTTTGAGTCGGAAATTTTTATTCCTGCCACGAAAAGAGGCCGCAGCCTTACCAATGTAAGGCAAGGGCTGTCAGTACTTT
>WRBF01000003.1 GCA_009784685.1 Defluviitaleaceae bacterium | reverse complement strand
TGCATAGCGAGCAGCAAAAGCGACTTTCTTTTGCGACCAGCCGCACGGGCGCTTGACCCCGGTAGGTGTTGTTTGGTGTTTTTTATTCGGTGTGATGTAACATATGTTTGACAAACCTACATTATTATAATAATTTTTAAATTTCCCTTGAAATTTTACCAAAGAAATTGACTCTAAAGTGCTTTCACAAAGTTATTATAAACTTTTTCCTTGCTAATCTTAGTTTTAGGTCCGTGTCCGGGGTAAACTATAACATCATCGGGGAGAGTGTAAAGCTTCTCTCTTATTGACTTTTCAAGTGTTTCATAGTTTCCTCCCGGGAAATCCGTTCTTCCTACATCACGTAAAAACAATGTGTCGCCCGTAAAAACAATTTTCTCATACTCATCATAATATGAAACGCCGCCGCGAGTATGGCCTGGTGTATGCAAAACTTTTATTGTGCATCCTCCAAATGTATATTCATCTTCATCTCCCTCAAACCACTTACTATCAGTAACAGAAATAGGATTGTCATCCATATAGTAAGACATATTGAGCTTACTGCTTTTTAAAAGTTCTTCTTCATCTTTGTGGGCAAACACAGAAGCTCCTGTATGTGCTTGAACTTTTTCAACTGCACCTATATGGTCTCCATGCCCGTGGGTCAGCAGTATTCCCTTTACTTTAACCCCCAAGGCATTAATTGCGCCTATAATTTTTTCCGAATTTCCTCCCGGATCTATTACGATTGCTTCCTTTGTTTTTTCATCATAATAAATATAAGTATTTTCGCTTAATACTGTAACTACTACTGTTTCGAGTTTCATACGCTTTCCTCCGCTATTGGTTTATTTGAATGTTTTGCCAGCACAACTTCATTAACAAAAGTTGCGCCTAGTATTAAAATTGTTCCAAAAATTTGTATAAGGCTCATTCTTTCTGATAGTATTATAGATGACAAAATAATTGCCGTTATCGGGTCTATATAGAGTATGACAGATATTGCCTGTGCATTAACCTTATCAACAGCAGAGAAGAAGAAAAGATAAACAACGCCGGTAAGAACTATACCTGCAAAAAGTAAAATGGCAATAGACCAAAGCGAAGCCCCTCCGGTTGGAAATGTATCTGTCAGAGCAACATATGGCAGCATAACAGCTGCTGATATACCAAGTTGAAACAGCGTGCGTTCAATACCTCCAAGGTCGACAATTTTTTTGTTTATAATAATTATCGCCGCATAAAGCACTGCGGCAGACACAGCGTATGTAACTCCGAGAGCTAAATTACCAGCCATATCAGTACCAATGCCTGTTACAAGAACTAGCCCTAAAAGAGCGGCTAAGACACAGGCAACGCTTCCAAAAGACAGCTTTTCTTTAAGAAATATAGGCGAAGTTGCCGTTACGATTACCGGCGCAAGATAATAGCATACAATAGCTGTCGAGATATTTATGTGTTGGTAAGATTCAAATAAAAACACCCAGTTTATACCAAGTGCTGCACCTGATATTATAAGCCAAATTAGATTTTTCTTTACAAGACCTAAGTCTATTTTCTTTTTTGTAATCAAACAGAAAAAGCAGACAAATAAGGCTCCTAATACGCTTCTTGAAAGTGATATCATTTCTGACTCAAACGGCAAATCCCTGGTAACTACACCTATGCTGCCAAACATGAGTGCTGAGATAATTAAATATATTTTCGGACTCATTCTATTTACCTCAAATGACAAGCATAAAAATGCCCCGGCGAATATTCCTTCATTTCAGGCACTGTATCGGCGCAAATATACTGTGCTTCCTGGCATCTTGTTCTAAAGCAGCAGCCCGACGGTATATTCATTGGGTTCGGAATATCACCTTGCAGTATTATTTTTGTTCTTTTAACCTTTGTATCCGGAATTGGTATAGCGGAAAGAAGAGCCTCCGTGTATGGATGAATAGGGTTGTCATAAAGCTTTTCTTTAGGTGCTATTTCTACTATTTTTCCAAGGTACATAACGGCTATATTGTCCGATACATATTTAACAACACTTAAATCATGGGAGATAAATATATACGTTACACCCATGCTTTTTTGTATATCATCCATCAAGTTAAGCACTTGAGATTGAAGTGAAACATCAAGCGCACTTACCGGTTCATCGCAAATAACAAGCTTAGGGCTTAACGCAAGTGCCCTTGCGATTCCGATTCTTTGCCGTTGACCACCAGAAAATTCATGCGGATATCTCCACATTACATCACGGTTAAGCCCGACAACATCCAAAAGTTCCAACACTTTTTCATATCGTTCACGCTTAGTTGACGGTTTTTTCTGTATTCTCATAGGGTCTGCTATTAAATCACCAACTGTTAGGCGTGGGTTAAGAGATGCTTGCGGGTCTTGGAAAATACAGCTTAAGCTGTCACGGTTTTTTCTTAATTCCCGTTTGTTAAATTTTAAGAAATCCTGCCCTTCAAGAAGCACTTCGCCTCCGGTTGGTTCTGTTAGCCTAAGAATTGCACGACCAAGTGTCGTCTTTCCGCTGCCGGATTCGCCAACAACACCTAAAGTTTCACCTTTGTTAACCTTAAAACTTACTCCGTTAACAGCTTTAACGTAATTTTGTTTAATTGAAAAGAAATGATTCGAAACCGAAAACCATTTTTGTAAATTTCTAACCTCGACGAGTGGTTTTTGTTCTGTCATGTTTTTTGTTCCTTCCATTTATCGTGATATTTCCAACAAGCAACTGTTCGTCCACCCATGTAAATTTCTTCAGGCAGCTCTTTTTTGCAAATATCCTTCACATAATCACATCGAGTATGGAAAAGGCATCCATCAGGTAAATCTGTCGGTTTTGGCATCATTCCTTTTATGCTTTTAAGCCGCTCGTGCGTTCTATGAAGCTTAGGGATTGAATTTAAAAGCCCTTCTGTGTAAGGATGCAGCGGGTTTTCAAATAAATCATCAACAGATGCACGTTCCGCAACTTTCCCCGCATACATAACTATAACATCATCAGCAACTTCCGCAATAACGCCAAGGTCATGAGTTATCATCATTACGCCTGTCCCAAATTTATTTTTCATTTCGACTATTAAGTCAAGAATTTGCGCCTGTATTGTAACGTCAAGGGCTGTTGTAGGCTCGTCACATATTAAAACTTCAGGTTCGCAGCTTAAAGCCATAGCAATCATAACCCTTTGGCGCATTCCGCCTGAAAGTTGATGCGGGTACTGGTCATATCTCTTCTCCGGGTTGGGTATTTTTACAACGCTTAGCAGTTCAAGAGTTAAGTTTTTCGCTTCCGCCTCACTAGTTTTTTTATGAAGTTTTATAGCTTCCGATATTTGCTTACCTATTGTATGCGCAGGGTTTAAAGAAGTCATAGGTTCTTGGAATATCATCGCAATATCGTTGCCTCTGATAGACCGCATTTCCTTATCTGACAATTCAAGCAAGTTTCTGTCTTTGAAAAGGATTTCGCCGCCGACAACCTTACCTGTTAAGGCAGGAAGCAAGCGCATAATAGATAAGCTGGTTATGCTTTTACCGCAGCCGGATTCTCCGACTATTCCAAGGGTTTTACCTTTTTGAACGGCAAAAGAAACATCGTCAACTGCTTTAACGATGCCCCTTGTTGTATAAAAATATGTTTGTAAATTCCTAACTTCCAAAACAGGGAATTCGCCTCTTGGATTCATCTTTGTAAGTCTCCTATAACCTATATCATTTCGATTTGTTTCCACAGCTAAAAACATTTATCGCTGTCAATTAAAACTGTAACAGGTCCGTCATTTATAATTTTAACTTTCATATCTGCCCTAAAAACACCAGAGACAATACGCCCCGGCAGCATATTTTCCGCTTGATTAACAAAGCGGGTAAATATTTCACAAGCAACATCAGGCAGAGCACTATTTACAAAACTCGACCTTTTCCCTTTACGGACATCTCCGTAAATCGTGAAATTTGGAACTATTAAAAGCTCGCCGGAAATATCCGCAAGCGAAACATTCATTTTATCATTTTCATCTTCAAAAATCCGAAGACCTATTATTTTGTTAAGCATGTAGTCTATAGTTTTGTCATCGTCCGCAGATGAAAAAGCTACAAGCACTACAATTCCTTTTCCTATATTACCAACAACGCTGCCATTTACTACAACTTCGCCTTCTAATACCCTTTGAATTACAGCTCTCATATATCTCCTAAGCCACTAAGTTATTTTGCCGACCGTTCAACCCTAGTTATTCCCGGCATACTACGCAATTTATTAATGACTTTGTCAAGCTGATCTTTTCCCTCGACTTGGATTATCGCATAGAAAATCGCAACTCCGTAATTTGCCTGGGCTGAAAAGTCCATAATGGGTATTTTTTCATCCATTAAGAACTTCGAAATATCGTGCATAAATCCGACTCTGTCATCCCCTGTTATTTTAATGCTGGCACTATAGCTTTCTTTTTTGCTTTCAGCAGGAATATGCCAATCCGCATCTATCAGCCTTGGTCTGCTTAATTCGTCCAGATTAGTTATATTAATGCAGTCAGTTCGATGTATAGAAACACCGTTTCCGGTTGTTACAAACCCTATTATTGCATCGCCGGGAACAGGACCGCAGCATTTTGAATAACGAATACTTATACCGGCAAGACCATCAATCATGACCCCTGTTTTGTTAGCATAAACCTTTTTAAAGCTTTCCGAATCCTTTTTCAGCTTAACTTGCATCAATTCCCGCTTGCTTTGTTCGCTTTGAAAGCTCTCGTTAAGTCGGTTTATTACTTGCGCTTCTTTAATGCCGCCGTGTCCTATAGCAGCACATACAGCGTCCCAGTCAAGAAATCCATACTTCTCTAATATGATTTTTTTTCTTTCAGCCGTTAAAAGTTCGGGCAGCGAAAAGCCTCTTCTTTTTGCATCCCTTTCAAGAAGTTCTCTGCCTCGGACTACGTTTTCTTCTTTGTTTTCTTTTTTGAACCATTGGCGTATTTTTGTACGAGCTTGATTGGTTTTTGCAATACTAAGCCAGTCATGGCTTGGTCCTTTACCGTTTTGGCTTGTTAAAACGACTACTCTGTCTCCGGGGTTAATTTTATATTCGAAAGGGACAATAATTTCGTTTATACGGCAGCCTATCATTTTATTGCCGACTTCAGAGTGAATTGAATAAGCAAAGTCAATAGGGGTTGAACCTACAGGTAAAGTTATTACTTCTCCTTTTGGCGTAAAGCATTGAATGCTGTCTGCATGTATATCAAGGTCAGATTTAAGTTCGCTTAAATATTCAATATCATCTGATAAATCTCCTTGCCAAGCAAGCATTTGGCTAAGCCAAGGAAGCTTATCTTCCTCTACCGCTGTGCTTCCGGATGCTTTACCTTCCTTATATTTCCAGTGTGCTGCTATACCATGTTCAGCTGTGCGGTGCATTTCATGTGTTCTTATTTGCACTTCAAAAGGCGACCCTGAAGGACCTACAACTACGGTATGGAGCGATTGATACATGTTCGCTTTCGGCATTGCGATATAATCTTTAAGCCTACCGGGAATCGGGCTGAATACATTATGAACAATACCCAAAGATTCATAACACTCTGCGACGCTATCTACGATAATTCTTATTGCAAACAAATCATAAACCTGATCAAGGGTTTTATTATCTTCAAGCATTTTTCTAAAAGTGCTGTAAATATGCTTTGCTCTGCCATCAATGACAGCGGCAAATCCCCGTTCTTGCATTTTTGACTTAATAACGGCTATAATATTATCAACATGCTTTTGACCGTCTTTTTCTTTTTTTGATATTTTGTCTAAAAGATCGTCATATGCTTCGCTTCGTAAATATTTGAATGACAAATCTTGAAGCTCGCTTTTAATTTTTGCAATACCAAGCCTGCTTGCAAGTGGAGCATAAATATCTATAGTTTCCTGTGCTTTTGCAATTTGTTTTTCAGGAGGAACAAATTGCAAAGTACGCATATTATGAAGTCTATCAGCTATTTTTATAAGTATAACCCGGATATCTTTCGCCATTGCAACGAACATTTTACGATAGTTCTCAGCTTGTGCTTCTTCTTTATTTCTTTTTTTCTTGGGACTTGCTTTTTCTTCGCCTACTTTTCCTTCAGCAGCTTTTTCCCGTTTAGCTTTTAAATCATCCTCTATTTTATCAAGACGTGTAACCCCATCGACAATATTGGCTATTTCTGAACTGAATTCCGCAGCCATATCTTCGTAAGAATACGGGGTATCTTCAATAACATCATGCAAAATCCCGGCGATGATTGATTCAATATCCATCTCTAAGTCCGCAAGAATATAGGCAACAGACATAGGATGTATTACATATGGTTCTCCGGATTTTCTAAGTTGATCGCCATGAGTTTCAACGGCAACACGATAAGCCTCTCTTAAAAGACTAAAGTCCGGAGAGGGATGATATTCTGAAATTCTTTTGATTATATTTTCAAAAATTTGCTCATGTGTCATGGCGAACAATTCCTTTTTTTTGCGGTCGGCAAAAACTTTACCGACCGCATATAATCCTTAAACAGGTGCTTAATTAATTAATCTTTTTAAGCATAGCCTGCAATAATTCCCAAGTTCTTTCAAATGATGAAATAGAAAGTCTTTCTTCAGGCGTATGTACGTCAAACATACTTGGTCCGAATGCAATACTATCAAGACTGTCGCCCATTTTATCAATAAAAACGCCGCATTCAAGCCCGCCATGAGTTGCGCTCATTTTTGCAGGTCCGAAGAGCTCTTCGTAAGTTTCAATCGCTAATTTGCGTATTTTTGAATTAGGGTCAAATTCCCAAGGGGCATGGCTGCTTAAGATTTCTACAGTTCCACCGGCAAGAATTGAAACAGCTTTTACCATATCAAAGGCAAAATCTCTGCGGCTGCTTGATGCACTTCTCATGAAGCACGCAACTTTAACATGGTCATCATTAGTTCTTAAAACGCCAACATTATTTGATGTTTCTGTAAGCCCTTCAATATCCATGCTTTTTGCTATAACGCCGCAAGGAAGGGCTAAAACTGCGCTTACAACTTTTTCAGCTGATTGTTTACAGAAGACATCTTTGCCTTCGCCGATTTTATTTAAAGTAATCGAAACATCAGGATCACTTACTCTATATTCTGTTTTATATGTTTTATCTAGTGCATCTACGGCATCTTTAAGCTTTTGCACGCTTTCCGGTTTAACTGCTATAGCTGCGCTTGATTCACGAGGTATTGCGTTATCTTTATCTCCGCCGGTTATTTGGCTTACATAAACATCAAGCTTTGCTAAAAGGCTATTTATTGACCTGCAAAGCAAAATATTACTGTTCCCGCGTTCCTCATGTATATTCATACCCGAGTGTCCGCCTTTAAGCCCTGCAATTTTTAGCTCATAATATTCTATGCCGCTTACAGCATTACGGGTTATTGGTAATGTTAAATCAGCCCTAATACCCCCTGCACAGCTTGCGCAAAATTCGCTTTCAGTCCCACCGTCTAAGTTGATGAGAATTGAGGATTTGAGGTCATCGGTAGACATTGCTGCTGCACCTAAAAGCCCAACTTCTTCAAGAGATGTAAAAACGGCTTCGATAGGTGGATGAGGTATGTCTTTTGATTCAAGAATACTCATCATCATAGCAACGGCGGTTCCGTTATCAGCACCAAGAGTCGTTTTGTCGGCACGCATAATGTCGCCTTCGATAATTACTTTAATGCCATCCTTTAAAAAATCGTGCTCTGTTCCTTCGTTCTTTTCGCATACCATGTCTATATGTCCTTGCAGCATAACGACAGGTGCATTTTCATAGCCTGGAGTTCCGGGCTTTTTAACTACTACGTTAAATTTTTCATCCTGCCTTACATCAAGATTAAGGTCTTTTGCAAATTTGACGATATAGTCACTTAATTCTTTTTCGTTATAAGAACCATGCGGTATTGCGCAAATATCTTTAAAATGTTCAATAGGCTTTTTTGGCATAGAGATATCCCCCTGAGTTTTTTAGTGAATAATAATATATATTTTAACACAATTTTCTTTTGGAAACAACTACCCCTGTAAAACAATACAAGTGTTGTAGGTTAAAACTCTAAAATCAAAAAAACCCCTTTACTTATCTTAGCAAACTGGTTATAATACTCAGATGGAAAGTTATGCTTTTTTGTTGCAATAAATTATTGCAGCAAAAGTTAAATATCCCGGAGGTAAAACCTAATTGCGTGTAATAAGCGGATTTTTAAAAGGCAAGCGTCTTTTATCACCAAAGGGGCAGGACACCAGACCTACTGCGGATAGGCTTAAAGAAACGTTGTTTAATATTTTACAAGGGCGGATTAGCGAGAGTAAATTTCTTGATGTTTTCAGCGGGACAGGCTCTATCGGAATTGAAGCACTTAGCCGAGGTGCTGATAAAGTCGTGTTTATTGATTCAAGCCGAGAATGCGGAGAAATTATAAATAAAAATCTCTCGAGCATTTCTTCTGCTGACATTTTAAATAAATTTGACATAATTGTTGCTGATTTTAAAAGTGCAATTAGAACTTTAGGAAACGAAAATAAAAAATTTGATATAATTTTTTTGGATCCTCCCTATTACAATGAATTTACATATGAGGCAATTAATGCCATAGTTGAAAACAGACTGCTTGAAAAAGACGGCATAATAATTTCTGAGCAGGGGAGTAAGGATCCGGAATATGAATTTAGCAAGCTTGAAATTTATGATATTCGAGAGTATAAAACAGCTAAGTTCGTGTTTTATACCAATTTACAATAGAATGCTTTAATACGTTGGAGGAAAAAACATGAAAGCAATTTATCCCGGAAGTTTTGATCCTATAACAACGGGGCATGTTGATATTATCAAAAGAGCCGCAAAGCTTTGTGACGAGCTTGTTGTTCTTGTATTAAAAAACTCTAAAAAAGGAACTGTGTTTTCAATTGATGAAAGGGTAATTCTTGCAAAAATAGCAGTAGGTGATGTCAAAAATATTTTGGTTCAAAGACATGACGGTTTAACTGCCGAACTTGCTAAGGAATATGGAGCAGATGCTATTATTAGAGGGGTCAGGAATATGACTGACTTTGATATGGAATCAAACATTGCAGCTGTGAACAGCAAGCTTGCGAAAAACATAGAAACTATACTGTTAATTGCAAAACCGGAGCTTAAGCATATTTCAAGCAGTGCAGTAAAGGAACTTGCAAATTATGATGCTGATTTATCAGAATATGTGCCTGATGAAATAAGAGAAGAAGTTATTAACGAATTGAGACACGGGAGGTAAAAGACGTGGCTGATATTAGAAATTACTTGAATGAACTGGATGACTTGCTTCAAGATGCCAAGGGCGTTCCTTTTAGCGGCAAAGTATCCGTTAACAAAGAAGAGATTGAGGATATAATTGATGCAATAAGAGATGCTATACCTACTGAAATTAAAAAAGCACAAGATATAGTTGAACAGTACGAAAGCTATATTGAAAATGCAAAGGTTAAGGCAAATGACATCATTGAAAATGCCCACCGTGAAGCAAATGAGCTGAAAAGCGAGCATAGAATTTTTAAACTTGCCCAAGAAGCTGCTGACAAACAAGCTGAAGAGGCTAAACATTATTCCCGTGAAATGCGTATAGGAACAATGAATTACGTTGATGGAGTTCTGTCAAAAACGGAAGATACAGTAAGAGAAGCCCTTGAAGATGTACACAATGGATATAGGCTGCTCGAAAAAGATTTAATGGAAACTATAAACAGGCTTTATGAAAATAAACAAGAAATACGCGGCGGCGGTGACGAATAGTTTACCCGCAGCCGTTGCATGACTTACAATCCAAAAAATGGAAGTAATGCAATGCCGACGGCAACACTTAAAAATGCATGAGCTGCTTTTGATAAAATGTACTGCCCAAAGCTTATATCCGTTTCTTTAATAAACCCGGCGGCTTGTGTGTGTATTGAAAATCCGCCGAATGATATTATCGCAGTTACAGCAAGAAATGCAGGTCGGTTTTGGGAAGAAGCTGCAACTAAATTTGTACCGTTTGTTATTTCTATTAACCCTGTTAAAACGCCGGAAAGTCCTTCCTTATTAAGTCCGACGAGCTGCCCTGCGCCGGATAATAATTCGGTTATATAAATTATAACACCTGATTCTTGTAAGAGCGTTGATATAACGCTGAATAAAATTATAAAACCGCCTATCATTAAAATTGTCTCCATTGCATTTTTAACGCTATCACTTAAAAGTGTTAAAAATGAATCGGAGTTTTGATGCTTTTTTTTAAAATGCTCTGTGTATTCATATGACGCATCATTTGATTTGTAAAACCTATGAAAAATTCCGCTTATAACAGCCGAAAGATAATGGGCGGTCAGTATAAAATATCCGATGATTGATGAACCAAACATTCCTACGCCAACGGCACCTATTATGAATAATGGACCGGAATTATTAGAAAACCCGATTAAGCGTTGGGCTTCAATTTTTGATATGGAGTTATCTTTGCGCAAAGAACTTACAATCTTTGCACCCATTGGATATCCGGACATCATCCCTGCTGCAAGCGCAAACCCGCCTATGCCCGATACTTTAAACAAAGGTTTCATTATTGGGGACAGCAGTTTTCCAAAGCCATTTAAGGTGCCTAGCCCCATAAGCAGGTTAATACCTATTATGAATGGCAAAAGAGACGGCAATACATTATTAAACCAAAGTAAAAGTCCACCTTTAGCAGCAGCAATAGACTCTCCGGGGAAAATTGCGATTAGCGCACAGAAAATTATCACTATAACTGTCATTAAGCTAACTGCGATATTGATTTTAGTTTTTTTGTGCATATTGCTTCACCCTGTCCAATTATATTCATGATATTTTTAGCATAGAACCTGAGTACGCATAAAGAGGTAGAACAATGCCAAGAAATAATGATCCAATTAATATGGAAGAATACAGAAAAAAACGTGATTCACAACGCAAACCGCCTTCACAGGATGTTTTCAGCTATCTTATTATTGCGGGCATTTTTGTTGTAATACTTATATATATAGGGCATGCTATTATAAGCTATGTTGATTCTCCGGAAATTTCTATCGGTACAATTTCAATGGGGTCAATTGAAACTCCGGAGATACTTTACGGGATAATAATACGCAATGAAAGAGTGTACACAAGTAATGCGGCAGGTACTCTCACGTTTAATTCAGCCGAAGGCGAAAGAGTCAGAAGAGGCAGTATAGTAGGTGCAATTGTAGATCCCCAGACAGAGGCTGTTCTCACTCAAAGTCTTGCAGAGGTGGAATCACAAATTTTTAATATGCAAAATATGCGGGCAGACTTAATACTTTCATCCCATGAAGTTGAACAGAAAAATTTGCAAATCAGGCGGTTTGTTGATGCCGGTGTTCCAAGGCTTATGACAGCCGGCATTTCTGCTGTATACGAGCTTAGAGATAATATCTCTCATACAATTGATCAAAGAAATCAAATCATTTTAACTGAAGGTCATGGTCGTGCTGAAAACTTAGTAGGGAATCGTGAAACCTTTAATGAAAGGCTTCAAAATGCACAATATGTTCTTAGAGCAGAACGTAGCGGTATAGTTTCACATTGGGTTGACGGTCTTGAAGGTACGTTCACATTTGAGACTATGGATAACCTTATGCCGGAGCAAATTCGCTTTAGTTCTGATTTTTCCAGAATTGGGTCTTCTCAAATTGTTGAACCGGGAGATAGTCTTTTTAAAATTGTTGAATCAAACGAATGGTACATTGCGGCGTTTATACCAAATGATAATATTCTGAACTGGCTTCCGGGGTCTGACCGGACTATATATATTGAAAGTGCGTTTCAAGAGGATGTATTTATCCCTATAGAAATGAGGATTACACGGCTAGTAAGCGGTGAAACAAATAGTTATGTACTGCTAAGAAGCAACAAGTTTATGATAGATTACCTAAATACTCGTAATATTAGATTTAAAACATCAAGAGACGAACATAGCGGCTTTAGAATTCCGAGGTCTGCGATAGTTGACAGAACAGTTCTTAGAGTACCAACAGATCACATTTTAATCAATGAAAGCGGATATTTCGTTATGAGAAGAGCAAACGGAGTTGATTCACTTGTTGCCGTAGGGATTTCATCAGTGTTTGATCCTGATGAACCATTCGTTTATATTCAGCAAGATTTCGACGGACTTAGGCTTGGTGATACTATCGTAAGAAGCGGCGACAGCCCGGAGATACATCAAGTTACAGATGTTGATAACATAAGAGGGCTTTTCACAGTTAACAGAGGATATACACAGTTTTTTCAAGTCCATATTGATGAAAATACGCGCGAAAGAGGCGGATATTACATAATAGATCCAAGCCTTAACGCCGGTCTCAGAATTTTTGACAGAATTATTTTAGATGCACGTAATGTTCGGGAACGGCAGATAGTTAATTAATGAATGGAGCTGCTGAAAATTGAGCCTTATTAAAGAAAATGTTGAGCAGATACGGGAAAATATTAAAAGAGCTGCTTTAAAATCCGGCAGGTCAGAAGATGATATAACCCTTATTGGTGTTACAAAAACAGTCGGCTGCGAGCGCATAAATGAGCTTCTTGATGTTGGGGTTTTTAATCTTGGCGAAAACAGAGTTCAAGAGCTTTTATCAAAATATGATGAACTAGGTTCAAGACCAACATGGCATTTGATAGGTCAACTCCAGACGAATAAAGTTAAATATATCGCAGACAAAGTGTCTTTAATACATTCTGTCGATAGCGTAAAACTTGCTTCTGAAATTAACAAGCATGCATTAAAACTTGGCAAAATAATTGATGTTTTGGTCGAAATTAATGTTGCGGGCGAGGGAACAAAGGCAGGCATTGCTCCGGATGAAACTAGGAGATTTATTGAAGATATTTCAGGATTTTCCAATATATTTATCAAAGGGTTGATGACTATAGCACCTTATGTCGAAAACCCAGAGGAAAACAGAGGAAATTTTTCTATTATGAGGGAATTGTTTATTGACAAAGCCTTGATTTTAGGCGATAATGTAGACATGCATGTTTTGTCAATGGGCATGACAGGCGATTATGAGGTTGCAATAGAAGAAGGTTCTACCATGGTAAGAATTGGTACGGGGATTTTTGGCAGCCGATGAAAGCAAAAAATACTGCAAAATACTACATAGGAGGAATATCATATGGCTTTGTTAAAAAAGGTTCAAAATTTTATGATGGGTGTAGCATATGACGATGAAGATTATGTCGAAAATGATGGATACGTGGACGAATACGTAGATGAGGAGCCTACATATAATAAATATTCGAATAATAGGTATGAAAGAACATCATTTGCTGATTTACATGGCAATGATAGTCAAAAAAAATATAACGAAGAAGTGTCTAACGTAATCACAATGCCTCGTATTCCACAAGGTGGAAGAAATACGCATATATGCAAGCCTAAAACAATTGAAGAGGCCGCCGCTGTTTGCAAACAGTTCAGAGATAATACAGTATGCGTAGTTACATTGGAAGGAATTCCGCAGGCTGATGCCCAAAGAATCGCAGACCTGCTAAGCGGAGCTTGCTTCGTGCTTGATGGTGTCATCGAGCGTATAACAAACTGTGTCTTTGTAATGTCACCTTCCGGCTTCAATGTTACAAGTGAACTTAGAGATCAAATCAAAAAAAGTGATTCGCTTTTTTCTTGGCTTCCGGGACGTGCACAGTCATAGTTGCTTAAGCCGGATTAGATATTTACAGTGCTAAAGTATTTAGGCACTTAATTTAGGAGTAGTTTATGTTAATTGAAGCATTAAATTGGTTTTTTTATATACTACATGTCCTTATATTTGTAAGGGTTATTCTTTCATGGGTTAGAATAGGCAGGAACAGCCCTTTTGGGGCGATAGTTTTTGCACTTACCGAGCCTATTTTGAGCCCGATAAGACATGCCCTAAGCAAGTCACCTCTCGGCGGTCCCGGTATGATGTTGGATTTTTCGCCTATTATTGCGTTGCTGCTGCTTCAAGCAGCACAGATGGTTGTTCTATCATTCTTTTAGAGATTATAGCCAACAAAAAAAGGAGCCGAAGCTCTTTTTTTGTTGGCTATATACGCTTAAACGGATAATATAATCGATTACCCTAATAGATGCGGTCTTTCAAATAAAAATCTCAAATTATAATGTTGGAAAGTATTTCTTACTATAGCAATTTCTGCATTTAGAACTGCCATCCTAACCATGTAAAGGTCATATTCCGTTATGTTTCCTATTTCAAAATTTGCGGTTGATATTCTATATTGATTATTAGCAGTAACGAGATCAGTCATCAGTATGTCATGACGTTCTTCAAGCTGTTTTAGAGTGTTATACGTATTGCGTATATTTCTATCAAGTTCTTCAACAGCTCTGTCGTATGCATTTATTGTATCACGTAGTGCTCTTTCGTCGGCAGATCTAACTTCGCCGCCCAAATTTCTTAAAGAGCTAAGCCTAGCTCTTGCGGCTTCGGCTTCTACCCTTCGGCTTCGTATATTAACATCATCAGCTATAATCCGGCGTGCATGATCGTTAATATTTTGTACATAAACAGGAACGATTTCCGGTTCAAAAGTTACAACTAAATCCCTGGAAATTGGGAATCTAAGCATTCTGTTAAGGTTTTCACGTTCTGTTTGAAGCGCAGAGTTTAATGCAGTCAATGATGCTCTGTCTTGCCTTAGCGAAAGTTCGGCGGTACGTAAATTCTCATCGCTTGCCATACCAAGGTCTCTTCTAAGGCTTGTAAAATCTCTGTTTCTTTCAGATTGAACTGCTCTTAATTCCAAAAGCTGTAAATCCATTGCATTATTATTGATGTTTGTTAAATATGTCAAAACCATGAACTCACTTGCGTCAGCAATCATTTGTTCTGTTTCTCTTCTGCTTCTTAAGGCATTGCTGGCTGTTATTTCACCGGCAACCATTTCAGAAATTGCTCTTATCGCACTTTCTACTCCGGATTCTAACCAATTTTCAGCTTCAAGAAGATCTCCTATATCATGACCTAATGTGCTCATTTGATTTAACATATGAGATGTTTGCATCAAGCTGTTCCTGCTGCGCCAAAGAGCATCATTTATATCTCTAAAATCATCCTCGAAGTCATCCATCATTTTAGTTAAATCTCTTAAGTTATAAGAAAGATCTTCGATTTGCCTGTTGGTATTTACTGCTGTTCTGCGCACGCTTTCATAATCCATAACAGTTGAGTTTCTTGTTTCAAGGCTGTTTTGGTTAAGGAACACAAAATCAACATCAGCTATGTCAAAATCGCTCAATCTTATATCAACGGTTCTTGTTGCATTATCCCATGCAACTGATGCTCCGAAAGCTTCACTTAAAGCCGTAAGCGGAACCATTACATTTTCACCTGATAGGAAAGGTGCAACAGGCAAAGTTTGCAAATTTCCACCGATGTTTACGGTTGCTGATCCAACGGTTAAGCTGACTGCTGCGTTATTTTTTGTTATTGTAAAAACTCTGCCGTCATTACTGCGTGTAACGTTAGCATCAAGTAGATCAAATAGACTGCCTATTTCAATCATAGTATGTCCGTTTCTATTTTCAAGCGGAACGGAAAGTTCAACCTCATTTCTATTAAACCTCAAATTTGGCTGATTTGCAAAAGCTGTGACAGCAAAAGTTATGCTCAAAATTGATATCATAACAGACAAAACAATTTTCTTCATTATAATTACCTTCCTCCTAAATACTCTAATAAGTGATATGTGCTGTATATAGTATGCCCTATATTACGCTAAAGTCTCCGAACCGGAGATTCAATAATTATCACATAAAAGCGTGATGAAGTCAAGTGAGCGTTATGTGACGAAATTGAGTGCGGCAGGCTTATCTATTTTCCAAAATTAACAGTTCTACTACCTTGACAACGCCAATCAAGAGTTAAAAAATAAACTTTTGTCATTGCGGGTCAAGCTCGCAACACGTCAAACTAATTTGAGCGAAAATGCTCAAAAGCCCGTCATTGCGGGCTTGACCCGCAATCTTCATGCTGTGGACTGTGAGCCATGTTCATTGCTGTTACAACGTTCAAGCGTCATTTGCGTTAATAGTGATAAACATGGTGTTGAAATTTTTTGCGTGAAGATTCCGGGTCGAGCCCGGAATGACAGGGCTTAGGCATGTTCGTTACAAATTAGATTCACGTGATCCCGCAACGACAGTGATTCTATTCAACCCTTGATTTGCGTTGATAGTATAGATACGATTGTATCGTAATAATCCGGCATATGCGGCAAGTAACAGTCTGTACATGACTTTATGCCTTGTATGTACTCAAAGATACCGCCGCAGTTTTCGCCTAAAGCATACAAAGGGCAGTAACAGAACAGACAGTTAAATTCGCTTGAATTCGGTTTCTCATGGCAAGGGAAATATTCACAAGCATGGTTATTGAAAAATTTATAATTGTTTTCCATCGGAATCCTCCCTTGGAACTAGGGCGTGTTCCCACTATCTGAAACGCTCATCCTTTTGCAGGTTTTGCACCACTCTTCTCAGCACTCTTGCTATGCAAAAGCCGCCTTCGGCGTCCGACCTTCTTGTCGGTGCATATTAAAAATTCTTGAAATACGCTCAGTATTTCTGCAAATTTTTGCCTCGATTGGCACAAAATCTGCTGAAAACCTGTGCATTCCCGATAGCGGGAACACGCCCTAATTGCTGCTAATTGTTAATACAGGCAGCATAGCATATCCGTCTTTAAAAGCCTTGTCGCCAAATGAAAACTCAATCGGCTGTTTAAAGATTGGTCCTGCTGAAACAAATGTATGATATTCGCCATTTTCACCACAAACATCAGCACCTTGAGCGGCAATACGCACTGCGATCTCTCTCGTTAGCTGCTGCCCTAAAAAGTCATCACTAAGGTAATTAGTGTTAACAATTGAGATATTAGCGACAAAACCGGTATCAATCATCTCGTAAACAACGTCTTTCCTTGATTTGCCCAAAAGTGGAAATATCGGCTTTATTCCAACATTTTCACATCGCTCACTGCACCATTCTAAATGATCCTTGATATCAATATCCCCAAAAACACAGGCTTTCGCACCTTGCATCTTTGCCTTTAGCAGTGCCTTTTCAAAATTTGCGGCATATTCCTCTCCGCTTGTTTTTATAAGCCAAAGAGGGATCTTAAGCGACTTTGATACAGATTGCAGCATATCTTCTGATAAGCCATGAAAATGTGAGCGGTCTACACTCGTATTAAATGTGGTTATTAGGGCGATTGGTTCAAAACCCTGTTCAATAGCCCTGTAAACGGCTAATGCGCTTTCCTTTCCACCGCTGTAAGAGACTGTAATTTTCATTATGAATTTACTCCTTGCTAATAGTTTGGTTAGACGTAGTTTATCGTTCAATGCCATCCCTAGCAAGAACCCCATTTGCGTAATAATGCTTTATCTCAGCCATTTCAGTAACTAAGTCAGCGGCGGAAACTATTTCGTCCGGAGCAAATCGCCCGGTAAGAATCAGCTCAACATTTGTCGGTTTTGTTTTCATCAACTCTAAAACACTTGATGTATCAAGTAACTTAAGATAAATCGCAATATTTATTTCATCTAACATGACTATATCATATTTTCCGGAAAAAATCGCTTCCCTTGCTTTTTTTAGCCCTTTTTTAGCAGCTTGTACATCTTCTTCTGTGAGCTTGCGCTCTATTGCGCAGCCTAGCCCATACAACTCAATTGATACATTTGGCAAAAAGTTTCTAATAACTTCAACTTCGTGATATTCCATGCTCTTAACAAATTGTCCGATATATACACGAAGGTTTGCGCCGCTTGCTCTTACGGCGAGCCCGAGCATGGCGGTTGTCTTACCTTTCCCGTCTCCCGTGTAAACTTGTACACAACCTTTTTCCATGCTGCTATCCTCAGCTTTCTTTGTACAATTGAATCTCCCCAACAGGATTTTATCTAATTTTCCTCTTTATCGCATAGAATATCGGTGCTGCGGCTAAAGAGTTAACAAATTGTGAAATTTACGTTTCACCAATATTCAATTTTGATATTTTTGAGGTGCATTGAGTTGATTTTATCATTTCAAAATTGAGATGTCAAGAGGGCGAAAGCTGTGCGAATACTGAGTTTATACGTATTTATCAGCTTTTATGCCGGGTTTGAAAATTGTCTTTTAGTGAAATTAAAGTATTGACTAGGACTGGTATTTTATATATAATAAATGATAGATAAATGTTCGTATGATAATAGATTTATAATTATTTGGCTACATAATGTTATGCCACTTTTAGCTGCATAAACTTTGCGGCGTTTTTTATAATCCAAAGGAGGTGCTAAAAAGACGGCAGCGTGACATAAAACCAGAAAAAGCATAAATTTGTCTGCCGCATTTTTAAAAACGGAGAATCACAACTCCAAAATAAAAGAGACCGCTTAACCACGTTGCGTGTTAGCAATGAGGCTTCACTGTTTCCTCAATATACTTAGGGACGGCTTTTTTGATTTTCAGCCGCAGGTCACACCCGGCAGTGAATAGGGGAACCACAACCCCGTTAAGAAAAGAGGCAATACTTTTATTTTAAGGAAGTGATTTAATGAAAAAGGCAGTATCAATACTGTTGTCCTTATTCCTCATTTTACCTACACTTACGGCATTTGCATATGATATTGAGGATCCTATAAATAATCCTCCGACAATTGAAGCTGCGCCTGTAGAAGATAACGAGGAATCGGAACTTGAGGCAGAATTGCCCGTGTTAGTCAATGAATTAGAAGATGAAATTTTTGAGAATGTTGAAGCTGGCGTTCTCGGTAATGTATTTTTGATTACAGGCGAAGTGCTTGAAATCGAATACACTCAACCAATTTTGAATAATGCTCACGCACAATCAGTTTTCACTATTAATGTTGATGGTGAACCTGTAGAGTGGGAATTCCTTTCTTATTTCAACTTTGGTTCTTTTGGTGAAAGAGGCGGCGTTGTTAACGTTCGTTTAACAGAAGAACTTGATGCAGGCGAACCACGCGGAAGAAGACGTGAACTTACGACTTCAGAAGCTTGGCTTGCACAAACTGACCACATAAGAGGTCCTGTAGCTGCTGCAAGAATTACTGTAGAAGTTGTTGCGGACGAAGAAAATGTGGAAGATGGAAATATTGAAGACATCGAAGATGTTGAGTATCTTAATGAAGCAATCGTTGACGACTATACTGTTGGTGCGGAAGATAATGATGAAGTAGAAGCAGAAGAGCTAGCCGGTCCTCGTGCTGAAGAAGAAATCGAAAATGTTAAAACGGTTCAAGCAACATGGAATCCGTTTTACACAGAAAGAAACTTGGGACATATGTCTAGAGTTCTTACTTATATTTCAGGTGATGGCGGAAACAATGGGCGTGTAGGCGGCATGACCAGTGCAGGTCAAGGTGTTGGCAATCACCAAACGCTTCCTGCTAATGCACATTCTATGAATATCTTTGGTCCGAATATGGAACCTAGATATAATGAAGAGTTTATCGTAAGACAAGTTGGCGAAGGTCTTCACAGATTCTTTGGCAGGGGCGAGTTCCTTGCGTTGCCAATGGTTAGATCGGGCTTTAATACGCTTATCGTAGGTCCGGCTCAATCGGTTTATGAAGCTCCTCAGTTCCGTGATCTTTATGTTCATGGCGTAACTGAAGATACTTTCACCCGCCGAAGCATTAAAGCTACAACAGTGCCCGGCAACTTTAACCAAAGATACGGTTCTTTCGAAAGACCATTTGTAGTTGTTACTTCTGATGACATTATGCGTCATGACAGCCCTATGAACGCATATGGTGAAACAATATTCACAATTGATGCTAACGGTCAGCGTGTATACAATGAAAATATCGACGAATCTCGTCGTGTATCAGCACGCCCAAGATCAGACTTCTTTTATTTGGGAGAGGCAGTTTTTGACTTCTTCTGGGAAGTAGGCGCACGTCAAGGCAGTAGACAATTCCCAATCGGTCCTAATAACTACTGGGATGATTTCCGTTTCGACTTACATATCGAAAGAGCTTTTGATAATGCTATAGCAAACGGCTTGTGGCCAAACACCGTATTAACAGCGACTCATGACCTTGATGGAAGAGAGTTCACAAGAGCAGAGCGCATCAAAAACTTCTATGTGTACGGCGCAATGATATTCTGGGAGTTCATGCCTGAAAGCAGATACTTCGATTGGAAGTCAATGCCGGTTAACACTCGTGGTGAAATGTACCTTTATGACTACGATTTATACTGGGCATTAAGCGGCTTGCACGGAAGAGAAGAATTCTGGACAGGCGTTGGAAACTTACAGGGTGCTAGCTCAGTAGACGACACTTCAAAATGGAGAACCCCTTGGTTTAGAGATAACCAACCTGATAACTATGGTCTTCCTGCTTGTGCTCGTCCTATTAATAGTGGTCAAGGAAATGTTTTCCCTGGTCCGCATTGTGATGCTTGCGCTGCAGGTACTTGTACAGAAGGTCTCAGAGGCGTGCCTCATGCTCCTCTGTACATAACAGATGTTGTTGTTTCTTCTCACAACCAAATAATGGTTTACTTTAACCGTGTTGTAAGCACAAGAGCAGCAGTTGTTGCTTCCGGTAACAATGGAAACTGGCAAGTTTGGATAGGAGATACAATGGTTCCTATGAACCAAGTTTCCCAAACAGGCGGTTATCACTGGAACAGTATTCGTTTACAAACGAATACAGGAAATGTTAACTTTATTACCGGTACTGTGCCTACTCCGCAATGGCGCTTAGATAACGGCAGACCTTACGGAAGATTTTTCAACGGATTTACACAGGCAGACCTTGACGAGCGTAGCATAGCAAACGGCGGTTGGATAGCAAACAACAACCCTCTTGGCAGATATCCGCTTGCTTTTGGCGAGTTTGTGGATCTTGAAAGAGCTATAAATGAATTCGGCGCAGGAATGAGACCTGAAGGCGTTTCTATAGTATACACAGGAACTGCAACTGCAGGTCCGGTTCTTGACTGGGCAGGAAATGAATTATCAAGAATAGGCGAAAGAATTCCTGCAAGGTTTGAACCTTGGCAAGGCGTAGCTTACAGAAGTGCGCTTACAGGTCTTTACACTTATCTTGATACAGCTATCGGAACACACCCAAGACATCCATTTGCTCAAAAAGATGTTGCTATAACAGCTACGTTACAAATGGAATCTTTGTTCCAAAACAATACAGACGTAACGCATGATCACCTTGCAAGTGCAATTTTAGGTTGGGACGGAACATTAGATGCAGGCGGAAACAGAAATATGGTTAACGGTTTCCAAAATGCATTCCCTGCAGGTCTGCCTTTCAGTAGATTGCTTGCCGGCGGAAATATGACAGGCAACGCAGGAGCCGGCGACTTGGCAAACAGCCAAACTCCTGGAAACACAGTATGGCACTACAATACATCAGTAAGATATGACAGACCTGGTCAAAGAATTGCAGACGGTGCAGTTAGATCAAGCGGCGGTATGCATATTGCTGCGGGTTCTGTTCGCGGACGTCATCCGGGTAGATTACCGTTTATGAATCAGATGCATGGAACTAGCGTCGGCGATTTATACAGAATCGGCGGTTGGGGAGGAAATAACTTCCAAACTGAAGATATTCACGTAATGAGAGATTTTAATCTTGACAGATACAGAATTGAAAACCTTGTTCTTCATGAAGGCGGACATGGTATTGACAGCTTCCAGCGCGGACAGAACTTCGGTCATGAAATGTACGCAGATATGTCTTCTGCTTGGATGGCTGCAACAAATCCGGCTAACGGAAGAAGATGGAATACTGTAGATAACGTAGCTGCATACTTTGGAGCTAACAGAGGCGAGTATGTATCAACTGCTGCAAACTACTGGGCAGGTACTATGCGTGAGTCATTCTCAGGCACTAACGATGGCGTATGGACACCTGTAAGCACAAGAGAAGAGTTTTTCCGTTACGACCCATGGGGCTTTGAAGGATGGAGAAGACTTTCTTGGAACGGCGAACTTGGTTTATGGTTTAATGATGCAAACGGCAATCCTCAAGTTGGTAACCCTAATTATAGAGTAATGCTTGAAGATTGGGAACTTCTTAGAGATCAAAACCCTGAGTTTGCTCACTGGACTAGCTCAAGCTACCTTATGGCATGGGGCGCATCTATCATAGAAACTGCGCATCATAATCCATACACTGAAGCTCGTAATAACGCAGCATTCGGTTCGCAAATTGATAATAGAATAAGATGGGTATCTTGGAATGTTCCACATATTTGGGATGTATATCCTAACCTTGAGCCGTCAAATCCAAACTTCCCGAACAACAGATTTGACTTTGCCGGGGCTGATTTCCAAGCAACAGGAATTGATGCACAGCGTGGTGGTACACCTCATCATCCAATGCCTGCATTCGGAACTGTTCCTGTAGAGCAAATGACTCCTTTCCAAAACCAAACTCATCCGTTCCATAGAACGGGCGGTGTACAAAGACCAGTAAGAACTGCGGAAATATCGGCTCTCGCAGCACCGGTATCTGCTATGGTTGTTGCAGGTTCAGAGAGAATTCCTTCTCGTCCTGCTTTGGTAGAGTTCGACGTAGTTTATAATGGGCAAGAAGTAACAAACAACAACGCTCAAACAAGCTTTGACCTTAAGATAGACGGTCAGTTTACTCATTTCTACTTCTGGAACTTTGAAGTAAATGGAGACATTGCTACAGTAACACTTCGTCTTGACTGGCCAATAACTAACGGCGCAGATATTGAAGTTACTTCAAGGTCTATATTGACTACGACTCCTGGTGATTTCATCAGTATCAGAGAAACAGCTAGAAACTCAAGACAATGGGTTATTAGCTTCTGGGTTACTGAAACGTTTAGAGACGGTTCTTCCAGACGTTTTGCAACTGAACTTACTTTACCAGGTCCAAACGCTAACTTTAGAGGTGCTTTCACATTTGAAGCAGGTCACATACTTGCAGGTCGTACTTTATTACACGATATAAGGAACAACGGCAGCAATGTTGTAACTTTAGACCTCAGATAGTTAGGTTAGTACCAAAAGTAAAATTTAATATTTATTAATTTTAAATGACTCGTTCCCGGTGATATGCATAATAATCACCGGGAATTTGAGTATATAAAATAGGGAGGTACTTTATGAAACGGACTCATAAAAAAAGCTTGTGGTTTAGGGCTATGGCTATCTTATTAGCTGCTCTTTTGGGTATGTCTTCTCCGGTATTGGCAATTACGCAGCTTGTCGCTTACGATGGTGCGATAATTGATTATCATGAAGATGATGACTATTATTACGAAGATGAACCGGCATATGATGATCTTGAATTGGAAGCAATAGTTGATCATTTGGGTTACGAAGATGAACCTGCCGATACTCCAAATAATCTTACAATTTACGAGCAATTCCTGCAAAATGTTGAATTGTTCCCTGCGCTTTGGGATGCTGAAACAGGCAGAACCGGAGCCGCTTTTCAATGGACCGGCAATGAAACACATGACCTTGTTGGTACAACTTGGAATGAAAGACCTAACCGAGATAACGACTTCAATATCGTAGAAGAAGTCTTCATTGAGCTTCCTATTGATACTGATGGTGATGGTAAACGTGATTTGATTAGGGCAACAATTCGCCGTCCGGTTGAATCAGAGCGTGTTCCCGGTCTTAGAATCCCTGCTTTTTTGGAAGTAAGCCCTTATAGAGACGGTACTTTAACGCTCACTGTAGTTGATATTACCCGCCCTAGATTTGCAGCTCCGGATACATCACATTTTACTTTTGCTGATGTTGAAAGTTTACTGCCTCGTGCCGCTGATTGGCCGTGGGATAGAGACGAAGCTATTTATTGGGATGTTGATGCTAGAGTATGGCGTACAGGAACACAAGCCGCAACTCTTGATATCGGCGTAATTCCTGCCGCTCGTCCTGCTGTTGCACCTGAAAATGTTGTTACACGCGGAAATCCTGTCCCTGCTACAGGCGGTGGCGGGCACACTAACCACGGCGGAACTTTTGCTCAATATATGTTTGTACGTGGTTATGCTGTAGTTGCAACTAACTCTGTTGGTAACGTATTTTCTGATGGTTTTACTTCAACAGGCGGTATTTGTGAAACGTTGTCATCAATAGCTGCTATTCAATGGCTTAACGGCAATGCACGTGCTTTTACTTGCCAAAACGCTATTTATGAAGTTGATGCTACTTCTTGGTCAAACGGTATGGTCGCTATGGCTGGTGTTTCATATAATGGAACATTACCGATAGCCGCAGCCGCAACAGGCGTTGAAGGACTTGGCTTAATTATTCCACAGGCAGCTATTTCTAATTGGTATTACTATCATCGTGGAAGCGGCACAGTTATGTATCCGGGCAGAAATAATGCTTGGCATGCAGGTTTCCCTGGTGAAGAAGCTTCTGACCTTGCTTTACTGTGTTTTACCAGAAGAGGTGTAAGTGCCGCATCATCTTTAAATGCAATAGCCAGAGATATTCCTTCGTTCGTTCGCTTCCATGCGGATACTGACGAAGGCAGAATGCTTAGAGCAAATGCTGATGCTCACTGGGCAGCTATGATAGAAGCTGAGGATATTGCATCCGGTAACTATAACCGTTTTTGGGATGACCGCAACTATCTTGCTACAGCAGACAGAATTACAGCAGGTATAATTATGCAGCATGCTCTTAACGACTTTAACGTTATGCCAAGACATTTTGATGTTTTCTATCGTGCAGTTGCTGAGCATTCTAACGCTGAAATGAGAGTAGTTCTTAATAGATCAGGTCACAGTGGTTTCCATACGCATGATGCGTTGTTTGACTGGCAGCATTTATGGTTTGACCATTTCCTTAATGGGATTCCAAACAATGCTTTAGATATGCCTAAAGTTCAAATTCAAAGCAGCGTTACTGGAGCTTATGAAAGCTTTGACAGCTGGCCAATTGCCGGTGCTGCTTACAGAAGATATTTCTTAACGCCTTCATGGGAAAATCCAACCAACACTACAGGTACTTTAGGGTTTGCGGTTCCTGAATCTCGTGAATTTACTATTCAAGATGCTCAAAATCACTGGAATCCAAGGTGGAATGCTACTGCAGCACCTGCTGCCGGTTCACAATTTGTTTCCCCGGCATTTTTTGATCGTGATGGTGGTGTAGGTGCAATAGTTGCCGACGGCACTCGTGCTTCTCGGCTTGCTAACTGGGAAAGAGCTTTGTTTAACGTTAATAACCTTGGAGCACAAAGCACAGAAAGACTTGCTTTTGTAATTGATATCGAAGAAGATGTAAGAATGAGCGGAACAATTGTAGCAAGTATTGAAGCCGCTTCTGACCGCCCATTCGGTAATATTTCAGCAGCTCTTGTTGAAATACGCCCTGCAAGCCAAGGGCGTACATTTGGCACAGGCGCAGCAGGAGCAGGAGCGGGTATAAACACACATATTGTAAGAACTATACCTGCTCATAACGGTGTTGGTGCTATCAATATTTTAGCTCCTAACCCACCTGTTAATCCATCAGGCAACAACTTCTGGATTGATTACAAAAAGCTTACTATGGGTCACGCTGATATTCAAAACCCTAACCAAACAGACATCATAACTGTTTGTGATTTCCATACTGTTGCTGAAGGATTTGAAGGACTTACCCGCGGCAGAACTTATATGGAAGCAGGGCATCAAAACTTTATCCCTAACTTCTATTTCCAAAGCATAATTCCGGAACCGGGCGAGTTTAATACATATGTGTTCTCGTTCCAAACAATGGACTGGGAATTTGAAGCAGGTACGCAATTAGCGATTATGGTTTTCACAACCGACTACCGCTATACTTTAACACCTGAAAACCCGCCGGAAGTAACAATTAGAACCGGAGCAAATACTTTCGTTGATATCCCTTCTATTAGCCCTCTTTTTGTTGAAGATGAGCTTGTGATTGAAGTTTATGAAAATATCAGAGGCGAATTATTCGATGAGTATGGTATACAGGAAAAATTAGAAATACTTGTTCCTTTTGATGCAATCATGGATTCGGTACAAAGAACAGAAGCGATAGAGTCATATATAAGGGCTCGCTTTAATTTACCTTCTGAAATATCTATAATTGCGAGACTTGTATCATCAGAATCAATAACAGAAACTTGGGAAATCGCAATAGGTAGAGGAGCTACAGGCAGGATAATTAATCTTGATATTATCACATTTGCTTTGACTACCTCCCCGGCTGACTTTATCAGAATTGGGGAAACTGCAAGAAATTCAAGGCAGTGGGCTATAAGTTTCTGGGTTACTCAAACATTTAGTGATATTTCTTACAACCGCTTTGAATCAAGCTTTACGCTTCCTGGTGCAAATGCGAACCACAGAGGCGCTTATGTGTTTGGTGAAGGTCATATACTTGAAGGATGTACTATCTTATATGACATAAGAAATAACGGCAGCAACGTTGTAACATTCGAACTTAGATAGACTAAAAAACAACAAAAAACTCGGCGGGTTAAATCTCGTCGAGTTTTTTTGCGTAATAATATGTATTTTCGACAAATTTCTCTTGCTAAGACACAAGATGTTTGGTAATATGTGGATTATACTTTGAAGAGTGGTCTTCTAGCGCAAAGAGCTTGGTTAGCGGACAAAATAAGGAAAGGGGAGTTTTAATTGAATATTGCAATTAATGAAGCGGGAATACGAGTATTAAGCATTAACATGGTTGGGGTAGCCGCACTTGCGAGCGTGCTGCTTTTGCTTGGTTATGCGATACGAGACAGGGTTAAGTTTTTAGAAAAAATGTGTATTCCTGCACCTGTAATCGGAGGTTTTCTCTGCTCAATCTTAGTTTGGATACTAAGAGCAACGGATTTAATGCAAGTTAGTTTTGACACTACTTTTCAAACACCGTTTATGCTTGCATTTTTCACTTGTGTAGGTTTTAGCGGGAGTTTTAAAATGCTTAAAACCGGCGGACGCCTGCTTATTGTGTTTTTGATTGCTTGTTGGGGTTTAGCAATGGCTCAAGGAGCAATTGGAGTTGGGATGGCATATTTATTCGGAATTCACCCTGTATTAGGCGTTATGGCAGGTCCTGTATCTATGGTTGGCGGGCATGGCAACGCCGCTGCATGGGGTCCTGTTGCGGAAGGTGTTGGTGTTCATGGTGCGACAGCAGTTGCAGTTGCCGCCGCTACGCTTGGCTTAGTTCTTGGTAACTTAACAGGCGGTCCGGTTGGTGATTTTATTATCAGGAAAAACAAAGTAGAAATTAAAACAGATGAGATTAAAATTGAAGTAAAAGAAGATGCAAGCGAACCAACAGGTATGTTCAGTTTAAAGTCATTCATGTCTCACTTCTCAATAATTTTAGTCTTTATGTTCGGTGGGCTTTGGATAGCAGATTTGATTGATCTTTTAGACATTACAAACTTCTCTTTGCCGCATTACGTAGGGGCTATGTTCTTAGCGATTGTGTTTAGGAACATTAATGATAAAAAGGAACTTCTTAAACTTGATCCAAGAATTATTAACCTAATAATGGAAGTAGGTCTGTCAATATTCTTGACGATGGCTATTATGAACCTTCGTATGTGGGAACTTATTGACCTTGCTGTTCCGCTTCTTGCAATTGTTGCAGTTCAATGGATATTCCTTATTTTGGTTGCAATATTCATACTGTTCCGTGCAATGGGCAAAAATTACGACAGTGCGGTTATGACCGGCGGCTATGCGGGTTGGGGTACGGGAATTGCTGCGACAGCCGTTGTTTGTATGGGTGCGATTTGCGAAAAATATAACCTTCGCTCGCCTAAAGCGTTTATGATTGTACCGCTTGGCGGTGCAGTATTTGTTGATATTGTGGCGATACCGACTATTATATTCTTAATCACGACTTTTGCTTAATAAATAAAAATTAAGAGTTGGCGACGAGCAAACGGCGCAGCGTGTGCTGCGCCGTTTATATTTTTTTGATTTTTTGAGTTTAATGAGGATATCCTTGCAATTAAATATGAACAGCTTTATAATAGGTTGATAGATTATACGATAATAGGGCAATAATTACTATGGTGATACTTTTATGGGTGCGTTTTTAACCGTCTTAAACATAATAGGAATAATAGCACTTGTATTGCTTTTCATACTGCTTTTTTTGTTGGTGGTATTTGCATATATAATCTGTGCTCCCTTATATTATAAAATTGCGGTAACTCATAAATCAAAAACGGAATATAAATTCAAGATATCGACCTTTTTGCGTACTGTAATAGTCAGCGGTGACAGCACGCTTAAAGATCCTATAACCCTTCGTATATTATGGATATTTCGCAAAAAATTAAATATGGCATCAAGTGGAGAAAAATCTGAGGAATCTCTTAAAGAAAAAACTTTGGAAAGTTCAGATGCTCAAACTGATGAAACTTCTAAAGAAAAGCCGGATAATAACAAGGAAACGAACACTTTTGAAAGCTCTAAAAGCGAAAAACGCCGCTTTAAAAAAGAAAGAAAAGCGGAAAGATGGAAAAGGATAAAATCTTTATGGGTATCAATTAAGGATTTTAAAAATTATCCGCATAAAAAAACGGTTTTAAAAGCGACATTAAAGCTGCTAAAAGAAATAATAAATGCAATAAAGCCAAAAAAGCTGAAAATCAAATGCCTTTTTGGAATGTCTAACCCGTTTGACACAGGAATAACATTAGCCGCAATCAGCTCTATAAAGCCGTTTATTAAAGTAAGCCAAGCAGATCAAATATTGGTTGAGGCTGATTTTGAAAATGAGATATTTGAAATTGACATTCATGCAAAAGGATGGTTTAATTTACTTAGTATAATTTTGCCTACTATACGGTTTGTACGTGTAAAACCGATTTGGAAGATAATAAAATCTGTGTTGTAAATGTTTTTAGTTTTTAAATTGAAAGGATGATATCAATGGCAAATGCAGCAAGCTCAAATCTTGAAGTGTTATTTAGCAAGATGGAAAACTTTATTTCATCTAAAACTGTAGTGGGGGAGCCTATCGAATTCGGAAACACAATAATACTCCCGCTTGTTGACGTAGTTTTCGGCGTTGGTGCCGGCGGTAATGAAGGCAAGCAAGAACCGAAAGATAAATCCGGAAGCTTAGGCGGAGTAGGTGCGAAAATTATGCCTTCAGCTGTTCTGGTAATAAACGACGGCAATGTCCAGCTAGTCAATATTAAAAACCAAGACAGCATGAATAAGCTTGTAGATATGGTTCCGGGCATTTTAGGCAAACTTAGCGGCATATTTAACAAAAACGAAGAAGAAGACCCGGAAGATTTTGATATAGAGTTTGTCAACGAGTAAAAAAAGTGATATAATAACACCATGGTATACTATGCTTGCATACCTCTTAGAAGCTTGGGTGGGATGAAACATGAATGTCGAATATATAAACCCGTTTATTCAGGGTGCTCAAAATACAATAAATACAGTATGTGGAGAAAAGCCGGCTCTTGGAGCTGTTAAGGTAAAAAGTCTCCCTTATTCTAGCGAGCCGATTGCTATAACTATAGAGTTTTTCGGTAGTGTATCAGGCTACGGAATTTATGGTATGGGTGAGCCTTTGGCGCGCTACATTGCATCGAAAATGATGATGGGAATGCCCGTTGAGTCTTTTAACGATATAGCGAAAAGTGCAGTATCGGAACTTGGAAATATGATATCCGGAAATGTTGCAACAATGATTGCTTCAAAAGGGGCAACAGTGGATATAAAACCGCCAATTCTTGATGCAGGAACAGTCCCCGGTGCCGTTTCAAAAGTCCTTCCGGAAGAAAAGTTAATCAGCGTTCCTCTTTCATTTGCCAGCGGGGATGTTTTTACTATAGACATATTGATAAGAGGATGAATATAGTTCTTCATGAACCGGAAATACCCCAGAATACAGGCAATATAGGCCGCACATGTGTTGCTGCAGACGCAAAACTTCACTTGATTAAACCGTTGGCTTTTGATACAAGCGAAAAAGCAGTACGCAGGTCGGGGCTTGATTATTGGCATCTTTTAGATGTCTCATATTACGATAATTTTGAGGATTTTTTGTTGAAAAATAATAATCCTCAAGTTTTTATGGTTGAAACAAAAGGGATTAAGTGCTATACAAATGTTAGCTATTCAAAAGATTCATATATTATGTTCGGAAAGGAAACTAGGGGAATTCCGGATGAAATATTAAATAAATATGCCGAAAATTGTATCAGAATACCTATGATTCCAAATAATCGCTCGTTAAACCTTTCAAACAGCGTTGCAATTGTGCTTTACGAGGCTTTAAGGCAAAATGGATTTATAGGTTTAAAATAAGAGCCTAACAGGCTCTAAGGAGAGAGTACATATGAAATCAGACATTCAAATTGCTCAAGAAGCAAAAATGAGCCCGATTACTAAAGTTGCTGAAAGCTTTGGTATCAGCCCCGACTATTTGGATATGTATGGTAAGTACAAAGCGAAAATAGACGATGGTCTATATGAGAGCTTAAAGGACAAAAAGGATGGCAAACTGGTACTTGTTACGGCTATAAACCCGACCCCCGCAGGTGAAGGTAAAACTACAACAACTGTTGGTCTTGGTCAATCATTAAACCTTATTGGTAAAAAGGCTATTGTTGCCCTTCGTGAACCTTCTCTCGGTCCTTGTATGGGAGTTAAAGGCGGGGCAGCAGGCGGGGGTTATGCGCAAATCGTACCTATGGAGGACATAAATCTTCATTTCACAGGCGACCTTCATGCTATGACAGCGGCGAATAATCTTCTTTCAGCGATGATTGACAACCATATTCAGCAAGGGAACACCCTTCAGATTGATCAACGTCAAATAACTTGGAAGCGTACTCTTGATATGAACGACAGAGCCCTTAGAAATGTCGTTGTTGGACTCGGCGGAAAATCAAACGGCGTTCCTCGTGAAGATGGTTTTCAAATTACCGTTGCGTCCGAAGTTATGGCAATCGTTTGTCTTGCTGAAAACCTTATGGATCTTAAAAAACGCCTTGGTGAAATTATAATAGGATATAACACACAGAATCAACCTGTTACAGCAGGTGACTTAGGTGCAAACGGAGCAATGGCAGTTCTTTTAAAAGAAACGATAAAGCCAAATTTAGTGCAAACACTTGAACATACCCCGGCGATTATCCATGGTGGTCCGTTTGCAAATATAGCGCATGGTTGTAACTCTGTTAGAGCGACAAAATTAGCTCTTAAATTGGCCGATGTAACAGTAACTGAAGCGGGTTTTGGCGCAGATCTTGGAGCTGAAAAATTCTTTGATATTAAATGTAGAAAAGCTAACTTGAATCCGGATGCAGTGGTTTTAGTTGCAACTATCCGTGCTCTTAAATATAATGGCGGCGTTAAAAAAGAAGATTTATCGGCTGAAAATGTGGAAGCTGTTAAAAAAGGCGTTGTGAACTTAAAAAGACATATTTCAAATCTTCAAAAGTTCGGTGTGCCTGTCGTTTGTTCGCTCAATCATTTTGTCAGTGATACGGAAAAAGAGTTAGCTGTTGTTAAAGAACTTTGCAACGAGATGGACACAGCATTTGTTGTATCAAATGTTTGGGCAAAAGGCGGCGAAGGCGGAAGAGAACTTGCTGAAAAAGTTGTTGAAATACTCGACACTAAACCTGCGGATTTCAAATATTTATACGATCTTGATCTTCCGGTCGAAGCTAAAGTTGAAGCAATTTGCACGAAAATTTACGGAGCAGACGGCATTAAGCTTTCAAACAAAGCAAAAGCCAACATATCAAGAATAAACAAAATGGGTTTTGGAAATTTGCCTGTATGTATGGCAAAAACCCAATATTCTTTCTCTGATAATCCTGATCTGTTAGGAGCTCCTACTGGTTTCGAAGTTAACATAAGCGAAGTTAAAGTATCTGCCGGTGCAGGATTTTTAGTAGTTTTAACCGGGGAAATAATGACTATGCCGGGTCTTCCTAAAGTTCCTTCGGCTGAGAAAATTGATATTGATGAGAATGGGAATATTTCCGGGTTGTTTTAGATTTTGACTATTTAGGATATAAAAAGGGCTGCCACAATCAAAGATTTGGTCAGCCCTTTTTTTGAGTATAACTTACTATCTAAAACTCCGGCAGCTCAACCTTAACATCTGCCCAGGTAGAAAGCCCAATCCAACTGCTTATAACTTTTTCAAGTGAAGTTTTAAGGTCATGTCTTTCTGCGCCTTCTGATGCAATAATTGAAATTTCGGTGTACAACTGATCACCTAAATAAACTTTAGCCGTGCCCAGTTTATCGCCCAAAACAACCGGAGCCTTTAAAGATTCGGGGATTTCTTCATGAACAGAAATAATTTCGAGTTCTTCTTTGTTTACCGGTATAATCAGACCTTCGCTGTATAAAGCAGGTATGTTTGTATTTTTTGAGCGATAAACCTCAATTTTCCCCGCCTCATCGTCTTTTACAATAACTTCCTTGTATTCGTAATTTTCAAAGCCGTAATTCATAAGTCTTTTAGTATCTACCCACTTTTGCTCTCGACCTTTGCTGCCCCAGCCGCTTGCTAAAACAACCGTTATAAGCTGCATATCATCCCTTTTTGCTGTTCCTACAAAGCAATGCCCCGCTTTATTTGTAAAGCCGGTTTTCATGCCGTTTGCGCCTTTAAATTCTCGCAGCAGCCTGTTTTTGTTGACTAGGTAGTATTCCCGCCGCTCGGTTCTAACCACTTTTTCAGACCCGCTGATAAGGCTCATAAACTCTTCATTATCAAGCGCATATTTTGCGATAATCGCAAGGTCATATGCCGTTGAATGATGATCTCCTTTATCAAGCCCGCTTGGAGTTTCAAATAGCGTATTAACCGCGCCGATTTCCTTTGCCTTGTCGGTCATCATTTTGCAAAAATTTTCAACCGATCCGCCGACATGTTCACTTATTGCAACGGCGGCATCATTGTATGAAGTGTACATCAGTGCGTACATAAGGTCTCCAAGCCTTATCTTTTCACCGGGAGTAAGGTGCATCTGAACATTAGGCGAAGCCGCCGCAAGTTTTGAAACGGTTACCATGTCGTCCATGTTGCCGTTTTCAAGAGCGACTATCGCAGTCATTATTTTTGTTGTGCTCGCCATTGACATTGGTTCATTTTCATTTTTGCCCCACAGCACTCTGCCTGTTTTGTAGTCCATAATAATCGCCCCATGAGCATTTACTTCAGGTTTTTTCGTTTCTTCTGCATAAATATTTGCAGGGTATATAAAAGTAAGTAAAAGAGATAACGTTATTAATTTTTTCATTGTTAGCCTCCGTGTTAAAATTAATTTTATAATAGACATAAAAGATAGTATTTCCCCTTTTTTAAGATTATACGAATTAATAAGGTTTAAATTTGCTTTTTTGAGTAAAGTAATGTAAAATAAATCAGATTGATCATTGATTTTTTTAAAGGAGTTAACATGTCCATTTGGGAAATAAAAAAGGAAACTGCCGACTTGAAGCTTATGTCGGAAATTCTTAACATAGATGAAATAACGGCTCAAATACTTGTAAACAGAGGGATAAGAACTAAAAATACAGCGATAAAATTCTTAAACCCTAAGCTTGAGTTTCAAAATGATGAAGGCACAATGAAAGACATGAAAAAAGCCGCAGAGCTTTTAAAAAAATATATAAAAGATGGCAAAAAAATTGTAATTTATGGTGATTATGATGTTGACGGTGTTACTAGCACTGTAATTTTATACAAGACAATCAAAAATTTCGGCGGCGAGGTTTCATATTACATACCAATTCGAGAAGAAGATGGCTACGGACTTAATAAATCATCAATAGCCTCTCTGCGGGAAAAAGGTGCGGAGGTGATAATCGCTTGCGATAATGGAACTTCAGCTGTTGAAGAAATTGAGTATGCAAAATCTTTAGGGGTTAGTGTAGTAATTATTGACCATCACGAGCTTGAAATTGCAGAGGACGAGGCGATATTCCCGAATGCTGATGCGTTTGTAAACCCAAAACGTCCTGATTGTGAATATCCATTTAAACTTATGTGTGCCGGCGGGCTTTGTTTTAAGTTTGCAAAATATTTTCATAAATACATGAAAACAGAGTTTTCTTTGCATGATGAACTGCTTGTAATGGCAGCGTTGGCAACATTTTGTGACATTGTTGATTTATTTGACGAAAACAGGGTTTTTGCTAAAAACGGTCTTGATATTTTAAATAGCAACAAACAAATCAACAGAGGCTTGTATGCGCTTATTAAAGAACGAAATATATCTGATAAAGAAATCACTGAGTTTCATATAGGGTTCATAATAGGTCCATGCATCAATGCAACGGGAAGGCTTGAACAGGCTGAACGTGCTGTCGAGCTTTTATTAACAGAATCCGACGAGCGAGCAGAAGAGCTTGCCGTTCATTTGGTCGAGCTTAACGAAGAGCGCAAACTTCTTACGAATGTGGAAACTGATAAGGTTATGAACGCTTTGAAAGAAGCCCCTCTTGATAAGGTTATTGTTTTTTATGATGATGAAATACACGAAAGCATAGCGGGGATTATCGCCGGAAGGGTTAAAGAGCGGATGTACCGCCCGACGTTTGTTTTGACTTCAAACGGTGATGCTGCAAAGGGTTCCGGGCGTTCAATAGAAGGGTATAATATGCAGCGAGAGCTTTGTGAATGTGCTGATATACTTGAACGCTTTGGGGGACATCCGATGGCAGCAGGGCTTACCATATTACCGGAAAACATAGATGAATTACGCAACAGATTAAACAAAAATTGCCTGCTGACAGGTGATGATTTCACAGAGAAAATACTTATAGATCATAAACTGGATATCAGCGATATAACATTTCGACTTGCTAAAAATATTGATATAATGGCACCATTTGGTAAAGGAAATAGGCAGCCCTTTTTTGTTACATACTCTCTTAAAGTTTTAAGCGTTAAAGCTATAGAGGCTAAAAATACGGTTATTTTTACACTGTCTGATATGGATGAGAAAAAAAGGATCAAAGCGGTCTTATTTGAAAATGTTGATGTTTTAAAAGAAAAGCTGTTGGGTATATTTGATACATATGATACACAAAAGGTTTTAGCAGGGATATTACGCCATACAACGCTTTGTATGGATGCTGTATACAATATTGATATAAATGAGTATAACGGTGATGTTTCTGTGCAGATGAAGATAAAGGACTATAATGTTTATAGTCAATAGACTAGGGCGTTTTCGATAGTGGGCACGCCTTACACCAAGGAGTAGATAAATATGGACTTAAAAGAAATTATCAGAGCTATACCTGATTTCCCTGAAAAGGGCATTACTTTCAGAGATATTACAACTATTTTGCAAGACGGAAAATATTTTAAACAATCAATTGAAGAAATGGCAGAAGCTGCGGCAGAGTTTGACTTTAACGTAATTGTTGGTCCTGAATCAAGGGGATTCATTTTTGGCACACCTCTTGCATATAAGCTAGAAAAGGGCTTTGTTCCTGTGCGTAAAAAAGGTAAACTTCCCTTTAAAACGATATCGAAGTCATACGATCTTGAATACGGCTCAGATATCATAGAAATGCATATAGATGCTATAAAAAAAGGTGATCGTATTTTGATTGCAGATGATCTTTTAGCAACAGGAGGAACCGCCAGAGCCATAGTTGATCTTATTGAAGAAGCTGGCGGTGTTGTTGCGGGTGTTCTTTGCCTTATTGAACTTGTGGATTTAAATGGGCGTAAGCTATTTGACGGGTATGAGGTTCGGTCGTTGATTAAATATTAGGCTAGGGCGTGTTGCCACTATCGGAAATGCGCAGGTTTTCAGCGGATTCTGTGCCAATCAAGGCAAAAATTTGCAAAAATAAGGAGAGAAGTTTAAAATGAGTTTCACCGCTACAGTAACAATACAACAAGAAGATAATTGGTTTGTTGCAAAATGCTTGGAAAATAGCGTAGCTTCGCAAGGGAAGACCATTGATGAAGCTATTAAAAACTTAAAAGAAGCTTTAGAACTGTATTTTGAAGATTATGATGAAGCTCCTCCCGCAAAAAAGTTTTATATTACGACTTTGGAGGTTGCTATATAGTGGGCTCAAAATATCCTGTTTTAAGACCTTCTGAAGTCATAAAAGCTCTTGAAAAATTCGGATTTGTCTTTAAGTCACAAAAAGGCAGCCATGCGAAGTATATCAAGGTAAGCTCAAATTTGCCAACAAGAACTGTAATCATACCAATGCATAACGAAATAGCGAAAGGTACATTACAAAGTATTTTAGAGCAGGCAGGATTGTCCCTTGAAGAATTTATGAAAAAACTGTAGATACAAGGACAGGTGGACTATGAAAAAGCGAAAAATAACGGTAATAGGTTCAGGCAGCTGGGGAAGTGCAATTGCGTTTTTGCTTAACAATAACGGGCACGATGTTACTCTCTGGTCGTTTAAAGAAGATGAAGCCAGAAGTATTATTCAATATCGTGAAAATAAAGAATTTTTGCCCGGTGTGCATTTAAGCGAGAAAATATATGTAACATCTGATGTTGAAGCGGCGGCAGATTGTGAAGTTGCTGTTATGGTTGTTCCATCGGCTTTTTGTGAAAACGTTGCTAAGTCATTTGCGCCGTTTCTTAATAAAAATCAAATTATTGTTAACGCTTCTAAGGGTATCCATCAAACTGCATTAACAACATTATCCGAGGTGCTTGAAGGTATTTTCCCAACTTGTAGCGTAGGTGTGTTAGCAGGACCAAGCCATGCTGAAGAAGTCGGCAGAGGTTTGCCGACGGCTTGTGTAACTGCTTTTAGAGAACCGGAAATAGCAAGAGAAATTCAAGATATTTTTATAAGCAATGTGTTTCGTGTTTATGCCCATACTGATATAATAGGCGTTGAGCTCGGTGGTGCGCTTAAAAATGTTATAGCTCTTGCTGCCGGGATATGCGATGGATTGGGCTTTGGTGACAATACTAAAGCGGCACTTATGACAAGAGGCATCGTAGAAATATCAAGGTTAGGCGAAGCTATGGGCGCTGACCGTCAAACATTTAGCGGGTTAACAGGCATAGGCGATTTAATAGTAACCTGTACGAGTATGCTAAGCCGTAACAGACGTGCGGGAATACTTATCGGACAGGGCAAAACGCTTGATGAAGCGCTTAAAGAAGTACATATGGTGGTAGAAGGGGTTGTTACGGCAAAATCTGCTCACGCCCTTGCTAAAAAATTAGGCGTGGAAATGCCTATACTTGAGGCGGTTAATTCTATATTATTTGAAGGCAAAAAACCTGCTGATATAGTTATGAAACTTATGACTAGGGATCGGGCGTTTGAGAACTTGTGAAAATGAACTCAAATAGCTTTACAAGGATGTGATTGTAGATGACAGGTTTTGGCACAGGCTATTTAGTCAGCTTATTAATTATCGTTGTAATTCTAACTGCTGCGAGTTTTATTGGATATTCCAGGGAAAGAAAAATACTTAAAGATGTACATCATTGCTTTAGAATGGGTATGTTTTGGTTTAATCGTAAGTTTTATGATGATAAAAGGCTTGTGCCGGCTTATTTGAAGTTGAATTTCTGGTTTTCACCAATGCTGATGTTCTCAGCTTTTTCGTTAGCGTTTCTTTACAACTATTTTACAAACATCTACGATTATCTTCCTCTAGTAATTGCGGCGTTTTTTGCTGTAATTGCAATTATTTGTGAAATAATGCGCCGAAAACGCCTTGTAGAATTTAACGCTTTAAAAGCTGAGCTTGAAATCGAACATTTAGCTGATAAAAAAGACATATTACAGGCGAAGCTGTGTATTTTAGATGGAACTTTTAAGTATAATGTGATGCTATTTATACTTTTTGTCATAATGTCGATAATGGAATTTCGAGAAATAAACTTCATTCGTGAAGTAGGTCCAATCGTTGGGATAAACATAACTTGGAGAATATACATAATTTTAGTCATGTATGTGTTTGGGGCATTATCACAAATTTGGAATATAATTTATTACAAACTACTGGAGAAAAAACAATATGAAGATTATATCATGGAACATAAACGGTCTTAGAGCTTGCCTTAAAAAAGGCTTTTTGGATATATTTAAGCAGCTTGACGCTGATATTTTTTGCCTTCAAGAAACAAAAATGGAGCAAGGGCAAGCGGAAATTGACCTTAGCGGCTATCATGAATACTGGAATAGTGCTGACAAAAAGGGCTATTCCGGAACAGCAATATTTACAAAAATCCCCCCGATGACTGTAACTTACGGTATGGGGATTGATGAACATGACCATGAAGGGCGGATTATAACCCTTGAGTTTGAAGAATTTTATCTGGTTAACGTATACGTACCGAACTCAAAAAGGGAGCTTTTGCGGCTTGATTATCGTATGAAATGGGAAGATGATTTTCGAGAATTTGCTCTTAAGTTGGATAAAACCAAGCCTGTTATAATTTGCGGCGACTTAAACTGTGCTCATCAAGCAATAGATATTAAAAATGCTAAGTCAAATACACGAAGCGCAGGGTTTACAGAAGAAGAGAGGGGCAAGCTGACTGCTCTTTTAGCATCAGGTTTTACAGACTTTTACCGATATTACAACCCGGACAAGCATGATGCTTACACATGGTGGTCGTTTATGCCCGGAGTTCGTGAAAAAAATGTCGGCTGGCGGATTGATTATTTTTTAGGATCAGATAGACTGACAGACAAAGTAACCCATACGGAAATTCACGCTGATATTTATGGAAGCGACCATTGCCCGGTTGGGATCATGTTGGAGACATAATAAATGCAGATATCAAAAAGTTTTGACTATACACCTGCACAAAAAAGTGCAATTAACACAACCGGATGCAACCTGCTGGTATCTGCCGCCGCAGGCTCAGGCAAGACAGCTGTTTTAGTCGAGCGTATAATCAAGCTTATAACTAATCCCAAGAAGCCTCTTGATATTGATAAAGTTTTGGTAGTAACTTTCACCGATGCCGCTGCTACTGAAATGCGGCTCAGAATTTCAAATGCAATATATGAAAGGCTTAACGAACTTACTGCACCTGCTGCTGATCAAATATCTGAAAACAAAATCCTTTATGAGCATTTAAGAAAACAGTCGCTGCTTCTTAATAAAGCTCAAATAAGCACCCTTCATTCATTTTGCTTAAATGTAATCCGCACGAATTTCTTTGCAATAGGTGTTGATCCTTTTTTTAAAACTGCTGATAAAGCTGAGAGTGACTTGCTTAAAATACAAGCTCTGGATAACATATTGAATCGAGAATATGTTAAGCCGGATGAAGACGGCAAGTTTGCTAAACTGTATCAGGCTTTTTCTGAAAAAGGAGATGCGGAAACTCTTAGAGAGACAATTCTTAAACTCTATGAATTTCTAAGCTCTACATATTGGCATGATGAATGGATTGAAAAACATAAAAATGAGTTTAACTTATCAGATACAGATACACTTAATAATACGCCTTGGGCGTTGATTATTAAAGATGAGGTCCGAATTGCGCTTAACGGTGCGATTTCAACATGTAATGAGCTTTTAAATATCGCAAGAAGTGAAGCTTTTGGCTACGATGAAGCCCTTGAAGACGACATTGAACAGCTTGAAGTTATCCTTGAAACGGTTGAAAGCGAATATAGTACATTTGATGATATAGTAAATGCGGCTAAAAGCTATAAGCCTGCAACTCTAAAGGCGGCAAAAGGCATAAAAGTTAAAGATTCAAAAGCTCATGAACATGTTAAAGATATTAGAACTAAATCGGTTAAGGATGCAATTAAAAAGCTTATCACAAATTTTTTTATGAAGAGCGGAAGCCTTCTTATAAACGACATAAAAGCAGCATATGAAATAATAGACGAGTTATGTCGTGTTACAAAAGAATTTACAAGCGAATACAACGAACTGAAAAAAGACAAAGCCTTGCTTGACTTTAACGACCTTGAGCTGAATTGCATTAAGTGCCTTTTAGATCAAAATTCAACAAGCCAAAACATAATTTTATCACAAGCAGCATTAAATTTGCGTGAAAAATTTGCCGAAGTTATGGTTGACGAATATCAAGATATTAACGAGCTCCAAGAGCTGATTTTGCAGTGCGTTTCGAACAATAACTGCTTTATGGTCGGAGATTTGAAGCAGAGTATTTACCGCTTCCGTCAAGCAAAACCGGAGCTTTTTTCCAGTAAATATAAGAGTTATTTATATGAAGAGGGAAGCCCAAACCAAAAAATAGATCTTTCCGGTAACTTTAGAAGCAGCGCATTTGTTTTAAACAGCGTAAACTTTTTGTTTAAACAACTTCTGACCGAGCAGTACGGCGGTACCGATTACAGCGAAAAAGAAGAGCTTACCGGCGGAAATACAAATGTCAATTTATCACTTGAAGAAGAGAATGCAAGTGCTGTCGAAATTTTAATAATTGATTCGTCTGACAAAATAGCGCAAAGCTATGAACATTTTGATGATATAGAAGAAGCTGAAATAAATGATGACTTAACATCTAATTCAAATGGTTTTGATGAAGATAGTAGTGACTTGAAATCAGCAGAAATAGAAGCAATCGCTGTTGCAAATTATATTCAAGAAATGGTAAATGGCAATAGCCCGCTTCAAGTTTTTGATAAGAAAATAGATGGATTAAGAAATATAAAATATGGGGATATAGCAATTTTAACCCGCTCGGTTAAAAGCGTATCCGATTATTTTGATGAAGCTTTCAAAAAAGCAGGTATCCCGCTTTATGTTGGGGCGAAGGGAGGATATCTTGACTCTTTTGAAGTGAAGGTCGTTCTCAGTTTCTTGCAAATAATTGATAATCCATTGCAAGATATAGCGGTTACGGCAGTTTTATATTCCCCTGTTTATAGCGTTACTGCGGATGAAATGGTTCAGTTATGCGGTCTTGGTGTATTAGATGAACCAAGTGAATTTGATAATCACGGGTTTTATAATAAAATTATCGTTTATATTAGCGGTGAACCAAACAAAAACAACCCGCTGTATGAAAAACTTGAAAAGTTCATTAGCGACTTGCATAGATGGCAAGAACTTGCATTAACAACCCCTATTAGCCAGCTTCTTGATACAGTTTTGACCGAGACGGGATATTTAAACTATGTCGGTGTTATGTTAAAAGGTAAAGAGCGGCAGATGAACCTTCTAGCCCTTAAAGAATATGCATTTAAATATGAAAAGTCAAGCTACAAAGGCATATTTAACTTTGTGAAATATATAGAAAGGCTTAAAAGAGCGAAATCTGATGATGCAGATATAAGTCTTTTGTCAGAAGGTGATAATGTTGTACGCATCTTGACAATACATAAAAGTAAAGGACTTGAATTCCCTGTTGTTTTTGTATGCCGCACAGGATCGAAATTTAATAGGAAGGATGAATCCGAACCAATACTTTTTAACTCATCCCTTGGGTTTGGTTTGAGGTATTTAACTGTTAAGGATGACATAAAGTATCGGATTGATACGATATCAAGGACAGCCCTTAAATGTAAGGCACGACTTGATGATACAAGCGAGCAGTTAAGAAATTTATATGTCGCAGCGACCAGAGCGAAAGAAAAGCTGATTTTCACAGGAACAGTAAAAGATGTGGAAAAAAGCAAATCTAAATGGGAGCGATATTCAACTCGGAAAGAAATAAAACTTCCTATGCATTTCATAGCCCAAACGGATAATTTTTTAGATTTGATAATGACATCCGTTAAAAGATCTGATTATCTTGCATTTGATACAAAATTTGATGTATCATATCTTAGCAAAGATGAAGTATTGACAGCAAGCAATGCAAGCAAAATAGTAGATCAAAGCGAAGATTTGATCCAAATAAAAAACAGTGCTGACAAAAAGATTTTATCTGAAATAAATAGCAAGTTCGATTGGGCTTACCCTTATAAAAGTGACTGTGCAATCCGTGCAAAAGTTTCTGTTTCAGAGGCAAAGCGTATTTATCAAAGCTTAACAGAGACAACAGATGCCGAGCCATTGTTTAAAAGATCGTTAGCTCCGATTCTTCCCGATTTTATAACGGGGAAAAAGCCTGTTACAGGCAGTGAACGCGGGATGGCAATTCATACAGTTATGGAGCATATCGACCTTGATAAGCACAGGGGTATTTCAGATATAAAAGAGCTGATAATCGAGTTGATTAGTAAGCAAATTTTAAGTGAAAAGCTTGCGCTTTCAATACCTGTAGAAAAAATATATAACTTCGCCAATTCAAAACTTGCGGAAAGAATGCGAAATAGCAGTAGCGTAAAGCGTGAGGTATCGTTTATAATGGATGTAGTGCCTCATACGATTTACGGCGAAGAACATTTAGAAAGTGAACAAGCTGTTATAGTACAGGGCGTTATCGACTGTTATTTTGAAGAAGACGGCGAAATTATAATCGTTGATTATAAGTCAGACAAAGGTTCAGAAGGGGAAATTGCAGCGAGATATAAAATGCAGATGGAACTTTATAAAGAAGGGATTGAGCGGGGGACTGGGAAGAAGGTTAAGGAGTGTTTGCTTTATTTGTTTGAGGGGGAGAAAGTTGTTTGTAGTTAAGTTTAAGCCCTTTTAGAAAAGCTATGACGGGAGGAGTGTTTATCATGAGACACAGACATATTACAGACCAATGTGTGAATGCCGTAACACAAAAAGTTATAAATGCCGCAAAAGATACTTTAGGTGATAAGCTTAAAAAAGTAATTTTGTTTGGCTCATAGTTTGATCGTTATTCACATATACTCCCATTCTATCAAAATGTTATCAGAGATGGGGTTGAGCTGCATGGATAAATCTGTTTCAATTGAGTTATCAAAATATAGAATCTCTCAAGATGATATTTTATCAATCCAGAAAGGTGTTGTCCACAAATGAAAGGAATCAACATATATAACGTAATAATAATCGCCCTGGTAAGTATGGGAGCATACTTGCTTGTACAATTTATAATAACTGTTGAAGGAGCGGCTGATCTTGTAACGACTTATGGCGTTATGGTTGCAGTTGCTTTAGTTTTGCTTTATTTGGCTGTTAAATTTATAAAGACGCTTAAACAGCCGGATAACTTCCGAAACATTCTTTATGATGAGTGTGACCCGGTTCGCTTTATCGAAAAAGCTAAAGAAGAAGTTAACAGCTTGCTTGCTGAATTTGCCGTTAAAAAGAACTCGATTATGAAAAAGAGTAATGTTTTAAGGCTTGCAAAAAACAATCTGGGAACAGGATATTATGCAAATGGTGATTTTGACAAAGCTATCGAAGTTCTTGAAAGCATAAATCTTAAAGAAAAAAACAGCAACGACTTCGTTTTTAACACAATTGTTCACTCAAATATTTGCTCTATTCAGCTGCAAAAGGGTAATATTGGTGGGGCTCTTAAGCATTATGAAGCTATAAAGGAATATCTTGCTGTCTTTAAAGATTCTCCAAACAAAAAATGGCTTGAATTTGCTATTGAAGACCTTGACGCCGCATTCCATTTAGCTAATGGACGCTATGAAAAAGCGCTAGAGTTTTATAAAGTTCATACGCAGCTTAAATCGGAAACTAAGTACGGTAGAGTATACGCTAATTATAACTTAGCTATGGCGTATGAAGGAGTAAATGATACTGAAAAACAAGAAGAGCATTATAGATATGTGGCGGAAAATGGCAATCTGCTTTATATTGCAAAAATTGCCCGAGAAAAGCTTGAAATAGCAGTAAACGAAGAAGGGTAGAGAGAAAATCAGATGAAGATTTGGAAAAGCATAACAACAAGGCTTAACATAATCATTTTTTTCGTTGTTTTGATTATTGCTCAAGTTATAATTTTTATAGCAGTGGCAAATAGGATAGCTAATCATCTTCCGGCTCTTTCCATTATCTTTTATCTAATCAGCTTTTTCGTTATTTTAGATTTAATTCAAAAAGACAAAGCCTCTGCGTACAAAGTTAAGTGGCTGATTATTGTCATGTCATTTCCTGTGTTTGGTGGGATTGTATATCTTCTGTACGGGGATAAACGCCCTACGAGAAAAATAGCTGCCATGATGAAAGAACATGCACTTATTGCAAATGTTTTGGATTGCGACAGTGTTAAATCAAGCAGCTGTCGGGTAGGATGTGACAGATCTGCGGGGCTTATACAGTATATTAGGCGTGCTTCATCTTATCCGGCATTTGAAAATACCGGGGCAAAGTATTATACTTTTGGCGAGTTAATGTTTGAAGATATGCTTACCGAACTTGAATCCGCTGAAAAATTCATTTTTGTTGAATACTTTATTATATCTGAAAGCAAAATGTGGGATAGAATTATTGAAATTTTGATCAGAAAAGCAGCTGATGGTGTGGATGTTAGATTGATTTTTGATGATTTTGGCTCTCTTAAGCTGTTTACGAATTCTTACATAGCTGATCTTAGATCAAAAAATATTAAAATAGTTCGGTTCAGCCCTATTGTCCCTTTTTTGTCAGGGTTTATGAATAACCGCAATCATAGAAAGATCGTGGTTATAGACGGGCATACGGCATTTAACGGAGGTATGAACATTGCTGATGAATACATCAATTTAAACGACCGCTTAGGTCTTTGGAAAGATACCGGCGTTAGGCTTAAAGGTGATGCTGTTTGGAGCTTTACGCTTATGTTTATTGAAACTTGGGATGCTTTTTGTAAACCCGGCGAACGCATTGATGATTATACATCATATAAGAATATGTCAACCGAAAAGCCGGTAAGCGACGGACTTGTTCTTCCTTACGGTGATTCGCCGCTTGATGGTGAGCAGTTAGGAGAGAATGTTTATATTGAAATACTTAATCAGGCGAGGAGTTATGTTTACATATTTACGCCATATTTAATTATAAGCGAAAAAATGATTCATGCGCTTCAAATGGCGGCTAAACGAGGCGTTGATGTTCGGATTGTAACCCCGGGCATTCCTGATAAAAAAATTGTTTACAGGCTAACTCGCTCTTATTACAGATATCTGCTTGATGTTGGGATAAGGATTTATGAGTATTCCCTAGGGTTTCTTCATGCGAAAAGTTTTGTTTGTGACGATGAAATAGCAGTTGTAGGGACAATAAACCTTGACTACAGAAGCCTTTATCTGCATTTTGAATGTGCAACACTTTTGTATAATTCAAGCATTATAAAAGATGTAAAAGAAGATGCACTTAAAACTATGTCCGACGGACGCGAGGTTTTCAGTGAAAAAAGAACTTTTTTGAATGAGTTTATTGATGCGATACTGCACTTTTTTGCCCCGCTAATGTAAAAGGGGCTGTTTTTATTTGACAATATGGTGTATATTATAGAATATTACCATTGCACCAAAAAGACTGCAAAGATTGTCTTGTGTTTGGTGCAGGGGTATAGTTAAGACTGCTTAAACAGGAGGAACTAAAAATGAAAAACCTAGGGCTAAACGAGCTTAGAGGAAGCTTCTTATCTTTCTTTGAAGGGAAAAACCATTATAAAATGGCGAGTTTCCCGCTTGTTCCACAGAATGATAAAAGTCTTTTACTTATAAACGCAGGTATGGCACCGCTTAAGCCTTATTTTACGGGGCAAGAAACTCCCCCGTCAAAGCGTGTTACTACTTGTCAAAAGTGTATGAGAACCGGCGATATTGACAATGTTGGAAAAACAACAAGACATGGAACTTTTTTCGAGATGTTGGGCAATTTTTCTTTTGGTGATTACTTTAAAGAAGAGAGTATAGTGTGGGCTTGGGAATTTGTAACGGAAATAATGGAAATTCCGATAGACAAGCTTCATGTTTCAATTTATCTTGATGATGATGAATCCTTTGATATTTGGCATCAGAAAATAGGGCTGCCTAAAGAAAGAATCACTCGGCTTGGCAAAGAGGATAATTTTTGGGAAGTAGGCGTTGGGCCTTGCGGACCTTGTTCCGAAATATATTACGACAAAGGTGTTGAATACGGCTGTGACAAAGATACTTGCGCTGTAGGCTGTGACTGTGAGCGGTATATGGAGTTTTGGAATCTTGTCTTTACACAGTTTGATAAGCAGGAAGACGGATCATATGCTCCTCTTGAAAAAAAGAGCATTGATACAGGTATGGGGCTTGAACGTCTTGCACTTTTAATGCAAGGAGTGCATTCTATTTTTGACATCGACACTTTGAAGATTATACGTGATGATATTTGCAAGGCTGCTAATGTAAAATATGGCATAGATGAAAATATGGATGTTCACATAAGAGTTATAACAGACCATATCCGAGCGATTACGTTTATGACTGCAGACGGTGTTATGCCGTCTGGGGAAGGCAGGGGTTATGTATTTCGTAAATTGCTTCGCCGTGCGTTAAGACATGGTCAGGCACTTGGTATTTTAAATACTGATAAATCTTTTCTTGCTGATTTAAGTGAAGTTGTGATAAAAGTTTCCGGAGATGCCTATCCTGAACTTAGTGAAAAGCGGGATCATATTCACAAAATTATAGCTGCTGAAGAGCAAAAATTTAACGATACCATTCGCCATGCGTCATCAATTTTGAAAGATACAATTGAAAAAATGACAACGCTTAAAGGTGATAATCCAAGCATATTGGATGGACAAGAAGCGTTTAAGCTTTATGATACTTATGGTCTTCCGCTCGACATTATGAAAGAACTTCTTGAAGAACATGGCATAACAGTAGATGAAACTTCATTTTCAGAACAGCTTGAAAAACAAAGAGAGCGGGCGAGGGCAGCAAGGGAAGAGACAGGCTATATGGGGGCAGATACAACAGTTTATCATAAGCTTGGAAGCGATTCTAAAGCAACGGAATTTACAGGCTATGAAAATATATATTTGGAAAATGCAAAAATTGTCGCTCTTATCTCCGGTGATGAAGTTGTAGATGTTATAAACAAGGGGATGGATGTATCGGTTATAACTGATAAAACATCGTTTTACGCTGAAAAAGGCGGGCAAAAAGGCGATATAGGCATAATTAAAACCGAAAACGGTGAAGTTCAGGTAACTGACTGTATTTTAATATCAGGAGAACGAGAAGCGCATATTGGTACGGTAACAAGGGGCAGCTTAAAAGTAGGCGATATAACAGAGACGATCGTCGATAAAAATATACATCTTGATATATGCCGCAATCATACAGCAACACATTTAGTCCATAAGGCACTTAAAGAAGTGGCGGGCAGCCACGTAGAGCAAGCAGGTTCAAGTCTTGATGCAAACCGTCTCCGCTTTGACTTTACAAACTTTGAGCCGTTAAGCCGTGAAATGCTTGATGAAGTTGAAAGAAAAGTTAACGAGAAAATACTTGAGTGTCTTGATATAAGCTCGGCTGAAAAATCAATTGCCGAAGCGAAAAAAGAAGGCGCAAGCGCACTTTTTGGTGAAAAATACGGTGAGATTGTGCGTGTCGTAAACGTTTCAGATTACAGTATCGAGCTTTGCGGCGGTACACATGTGAAAAATACATCTGAACTTGGCTGTTTCGCTATTTTATCTGAAACAGGCATTGCATCAGGTGTGCGGCGCATTGAAGCCGTTACGGGGAAAAATGCAATAAATCACTACAAAGAAGCTCAAAGCAAGCTTCTTCAAATTAGCGAAGCCGTTAAGACTCAGCCTCAGGATGTTGTTCAAAAGGTTAATTCAATTATGGCACAGATTAAAGAGCAATCAGTTGAAATTAGCAAGATGAAATCTAAAATGTCAGGCGGGATTGTTGACGAGCTTATATCAAATGCGGTGATCAACATTAAAGATATTCCTGTTATAACGGCTTATTTAGAAGAAACAGATGTCGCAGCTTTAAGAGAACACGGCGACAAAATGCGTGATAAGCTAGGCACTTGTGTAGTAGCTTTAGCGGCAGGGTTTGAAGGCAAAATAAGCATAGTCGTAATGGCAACCGATGATGTAGTCAAAAAAGGTATCCATGCGGGAAATATTGCTAAAGAAGCGATAGCAGTTGTCGGAGGCAAAGGCGGAGGCAAAGCTAATGTTGCTCAAGCCGGCGGCGGCGTTGAATTTGATAAGATTGAGGCGGCACTTGCTAAGGCGAGGGAAGTTATCGAAGGGCAGTTGTAAAAGTTATAGACGTTATACTTTAAAACGCTACCGACCAAGCGCAGAGATTTTTCGATAAGCAAGGCGACGGGTTCTCGGCGTACCCGAAGGTACGGCGAGGTTCCGGCAACGCAGCTTATCGGAAAATGTCAAGTTTGGCGGTAGTGTTTTGGAGTATATTGTCTATAATAAAGGGCGCAGATTATATTTTGAGGTGATTAACTTATGAAAATTTTTATGAGCCATGAAAGTCATCATAAACCGTTAGTTAGGGAAATCAAAAATAGCTTTCCAAATCACATATTAGGGTGGATAGACGAAAACAATATTTTAATTGGAGATAATCTTTCTAATGTTCTTGAAAAAGCTATAAAGAGCGATGTGGATTATGTTCTACTTTTTATTAGCGAACTGGCTGCAAAATCAAAATGGGTTAAACAAGAAGTTGAATGGGCGTTAAAAAAAGAACGAGAGCTAAGCAGAGTTTTTGTCCTGCCAATATTAATTGATGACATATCGCTAGAAGAATATTTTCCAGAAATGAGCAGTAGAAAATATATTAAAATTTCAAATTTTTCAGAGGGTGCAATTAAGCACATGGCTAATGATATTTCATCAGAGCTATTTGCGTTGATATGCCGTGACTTAAAACGATATCACGAGCCTAAATTAATTAAGCCAACTCAAGCAATTGAAGAAGCAGAGTCCTTGTTGACTATAATTGCTAGCCTTATAAGAAAAGCTGTGTTTCCTCATAGACAAGAAAATCCGATATCTATATCCTCTTTAAAAGAATTGATTTCGCATAACTCAGAAATAGCGCTATCTGATTTAGAATTTGAAAACATCTTAAACTTAATTACTCAAAGGAATTTAATACCCGGATTGTCCTATGATGGATATGAACTATATCTAATAGAGGAACACTCTTCGTGGAAAAATGAGCTTAACCACAAGCAAAAAGTTATGGTTGCTCGTAAAGCTTCCAGTTTGTTGAAAAATGATATGTATATTTACTTAGATGCAGGTTCAACAACAAAAGAAATTGCAAACATTATTTGCAAAAAAGTGGAAATGAGATCTTTATCGAACATTTCAATTGCAACAAATTCTATTGAAATAGCAAATATTATTACTACTTGCTGCGTCTCTATGGGGTTTGATGATAGATTTTCTTCAGTAAAGTTATACATACCGTATGGTCAGGTTAGAACTTCAACGCAAGCAATTGTACCAATTGATAACGATCAAAATATTCTAACAAACCTTTCGAGCGTAAGAGACGAGTTTGATGTTGGATTTATTGGGCTTAACGGTGCTCATATTGATTCAGGAATAACAACACACAGCAATGATGAAGTAGGCTGCAAAATAAGTGCGCTAAACTTGTCGAAGAGAAAAGTTTTTGTGTGTGACGATTCAAAATTTGGAATATCTTTAGAGTCAAAACTTGCTGATTATGATGATGACTTTACATTGATTGTAAATTCAAATCCGTCAAACACATATCTGGAAGAAATAAAAAAAATAATACCTAACAAAATACTGTTTGCATAGAGCGTGTAGACATAAAAATTTAGAAAGGAGAATTATTATGACGAAAGATGCCGTTATTATTTTTGATTTTTTTGGAGTAATTTGCTCTGAAATCGCTCCCTTTTGGTTGGAAAGATACTTTTCAAAAGAAGAGGCAAAGCAAGTTAAACAAGAAATTGTATCAAAGGCTGATATCGGTAGTATAACGCAAGAAGAAATGTTTGTAATGTTATCAGATAAAACCGGGGTTTCTCCTAGGCAAATTGAAGATTCCTGGATGGAATTAGTATCAATTAATTCTCAAGTAGTTGAAATAATAAAAAGGTATAGAAAAACGAATCCAGTCGCACTTTTGACAAATGCACCGTCAAAGTTTGTTCGTAAAATTATAAATGACTTTTCCCTTGAAGGATTATTTGAGTTAATTATAGTATCAAGCGAAGAGAGAAAAGCAAAACCAAACATTGATATTTTTGAGCTTACCCTTAAGAAGCTTTGCGTAGACCCTGTGAATGCAATAATGATTGATGATAATATTGATAACTTAAATACTGCTGATTGCTTAGGTATAACAACTATCCATTTTTCTTCAGCTGAACAGCTTGATATAGATCTAAGTAATATTTTTAACAATATTTAGTGCTGCTGCTCATAGCAAGAACCTGTTTAATATATCGTTAAACAGGTTCTTGCTATGTCACTAAAATAAACACAGCATCAGCAATGATTATCAAAATCCCGACATAGCCTAAAGTCATATCCCCGGAATGTATTGAAGTATAGATAAAAGCAAAAGCTATGCCGAATAAAATCAGTTGAAAACTCTTAGATAACAACAATTTTTTTATAAAATTCATCCTATATGCCCCCTATATTTAATTGCAGCACTTCCAACAATATGAAATTTAAAATTCCAAGAGCAAGTGCTATTAACAGCGCAATCCATGATACTTTCTTATATATTAACGATTCTTGTCCAACAAGCTTTGATGCTGTTGCGCCCATTAATACACCATTCGGGCCTGTGCTTACGCCTATAGAGCCTCCGATTGACTGTGCCGCACACATAACAGCTGTGCTTACGCCAAGATTTTTTGCGATTGTATATTGAAATTGCCCAAACAGGACGTTTGAATTCGTGTTACTGCCTGTTATAAAGCTTCCAAGGACACCAAAAAGCGGTGCGAAAATAGGATAAAACCTTCCTGATACCTCTGCGGTTCTGGTTGCGAGCTCTGTTGTCATCCCTGAATCCATCATTATTACTGCCATAGTTATTAAGCAGAGCAAGCTTAATGAGGTTGGAACACAGCGGGCGAAGGTTTTTTTAACAGTACCTTTAAATATTTTAACATCCCATACACCGGCTATTTTGTAAGTTAATACCCCAATCCCGGCGGCAGAGAACAAAATAGGTCCGGGATGACCAAACAGTCTGATTGTTGAATATGCGGGCTCTGCGCTTACTACATGACCAAGTTCTGTTGTAAACCCGGGGAAGCTAAAAGATAACGCTGCGATATTTTTGATGCCTAAAGATTGGATTAAAAGTGTTAAAACTATTACCGAAAAATAGGGTAAGGCCGCCTGCCATAAATTAAGTGACGAGGAATACAGCTTGTCCTTGCCTTCTTTTTTTGCGCTAAGTCGGTATATTGTGTACATTGTTATTAACCCGACCAGTGCGGACGATAAGCCTACAAGTGAAAACAACTGTAAATTTACAGTTAAAAAAATTGTTGCAGATGTTAACGCACTTACCGGTAAAATGTATACAAGCCCTTTGAACATTTGCTTGACTCCACCGTAAAGATAACAAACAGCAAGCCCTGTTAAGATCATTGCAGTAGTTCCAAAAATCCATAAAGCAAAACCTAAATACTGCTGAGGAACCCCGGTCATTAAGAAAATTGCGTAAAAAGATGAACCCATAGAGCCGAAGCTTACTGCCCACGAATGTCCAATTAAAACGGCAACAACAGACGTGACAGGGTTAAATCCAAGTGAAATTAAAATAGGGACAGTTATTATTACGGGGACTCCAAAGCCGGCAATTCCCTGTAACATAGCAGAGAACAGCCAAGCTATCAGCAGGAACTGTACGAACTTATCTTTGACAAAAATCAATATATTTTTATTGATAACATCAAGTGCTTTAAAATCATCGACTAAATGATAAAGAAAAAGGGCAGCCCATACAATTAGCAAAACAAAAAACGCAAGTGTAATCCCTTTTCCCATAGCGACTGACATACCAAAAAAATCTATTCCAAAAAAGGAAAGCGCAATTATAAAGGCGAAAATCATAGAAATTGCCCCTGCTTTACTTGCCGGCATCTTAAAAAATATTAGGCAAAGGAGCAGTGTTAATATCGGAGCTAAAGATAGAAGTATCGTCATAAGATGTTTTCTCCTGTATTTTCAAATCTGTATAGTTTTTTCATCATAAGTAATCGCCTTTCACTATATGATGGTTAATGCTTGATAAGTTTTCAGGGTAAGTTATTTCATAATAGTAAGCATATTCATCTATCAAAGTGCAAAATTCCGCTTTAATGCTGCTGCGGAAGCAAATAATATGCTTGTTTAAATTAATCGCCAGTTTTAAAATCTCTTCAAATTCGTCTACTTCCATAATCTTATAGCCGGATAAATCCAAAGAGGTTTTTGAAATAACAATTTCACTAGCATATTTTCTCAAGATTGTGTTAGCTCTTTGTCGATCCTCATTGGGATCAACAGAAAGGCGTGATATTCCAATAAACAAACCAAGCCCGCTTGATGCAAACACTAAGACAAATATTATAATCATAAAATTGTTGACTTCACGTACTTCCGGGGATAGGTTTAAAGAGGAAGTAAAGCCCGGTGTTCCAAGTTCTGTAAGGGTAAAAACATCGTCACCAATTGGCAGTTGAAACCCTCGCATACTGCTTTCTGTTATGCCAATAGGGAAAGCAGCTATTTGGTAGGTGAATTCAATAAACAGCGTAGCTGAAAAATTACGAAATGCCGGTGCTCCGCCTGTATCAACGCCTAAATGCTGGTCGTTATATACCAGGAATTCAAGGAATTTATCCATATAATCCTGCGGGTAAATCACGTATGTTCCTCCGGGCAAATCATCGCCGCTGTCACTTAAAAATTCAAGACTATTACCAAAAATTCTGCCGCTTGCATTGGATATATCCAAAACTTGTTCATGAATAACAGAGCTTATACCGCCGGATGTATGCGTAATAACAAAGCGTTTTTGAGCAATATATTGGTAGCTTATATCGAACTCATCGCTGAAATCAGCCGAAAAACTGCTAAATATTTCAATGAAATCTGTAAAATGACCCAAAAAATGCAAATTGTTTGGTACAGGATTCTCTCCAAAAAATTCATTTTCATGATAATGCACACCAAAATCAACATTATTACGCCCGGTAGCAGTAATTAAATCCCCTTCGTGCGTAAGAGAAAAGGCATAGATAACTGCTAAAATTACGGTAAATACAAGGATAAGTCCGCTGATAATTGGTACAGACCATTTTTTGAGGTCTTTGGGTCTTGTTAAAATGTCTTTTGGCGTTTTTAGACCATCTAAATCATTATTATTAATCAAAAAATCCCTCCAAAGATTGACCTAAATATTATATTGGGATAACCGACAAAAGGTATCGTAAATATTGGGGTTCCAAGTACATCTTCCATCGCTAGTAAGTCAGGGTCAGGAAATTCGTTTGCATCTCCTTGCGTCACATAAAAACGCACATCATTATCATACGTGAAATCTCTGACTCTATGCACAACTTCAATTCCTCTAAATCGATAATGCAGGACATCTCCAACCTGTACCCTATGAAGAGTTTCATCAGGGGGGATTCTTCGCATTATAACCATGCTTCCCATATCAATATAACCTGTCATTGATCCGGTTAAAATAACTACCGGATATATGGCAAATACTTGAAGAAAGAAGGCGATGGTAAATATCGACACGGGGATGCCTATAATGTACTTTGCAGGACCGCCTGAAGTATGCTTAACTGTGCGGGCTACCCTTTTTCTTTGTGCTGCACTGTTGTCATCTGTTAAATAGTAGTTTAAGATGCCTACGGCAAACATCATGCCGTATAAAACGAGCGACCATGCGATTCTGTCAATAGATGGCAGTAACGGAGAAAAAGTTCCGCCTAAATTATAAACAAAGCTGATCAATAAAACTGAAAAAAGACTTCCGTTTATAGCAATTATAGATACAAGAATGCTTGCTGTCAACACAGGTAAAATGCTTTCAAAGAAAAAGCTAATCCATTCATGATTTTCAGAGTTAAGTGCCATTCTTAACTCGTCCAAGTTTGCAAAAGCGAAAGCAAAGCTTAATAAAAATGCTATCCAGATTCTATTGTTTTTATCTGTATTCTTTATAAGCCGATAGCGCACAGTTTCTACGAGACAAAGTGGCAGAATCATAGTCCATAAATTGGGCAGTATCATCCAAAAACTGGGCATCATAGCGTTGCGCCCTCCGCCAAAAATTACAGAAACAATAATTATCATAGAGCCGAACAAAAGCAGTCCTATTATTGCTACAATATTTGAATGATATGCTTTTCGAATAGGTCTTGAATCCTTACCGAAAAAGGCGACGACGCCTAATAACAGTAAAGCATAAATTCCCGGCCTAATTCCCCATCTGAAAATCGCAAGTAAACTTGGCGGTACAAAAAAAAACGTGGTTTGTACCAATATAAGCACCACGCATGTTATTCCTGTATAAATTAAGCCAAGTTTTGCCATCTTATAATCCTCCAACAGTTACCCTTGTAATACAATGTACAACACGCCTAATACCAAAACAAAACAGCGGCGAAAGGGAGAAGCCGCTGTTTTGTAGTAAGTATTTAGTAAAAAAATGTTTCGTTGATATTTGCTTGTAATAAAGCTTCGAATTAATCCCAAAGGCTTAAAGCAGCTCTGTAGTCCACTGACAATCTGTATGTTGCAGGATTGTAACCAGTGTCGATTTGCCATGTGTTATCAAGAGGACCATCAGTGAGGAATGCAACAGTAACTCTTGCCCATACTTCATCACCTGGGTTAAGAGTTATAACTGGGTGATTTCCGCCTGGTAAAAGTACGTTAGAAGGAGAAGCCCAGCATTCGTCTTCATGGATTTCTAATTTGTAAGTAACGCCTTGAATTGCATGATAATCGAAAAGATCTAAGTCATAGATATCAGCAGCTACTGTACCAACGTTTGCGATAACTGTAGCAAACGTGATATATTGGTTAGGTTGGAAAAACTCTATATCAAATTCAGCTGCTCTGTTGCCCGGAAGAATTCCCCAGTGCATTAAAGGAGATTCAATTTCAACTTCTGCTTCTTCGTGTTCATCATCTGGCCAAGGAACATGACCTAAAGGTTGGATAGCAGAAACGCCGATAGGGAAAAATTCAGTGATGTTAAGTTCTAAAGCTGTGTTAGCATGAACAGTACCTTCAAAGATTAATGCGCTTTGTGAAGAAAGAGCAAATGCACTGCCAGCCATGAATACTACCATGAATACTGCAATAAAAGCATTAAGTTTCTTTTTATTTCTTATTTTCATAATTGATTCCTCCAAAATTTTTAATATGCAGTTAATATTGCCGCTTTTATTATGGGGTTGTGGTTCCCTTTTTTCAGCCGCTTTTATTTTGGAGTTGTGGTTCTCCTTTTTCAGCCGCGATTTTACGAAAATCGTGGTTAAACGCATATTTGCATCCTTTTGGAATGGATGCTTTTCTTCACAAAAGTTAAGTGAAGAAAATTTTAAAAAATTTTGAACTTAGAGCTTGTTCTTAAAGCCTATTGCAGTTTTTACGCCTAACAAAGAATTTGTGGCTTGCTCAGTGACTAATGCGCCATGCCGTATTCAAGTGTTGTTGTAAATCCATGATAGAAATCAAGCATATCCCCAGTGAACCCTGATTCTAGAAAAAGAATAGGACACCAATCAAATCGAACTTCCAAAAGGACAAAATCCTCAGGTTGGACAACTGTTCCGATTAATTGACCCACGTTGGTTCTTCCGATAATTCCAAAAGATCCAATAGTTGGGTTGCTGTCAATCCATCTTTCCACGATTTCTATGCTATCAATCCTTGTTGGGACTGTGCCTGTGTTTTTCACCGTGAAAGACCAAATTATGTAATCGCCTGGTGTAGAGAATACAGAATAGTGATCAACACTTCTTATACCAGGCGGAAACATTGGATTAACCAAGTTTCCATCAGGATTATTCGGACGATACGGAGTAGTCCTTGCTCCGCTGACACCGTCGCTATGCTCAACTTCGAAATGAATGATGTGCATACTTAAACTGGCATTTACATTAACTGTGCCTTCAAATACCAAAGGACTGGCAGACACAAACGCAAAAGCAGAGCTGGCTAGGAAAACCACTGCAAAAACTGCAACCATTATGGTTAACTGCCTTTTGCTTTTGAATTTGTTCATAAGGATATCTCCTTTATTGCTTGCTTATGTGTTCTTCTCCCTTTCGTATAACTAAATGGCAAACGCCAAATAATTCATAGATTATTCCCCTATTACTTATTGCTCTAAATTGCTGTCTGGTTTTCAAGGATCGACTTACAATATGTATCAATCGTATTGAAATTGATATACAAATAGACCGTTTATTCGACTGAATTAGTTTCAGCTTGCGATTCGGAAGCCGAATCGTTACCGCCGCTTTGCGTGTCGGTGTTTCGGTCGTCTGTTGCTTGCTCATTATTAGAGCCATTTTCTGTGTTTTCATTTTCTTCGGGCGATGTGCCTTCGATGTCGAAATCTTCATCCTCTATGCGATCTTCATCTTCATTCGCATCATTATCATCATAGATGTCATCGTCATCAATATAGTCATCATCATCGATATCTTCTTCATCGCCATAACCGCCGCCGCCTTGCGGCGGAAGAGATGATAGCATAAATTCTGACATATCTTCTTCGCTAAAGAATACCGCAGTTGTGCCTATAAAGTGTAGAGGGGTGTTAGCGGTAAAGGCAAAGGCTGTACCCGCAACAAAAGTTATGCCAAGAAAAGCTATAATGCAAAATCTTAGTCTGCGCTTAAAAAGAAGCTTACGATAATTGCGCCCAAGAGACTTCTGTTTCAGCTCAATTCCCCCTTTTTTATAATGTTTTGAATAACAAAAAACAAGGTAAAGCTTCGATAAGAAAATGTTCAAGCTGTGCCAGTTCATGTTGTTGTTTAATATGTATGCGACTTGAAGCTTGTGTTTGTAAAGACCAGCGGCTCATCACTTGCTTATCAAATCCTTATTTATATGTTAAAGTAGTGTACTACAGATTACCCTTTATGTCAATAGGGTTTTGCTAACACTTAAAGTGAAGTTGTTAATATTTAAGCCAATATTTCTTAAACATTATCGACAAGCCTGTATATTAACAAATTTTGAAGTTTAAATACAGTTTCCGCCTCGCCCGTATATCTTATAGTTCTTGGGGCTATGCGTTCAATTCCAGGGACAAGCTCTGCTGTGTCTGCCATTCCGGTTTCTTTGAAATCAATTTCCATAGTTATTAAATCGCCAAGGAACAGAGGTTTTATTTCTTCCGCTTTTTTAAGTGCAGCAGTTACTCCGTCGTAAATCATTTTTTCGCAAACCTGAGGATGGTAAGATATTGCGCAGCTGCGTGAAAGACCTTCTTTAACAGCGATTCCTTCACAATTTGGAACAAATTCTTTAACCTCACGGCAAACAGCACTGTCACCTATCACAGCTATTAAAGGTATGCCATAATGCCCTGCAATAGTTGCATTTATTACAGTTTCTGTATTAATTGTTTGTCCGTTAAGGCGTATATTATGTATTTTTTTACCGTTATAGCAATGATTTAACACGCCGTCAATATTAAGCCCTGCGCCTGCATGTCCAAATGATACATATGCATCGTATCCCATTTCAATTCCTTCCATTTGTAGGCTTTTGCGCATTGCTCCGGATATTAATCTAGTCCTTGGGTCTAATTGTTCGATAATAATATTTTCCATGTCTGCATGACCTTCGCAAATTGTGACGTCCGTACAGCCAAAATCAAAACATGCTCTTGCAGCAGCGTTAATTTCGTTTGCGAATCGTGTTCTTGCGTATGTAAAGTCCGGGCTGGTGCGGAGGCAAGAGATGCTTGATACTATGTCACAAACACCCTCTATGTCCGCAGATATGTATACTTTTTTCATTGTAGGTTACCCCTTTCGAAATTATGATAGGGCATGTACACATACCCTACATCATCCAAGCATACACCAAAAGCCCTAAAAGTGCAACACATCCAATAAATAAAACTGAATTAATAAATGTGTCAAATCCGCTTTTTTTCTTTGCGGCAGGTTTTCTTGAAGGCGAGACATGAGCCGTTGGTGCAGCCTCACTAGAACTATGCGCTAAATGGTTGGGTTTAAAGCCGGTTGTTTTAATGCGCATATAGTTATTAACTATTTTTTCGGCCTCTGCTACAAAGTCAACCGGCACTTTGCTTTGAGGGATGTTTTTGCGTACTATAAATATCGCTTGCTCATACCATTTAGAATTATCGCCCTCTACAAGAATTATCCTGTCTTCCATATTAATAATCACCCTGCTCTATGCTTCATATAATCTAACTTCATGTATAAATAATTAACAATATTTGGATGGATTATACTTAATTGGAAAAATATTCCAAATTTGCATAATGGTGACTGTCAGTTAGTTAAAACGAAGCCCCCTCAAGAAATCATTTAAACTGCTGCCGCTTACCGGGTCATCATCAATAAAAAACCTGTTTGGGTTTCCTGCTTGAAGGTCAACAATATACAGATTAGCGATATTTGAAACATCCATCATGTTTGGAAGATTTTCATTTATAAGGTTTCTTGCGTACTCAACACTTTCTGTTCCGGTTAACATATAGTAATCTCCGCCTGCCAAAATTGTTCTAATATGCGATGATACGACGTCACTGTCCACTGCATTCGCCATGCCTGGGTCTGCCTCAACAAAGAAAACGGCGGTAACGCTTCTTGGTTCTCCATCAATTGAGAAAAGGCTTGTCGTGACACGCGGAACTCTAACAAAGTCAGCCGAGATTGTTGTCTGCTGTTGGGTCACAACGTTTTGCCAAATAATAGTTGCAGCTATTGCCAAAACAGAGAAGACTACAAAAAAGATGACAACTCTTAATGAATACCTGTTTTGCTGCTTTGCGTAATTATTTTTAGATGTTTTAGCCATGAAACCACTCTCCTTATTTTAACATATTTTTCCAAATTGTACATGCTTTTCTTTCGGCAAAAAATGTCATATTATTTAGGAACCAGCTAATTCTTAAAGAATTTACAATCCAAGCCCCGGAACTGCATTCAAATCAAGCTCAGAAAATTCACCATTCAAATAACGAAAATATCCTTGACAAGCTATCATAGCGGCATTATCTGTGCAATAAACAGGCTTTGGTACATTAAGAGTCATATTATTTTGTGCGCAGGCATTTGACATTTCATGGCGTAAGAACGTATTGGCAGCGACACCGCCCGCAAGGGCTATTTTGCTAACACCTGTTCTAATCGCAGCCGATATTGTTTTATTAACCAAAACTTCAACAGCCGCTTGTTGGAACGAAGCCGCTACATCGTTTATGTTTATTTCTTGCCCCATCATATTACATTTGTTCAAATAATTTAAGACTGCTGATTTTAAACCACTGAAGCTGAAATCATAACTTTCTTCTTCAAGATATATCCTTGGAAATTTAATTGCGTTTTTATCGCCAGTTGTTGCGGCTTTGTCAATCTTTGGTCCTCCCGGATAGCCAAGTCCTACTGCTCTTGCTACTTTATCAAAAGCTTCACCTGCTGCATCGTCCCTTGTTTTGCCTAATACTTCATAGTCGCAAAAATCTTTAACATGCACTATGTATGTATGACCTCCGGAAACGACAAGGCATATAAAGGGGGGTGCAAAGTCCGGATTTTCGATATAATTCGAAGCAATATGCCCCTCGATATGATTAATCCCAATAAGTGGTTTTTTAAGCGAAAATGAAAGACCTTTAGCATACGAAAGACCTATCAAAACAGCACCGACAAGACCAGGTCCGTATGTTACGGCAATTGCATCAACTTCTGAGAGTTTAGTGTCAGCAGCTGAAAGAGCCTCGTCAACGATAGCGCTGATTGTCTCAACATGTTTGCGGGATGCAATCTCAGGTACAACCCCGCCGTATATTTTATGTGTGTCAATTTGTGATGAAATTATGTTTGATAAAACGGTCTTGCCATCGGCGACAATCGCTGCTGATGTTTCATCACAGGAAGTTTCTATTGCTAGTATTTTATTCATCATTTGTAAACATCTCCTCTATTTCCGATGTCGACAACTAGAATGTGTAGTATAGATTGAAGAGAAGCACAATCATTTTTTACATTTGATGGGTCATTATATATTTCATAAATCACACGAAAATCTCCAATTTTGAGTCTGTAGCGATTGTCATAGCCTTTCATTTTTTTAATATGCTCACCTTCAGGCAATTTATATATTTTTGAAAGCAATCTCAACTGATCTTGTCGTGACCGATTTTTGATAAATTTTTCGGCTGACTTCTTGAACTCAATTTTCTTGCAGCTCATCATAACTTATCCCTAAATCTTTCAAAAGATTATCAAAATCCACGGTTTCGGTACTTTTATCTTTATCAGCGTCTTGAGATAAAGCATAGTCAAAATCATCTAGTTCATCTAGTTGATGATCTTGTTCGCACAAAAACCGAAGATAATCTACTGCGCTGCTTAACTTATTTTCAGAAAGCTGTTGAATGTACCTTACAGCTATAACTTGCATACTTGACATATGTTATCTCCTTTCTTACTACTTGGCTTCATCCTCAAACGTAAGTGTCTTGCAAATCCTGTCATATCCGGCAAACGATTTAGGGAAAATATCCCTAGCATTTCGCAAAAACTCCTTAGGGTTTGTCATTGCCGGGCTAAAATGCGTAAGCCAAAGCTCTTTTGCATTTCCTGCCTTTGCTATTTCCGCCGCTTCGCTGTATATCATATGACCATGCTCTGCGGCCTTTTCTTTTTTATCATTGTCTCCATAAAGTCCTTCGCATATGAAAAGATCAACCTCGTTAATGAATTCGGGTAAAAACTTCGTTGGCCTGCTGTCTGTGCAATACGCTACAGAAATCCCCTTACGGTCTTCTCCCATTACCATATGATCAAAATATTCAACGCCGTCAAGTTTTGCATAGCCCATTTTTTGAAGTGTACTCCAAACCTTTAACGGGATTCCAAGTGACTTTGCCCGCTCAGGATCAAACTTTCCTTTGCGGGAAATATCAAGCCGATAGCTAAAGCATGGAATTTGATGCCTCGCTTTTGATACACTTATTTGAAACCCGGCTGTTAAAATTCCGTTTTGAGCTATTTCCAAAAACTTATCCGGTGTTATTTCGATGCAGTTTATGTTAAAAGGAAGTCTGGGTGCAATAACCCTTAGTCCATTAACAACATGGTTGAGACCTTGAGGACCGATAAGCGTAACATCTTCTTCCCTCCCGGAATTTGACATAGCAAGCAAAAGCCCGGGCAGCCCCGAAACATGATCTGCATGAAAATGTGTAAAGCATATTACATCAATGCTTTTAAAGCCCCAACCTAAAAGGGCTATGCTTATTTGTGTAGCTTCACCGCAGTCAATCACGAGCATTTTGCCGTTAAGCCGACACATAAGTGATGTTAAAAATCTGTTAGGAAGCGGCATCATCCCGCCGGTGCCCAAAAGGCAAACGTCTAGCATAAAATGCTCCTTATTAATCTACCATTGCAATTGCTTCAATCTCAACCATGCAGTCAAGCGGAAGCTTAGCAGCTTGTATACAGCTTCTTGCCGGGAAAGATCCTGAGAAATAGCTTTTGTACACTTCGTTCATAGCGGCGAAATCATCGAAATCCTTAAGAAAAACGGTCATTTTAACAACGTTTTCAAGGCTTGCTCCTGCTGCTTCAAGAACTGATTTAATGTTTTCAAAACACTGAGCCGTTGCCGCTTTTATATCGTCTTTGATAAGAGTTCCATCAGCCGGTATAATTGGCGTTTGACCTGATAAAAACAACATATTACCACATTTGACTGCCTGTGAGTAAGGACCTAAAGCCTCCGGTGCGTTTTTTGCGCTTATTACTTTTTTGTTCATAGTATTTTCCTCCCGTTTTATAATATCTATTTTTGCAAACAGTAAACAATTTCTCCTTCTAAAACCCGGCTGTCGGGTTTAAATCCAAATTCTTCATATAATTTTGCTACGCCTTCGTTGCCCGGTACAACGCTTATATAGACCTTGTCGTACTTTTTGTCTTTTGCAATTTCTTCAAGCACACACTTTAAAGCTTCACGACCATAGCCTTTGCCTTGATAATTTTTGTCAATCATAAGCCGATATATCCAGTATTCGTTATCTTCAAAATCTAAACAATACATTATAAACCCGACCGGGACATCTTCTCCATTATAAATTGCAAGCGGAATACATTCCGGCTGAGCTTTTGACTGTGCTAAAGAGCGCATATTGCTTGCAACAAAGTCCTTTTGGTCATCTGTGACAGATAGCTCTATTATTTCCTTAAAATTATGCCTGTCGATTTCTTTTAAGGTAATCATAATTTTTACTCCTTGGTCTCTTTAACCGCAATCCCAAGTTCATCAAGCTGTTTGATATCAACAACATTAGGCGCATCTGTCATAGGGCATGACGCATCGTTAACTTTAGGGAACGCTATAACATCTTTAATTGCCTCTTCGCCTGTAAGCAGCATAACTAAGCGGTCAAAACCAAATGCAATTCCACCATGCGGCGGAACTCCGTAACGGAAGGCGTCAAGCATAAACCCGAATCTTTCATGTGCTTCTTCTTTTGAGAACCCAAGAACTTCAAACATTTTTTCTTGAATTTGGCTGTTATAAATACGCAGGCTGCCGCCGCCTATTTCATTGCCGTTAAGCACCAAGTCATATGCCTTTGCACGTATTTTAATACGGTCTTCAACCGATCCTGCTTTTAAAAGTTCAACATCTTCGTCCATAGGCGATGTGAAGGGATGGTGTTTTGCGTAAAACCTGTTGTCCTCTTCCGACCATTCAAGAAGCGGCCATTCTGTAACCCAAACGAAGTTATATTCATCCTGCTTTACAAGTTCCAAGCGTTTAGCAAACTCAAGGCGAACTGCGCCTAATGCCGTTAACACAACGTCTGTTTTTGCTGCACAAAGGAAGATAGTATCCCCATTTTTTGCGCCAAATGCATTTTTGATTTCTATAAGTTTAGCATCATCAAAGAATTTAGATAGGGAGGTTTTAAACTCACCTTTTTCTGTTATTGTAATCCATGCAAGACCGTTTGCTCCATAGGTTTTTGAATGTTCGACAAGCGAATCTATTTGTTTTCTTGGCATATTTCCTGCACCTGTCGCATTAATACCTCTAACAGAACCGCCGGAAGTTATCGCATTTTCAAACGCATTAAACTCACTGCCTTTAACTATGTCAGATATATCAACAATCTCAAGCCCAAAGCGCATATCCGGTTTATCCGATCCAAAACGCTCCATTGCTTCATTAAAGGTGATTCGTGGGAACGGCGTTTTGATTTCTAAATTCAAAACATCCTTAAATAGAGTTTTCATAAGCCTTTCGTTAACTTCGATTATATCTTCGATATCAACGAACGACATTTCAATATCTATTTGAGTAAATTCCGGCTGACGATCTGCCCTTAGATCTTCATCTCGGAAGCATTTAACTATTTGGTAGTATCTATCAAAACCCGAAACCATAAGCAGCTGTTTAAATATTTGCGGGGATTGCGGCAATGCATAAAACTTGCCTTGGTGAATCCTGCTTGGTACAAGATAATCCCTTGCTCCTTCGGGAGTGCTTTTTGTAAGCATGGGTGTTTCAACGTCGATAAAACCTTCGTCTGATAAGAAATTACGGACGGATTGAGATGCTTTATGGCGCAGGAACAAATTGCGTTGAAGCTCCGGGCGACGAAGGTCAATATATCTGTATTTAAGCCGCATATCAATAGCAACGCCTGTATCAGCAACTTGGAACGGCGGAACAGCCGCTTCGGATAAAATCCGCAGTTCTAAAACTTCAAGCTCAACTTTGCCTGTTTTCATGTTCGGATTTATGTCCTTTTCATTTCGAGCACAGACAATGCCCTTAACAGCGATTACATATTCTCCTCTGACAGTCTCTGCCTTTTTAAACAGCTCGTCAGATGCTTTATCGCCGTCGATTGTTACTTGCAAAATGCCTGTCCTATCACGCATTGCGATAAATATAAGCTTGCCTAAATCTCTTCTTTTATTTATAAAGCCCATAACGGTAACAGTATCGCCAATCATGGATTCATTAACATCTCCAAGGTAATGAGTTCTTTTCATTCCGGATAAATTTTCTGACATTTGGATAGCTCTCCCCTTTCACCCCTTAGAAAGGGGCTGCGCCGCAAAATGAGCAGTTGTATTTAATTTGCGGTGTAATATTAAGTATAATACAATATTTATTGAGTTTTTGCAATATTAATCCGCAATAGCATAAAACGAATACCTTGGTTGTATTTCTATATTTAGGTATAGTTTTGAGTGAAATTAGATTATATGCAATAATATATTGCATATAATCTATAAAAGTGGTATATTATAATATGAAATTAGAAAAAAAGCAAAAAATAATTGCACAAAGGAATGACTTTATGATTATTGATGCCATTGAAATTTCAGGATATAAGAATTTATCTAATGTGAAATTAGATTTAAGTGATATAACTGCCTTGGTAGCACCTAATGGATTTGGAAAGTCAAATGTACTTGAAGCATTTGATTTTTGTATGGATTTTATAAAATCACCCTCCAGGAACAAAAAGACTATGATGCAATATCCAATAGCGATACCAATCAACAAATACCTGAAAACAAGGGAGTGCCAATTTAAACTAAAAATGACTGCACTGCATGAAGAAGCTTTATGCAATGTTGAGTATGCATTTTCATTTGAGTGGGAAAATGATGCTAACACAGGTGCAAAAATTATTAGTGAACACTTAAAAATAAAACTAAGTGCTAAACCTGTCACACATATTAGTAGAAGTGAGGATAAGGCTTTATTCAAAAGTGCTACAAGTGGCAGATGTTCAAGCCCAATAAATATAAATGATGATGAGCTTGTTATTAATAAGCTTATGCTCCATGATAAATTATTCTATTACGATATTATACAAAAAATCAATTCGCTTGGGCTATATAGGGAAAATAGAATGGATGTCGAAAATTGTTTTGACCCGACTCCTATAAGGTATAGAAAGCTTTCTTCTGAGTCCCTAGAAATGGAAAGCATCGAAAATATCCCAAGGCATCTATACAAGATTAAGGTTAAGTATCCAAAAAAATATGAAATGTTGATGCACGCATTTAAAACACTTTTTTCAAATATAATAAATATTGATATTTACGAAGTTGACATAAAAAATATAAGAGTTGAGCGCACAACTACTAAATATGAAAGTGGAGATGCGGCAGAAGCAATAGAGCAGACAGAAGCAACAAATTATACAGAATTGCCTTTTACGATAGAGAATAAAGCCTATGAAATGTACATTACGGACGAAAACCTAAACCAATCCGTTCCGCTTCTCTTTTTGTCAGAAGGATCAAGAAGAGTTCTTCTCCTACTAACAATCGTCATGTCAGCAGAAATAAATAAAATATCAGTAATTGCTTTGGAGGAACCTGAAAATTTCATTCATCCTGACTTGTTGCAAAGCTTAATACGTATACTTTCAGATTTTGCAGGTGATTGTAAAATACTTATAAGTAGCCATTCATCACACTTAATTGGATACTTAAAACCTGGGAATGTTTATATATCAGTTCCAAATTCAAAAGGAATTGCAAGCTTTAGCAACATAGTTGGCAAAGGTTCTAAAAAAATTATCGATGATGCCAGTAAGTATGATCAAACACTTGGAGACTATATTTTTAGCCTTTTGTCTGGAGATGATGACGATTTTGAAATGATTCGTATGTACATGGGGGTGTAGCTATGATTGAAAAGATCTGTGCTATTGTCCTTGTTGTAGAAGGTGATACCGACAAATATTTTTACGATAGCTTTCTAGATAAATTTGAGTACAGGCGAAAGTTGAGCAATATAGAATTTAAGATAATAAATGTTAAAGGGATTGGTAATTTCAAAAAGGATTCGCTTAGAAAATGTGAATATTATCTGCTGCATAAAAAGAAAAAAGATATTCCAACATATATTTTCCTATGTTATGATTCAGATATCTTTACACGTAAATTTGCCCAAAATCCACCATTTGACTATGATAATCTGAAGAAAGGGCTTTCTAAGCTTCAAGATGTCCAAGAGGTGTATAACATAATTGCTGAAGAATCAATCGAAGATTGGTTTTTATTTGACTTAGAAAGCGTTTGCAAATATTTGAACATTAGATCCATTCAGCACAAAGCATTGAAAGGTAATTCAGGAGAGGACAAGTTGAAACACTTATTTAAAAAGGCTGATAAAGTTTATAATAAGGGTAGTAACCCTGATTCCGGAAAGTTTATTGATAGTCTTAATTTAGATTTAATTATAAAACAAAACGAAGAACTTTTTGAAAAATTCAATAATATTTTAAGTACATACGGCTAAAAGCTATTGGATTCTGCATATCTCTTAGTTTCCTAACATACATTAATTGTACCGATACATTAATTGTATAATAGGAGGTTTTATTTTGGAAAACTACGAAATCTACAAAGACATAGCGGAAAGAACAGCAGGTGGAATTTACATAGGCGTAGTCGGTCCGGTACGCACCGGCAAGTCAACATTTATTAAGAGATTCATGGATCTTTTAGTAATCCCGAACATTGAAAACAATTTTAACAGGGAGCGGGCAAAAGACGAACTGCCGCAAAGTGCGGCAGGCAAAACGATTATGACAACAGAGCCAAAGTTTGTACCGAACGAGGCTGTTGACATAGTGATTGACGATAGTTTAAACTTTAAAGTTCGCATGATAGACTGTGTAGGATATCTTGTTCCGGGAGCAAACGGATATTTGGACGGCGATATGCCTCGTATGATTTCAACTCCCTGGGCGGAAGAAAAAATGCCATTTCTTGAGGCGGCAGAGCTGGGAACCCGTAAAGTAATAACCGAACATTCAACGATAGGGATAGTTATTACGACTGATGGGTCGGTCACGGATATTTCAAGGGAAGACTACATAGAAGCAGAACAGCGTGTCATAAATGAGCTAAAGGAAATGAACAAACCTTTTGTCGTGTTGGTAAACACATCAAAGCCATATGCGCCTGAAACAGAAAAATTGAAGAGCGATTTAAGCGCTCAACATGGCGTCCCGGTAATTGCGGTTAACTGCGCACAGCTTAAAGCGGAAGATATAAGCTCAATTCTAGAAAAAATTCTGTACGAATTTCCTTTGCTTGAAATTAAAATCAACTTCCCAAAATGGATTGAAACACTTGATACAACCCATTGGCTGAAAAAAGAAATGATAAAAGTAGTAAAAGATGTATTGAATGATGTAACGAAGCTACGTGAAATCAAAGAATCCATAGTTGGCATGGAAGAGAATGAGTACATCAAAAAAGCCTATGTTGACAGAATTTCCCTAGGTGAAGGGTCTGCGCATATTGAAGCTGCGGTTGATGACAATTTGTTCTACAGAGTCATATCAGAAACAACCGGAATGGATATAAGCGGTGAATATCAGCTAATATCAACAATTAAAGTTTTAGCCGAAGCAAAGCGGGAATATGACAAAATTAAGTTTGCACTTGAAGAAGTTCGCCGCAAAGGTTACGGCATAGTAACGCCGCAGCTTGATGAGATGAAGCTTGAACAGCCTGTAATATTTAAGCATGGAGCTAAATATGGAGTTAAAATGAAAGCTAGCGCACCTTCAATACATCTTATTAGGGCAGATATAGAAACCGAAATTTCCCCAATAGTAGGCACAGAAAAACAAAGTGAAGACCTTATTGAATACATTGCAGCTGAAACAGCGGAAGATCCTAACAATATTTGGGCACTTAATATGTTTGGCAAGTCAATGTATGAGTTAGTTAAAGACGGTCTGCAAAATAAGCTTTATCACATGCCGGAAGACGCACAAATTAAGCTTCAAGAAACATTGCAAAAGATTATTAACGAAGGCAGCGGCGGGCTAATTTGTATTATTTTATAGATTAAGTCAGGTCATTATAAATACATGTAGATTTTTCTACTTTACCACAACGCAAAAGACGGGATTTTAACCTCTTTTTTGAGGATGAATTCCGTCTTGTAAATTGTTTTATTTTAGCATATTATCAATCAGCATCACAGCTTCATCATATTCGCCAATGAGCTTGCATCGTAAAATGGCATTTACTTTATCGCCTATTTCTGGGATGTAAGCAATGTTTTCTAATTTCATCGAAATTTCATTAATAACAGGAGTATCATAATCGTCAAAAGCTGCCTTTAACTTAAGCAAATCGACCCTCAAATCATCCATATCAAATGGGATTTCATTTGATTCTTTTGCTTTCGATTCTGTTATCAAGACTTCATTAATTTTTTCAAGCAAAGCTTCAAAATCTGTTAAAAACTTATCAGAGTTTGCTTGTATGAAATCTATATCCATTTGCAGTCCGGCCGCTTCTAATACCTTGGCAGCAGCAGATATTGCATCGGCTCCAATACTTGCTGAAGCACTTTTTAATGCATGGAAATATGTTGTGAATAATGGTATGTTTGTATCATCCAAGCATTCCTTTATCTTTTTAATCACATCAAGACCATCACTGCGATAAATAGTAAGGGTTTTTAAGTAATTATCAACTGTTCCGCCTGTCATAAAAATACCTCTATCGGTGTCAATCCCTGGTATGTTTATAGTTGCTTCTGTTTTGCTTAACGGATCTTGAATTTTATCTTGACGCCTTCCTTGCTTTTCCTTGGGTATCCATTTTTCTAAAATTGTATTTAGCTTAATTATGTCGATAGGCTTGGACAAAAAATCATTAAAACCGCTTTCCATAAATATTTCTTTAATACCGTCCACGGCGTTGGCTGTTAGGGCAACAATAGGTACTTCCGCATAATAAGGGTCTTTACCTGCCATTTCTCTAATCCGTGCTGTAGTTTCTATGCCGTCCATTTCAGGCATCATATGATCCATAAATATCAAATCGTAACGACTGGACGTTATTGCATCAATTGCGTCAAAGCCGCTAGAACACAAAGTTATTTCCATGTTGTATGGCTGCATTATTCTATCTGCTATAAACAGGTTGGTATCTATATCATCAACAATCATCACTTTAGCTTCGGGTGCCGCAAACCCTGCTTCGAGTTTATTATTAAATGTTTGGGTATATTCATCAGAAACACCGTTTAGTATGTTGGCTAACGGAATAGAAAATATGGGTGTGGTAAGTATATTGACATTTTTTACCGGGACTACTTCTCCAAACTCTGCGACAAGTACGATAGTTGCGTCGGTTTCCATGTTCCCATAGTGCATTTTCACGCTGTCATGCAGTGCAGATGCCAAAAAAACAAACGAATACTTATTACAAGTCAACTCATCGTGAAATTCCGAAGAGGAAGAAACGAGTTTATGTTTAACACCTAAATCATCCATTGCACGTGTTATTGATTTTATGCAAATTTCACGCCGTTCAAAAACAAGCACATTTTGATTTTCCCTATCGTTTACCCATGCCAATTTTTCTCGGTTGGCAATTAGCTGAGGCAGTATAACAGTAAAAATTGAGCCTTTTCCGTATTCTGACTCGACATGAATTTTTCCGTTCATTGCTTTGATAAGGTTGTCGGTTATTGCAAGTCCTAATCCCGTTCCTTCATCGTTTTTGTTCATTTTTACATCGAATCGGGCAAACTCATCAAAAAGCATCTCTATATTTTCTTTAGTTATGCCTCTGCCGCTATCCTCAACTTTTATTATTAAATTAAGGCTATTTTCGTCAATAGGTTCTTCTGATAACGAAAAGGACACATGACCTTTATCTGTATATTTTACCGCATTGCTAAGCAGGTTAAGGATTATTTGGCGTATCCGTGCTGCATCACCTTTTATTACACTTGGCATATTGCAGTCTACGTCAACCACAAGCCGCAGCCGTGAATCAAGAGTTCTTTGTTTAATAACATTTATTGTATCATTGACTAAAGAGGACAGCATATATTCTTCGGGCAATATGTCTAACTGACCGCTTTCTATCTTCGAAAAGTCTAATATATCGTTGATTATATCTAAAAGATTTACGCCCGCTTGTTTTATAGTCATAACAAATTTTGCAGCAGAATCCGGCAATTCTTCACGGAGCGAAAGTTCTGCCATGCCTAGTATAGCATTCATGGGCGTGCGTATCTCATGGCTCATACGAGCTAGAAAGTCGCTTTTAGCTCGGCTTGCCCTCTCTGCAATTTCTTTTCGAGAAATATCAGTAATGTCATTCATAATTACAAAAACACCAATAAATTCAGATTCACCCTGAAAAAACGGCAGTATGTTAACTCTATATTTATTGGTGTCAGTTGAAACTTCAACGGCATCCTTAAATGAAGTTTTACCTTTTGTTAAAATTACACACCTTATTTGTTCGACCACTTTATTATTTAATACAGCAGGGCGATACCGTTCAATGATGCTGTCAAGGCTGCGCCCATTTAATAATGAAGTGTCTCTTATTCCTAACGGTTTCTCAATGGACTTGCTTCCCATTAAGAATTCAAATCTGAAACCAAAAATAAAGATTAAATCCGGGCATGTTTCAAGAAGCAAGCGAAGATACATTTCGTGCTTCTGTTTCTCATTGATGATCAATTTATTAAGGGTTGATTGGGTATCAATATTTAACCTGCTGACTTCTTGGTTTCTTTTAAGCACTCTTAACTCCCGCGCAAGCTTGTTTTTTTCCATCTCGGCGGATTGATATTTTTGCAGCAATTCATTGTATTTATTATCATAATCGCAGTGAGTGCTCAAATTGTTTTCCTCCTTAATAAAACCTTGATTATACAACAAGGATAACTATCGAATAATTATAATACCTGTTAGACCAAATACCCCCTTTGTTTAATGCCGGGCATATTTCACCGCCTGAATAGCCCATCATAAAAGGGATATCTTGCTTTATTGTATTTTTTGCAAGCTGTAGCTCCATTAAAGGTGTGTTATAACCCATAAGTGCTATACGCCGTGAAACGCAGGAAAACAACAATGCGCCTTTGGCATCCGGCAAATCGTTAATTTTTTCAATCACAGGGATAGATGGTAATGATATTGAATCTGCATCAAACTTTAGTAATGAAACGGTCGAGTCTTCCTTAATATTTCCGCCAAGCACTCCCGCTCCGTCTTCGTTATAAAAAGTAAGCTCACGGATTGTGGGAACATCATCATAGTTATCGCTTACAGGCGGTTCAATTAGTAGTGGAAAGGTAAGCAAGTTTTCAGAAAGCCCCATTGCATTCGTAAAAAATTCCTGCGCATTTATGTGGTTTATTTCGTATATGATATTATCTTTAGACTTTGTAATCACACCACGCAAAGACAAAGCACTGTTTTCACACAGCGTAGCCAATAAAAAGCGTGGCTGTATATTTCCATAACACAAAACGAACGGCATAGCATTTTTTTTGTTAATGCCGTTATAAATGGTTTCGCTATCTTTGAATGTTAGGGTATCGTCTATGGCAAGTGTTCCAAAAAGCAGTGTGTCGGGAAGAATATTTTTCCATGCTTCTATATATGTGTCTCCCGAATACTGTTCCACAAGAAAAGGGGGAAATATAAAAGCAAGTTTAGGCGGATCATGTTCATCCGCTGAGATTTTTTTATAAGCAGTTTTTACTGTATCATTAATATTATCGTTCAAATCATCTGTAATGGTCGACTTAAAGCGAACGTCATCCGCTGTCATGACAAACATAGTCAGGATAAGCTCGCCTGCTTCGTCGTTTACTGCTTGAGATGTGGTGGTTGTCCCGGCAGCATCAAACGGCAAATTATCACATATGTGTTTTAAGACACCGGAAGTAATAAATTCAGGGTGGCACATAATTATGCCTATAGAATTTTCAAGAAGCGTTATTTTTTCTTCAAGCTGTGATTTAATCTCAAGCAAAGCAATTTCTGCATTTTCAATTTCATAGGTATATACGCTTGCACAATTTAGCATTTTAATACCTCCGCTGTTAAATAACAAGGATAATTAGCGAATAATTATGATATTTGTTTGCCCAGACACCGTCATTGACTAATAAAGGGCATATTTCGCCGCCAACGTGGCTTGCTATAAAAGGAATTTCAGGGCGTATTACATCTCTTACGGTATCTAATTCGATTATAGGGTCGGTGCTCATTATCATCATGCGGCGTCCAATGCATGAGAATATAAGTGCGCCATTTACATCAGGCAAATCATTTAACAATTCAATTTTTTGCTGAGTTGTTGATAATACATCTTTAAACTCGTATGTTAGCATAGAAAACTCGGAGCCTTCATCAATATCTCCACGAAAAACCGCAGTTCCATCATCCGTAAACATAGCGAGTCCTCGTATGACGCTATAGCCTGTCCGTTTTTCGTGGTTGATTACGAACGGCATCAGGTTAAAGCTGTCTGAAAGAATGCCATTATTTACAAGACCTTTGCTTTCAAAATATTTTAATGCGTTCATATCATTAATTTCATGAACAAGGGAACCTTGTGATTTTGTAATTTCGCCTTTATACGGCAATGCATTTTCTTCCGGGAATGTGCCAATTATAAATCGGGGATTTATATCCCCATAACACAATATAAATGGCATAGCATTTTTATAAGTCTCGCCATTATAAATAGTCTCAGCCAAATCAAAATCTAGCGTGTCATCTATCGCTATCGAACCGAATATCGGTATTCCGGGGATAAATTCCTGCATTGCTTTTACATAGGAATCTCCCGAATATTTTAGTATTAACGGCGGGAATATAAGCACTAACGCAGGATATCCGCAATTTTTTAATGCTGTTTTCTCCATAGCGGTTTTTATTGGCTCAGTAATGTTTTCATCAAGTCCTTCAGCTAAGCCTATTTTGAACTGACAATCATCCGATGTAATCACGAAAACAGTTAAAATCATTTCATCGGTTGTATTATTGACCGCCTGTGATGGGGTTGTAATCCCTACAACCTCAAACAGCATATGATCGCATACATACCGCAGTGTGTCGCTATTAACAAATTCAGGGTGACACATGATTATACCGATGGAATTCTCCTGAAGCGTTATTCTTTCATCAAGCTGTGCTTTGATTTCTTTAAACGCCGCCTCCGGGTTATCAATTTCATGGGTGTAGGCATTTGCACATTTAAGCATAATACTTCCTTCTTTCTTTTAATTTTCAGGATTTTTATCGCCATGTATAGATACTTGTTTGGATACTTGTTCAAATTCATTGCTAACGCTTAAAAACAGTTCAACTAAAGATGGATCGAAATGAGTGCCGCTGTCTTTCTTGATAATTTCAACAGCTTGCGCATGAGTAAATGCTTTTTTATAAGGTCTATCAGAAATCAAAGCGTCATAAACGTCGGCGATAGCCATTAACCGCCCTTGAAGAGGTATTTCTTCACCTTTAAGCGAATTGGGATAACCGCTGCCGTCCCACTTTTCATGATGCGTAACAGCCAATATTTTTGCCTGTTCTAAAAACGCTCTATGCGATGTCCTTATTTCGATTCCTTCGATAATTCTTTGACCTATTTCTGTATGCTCTTTTATCTTCTCAAACTCTTCTTGGGTAAGTTTACCCGGTTTTCTCAATATACTATCATCTATGGAAATTTTGCCTACGTCATGCAGCTGTGCTGATTGCAAAAGAAGCTCTATATCCCATGTTGATACTTCATCCCAATAAGCATTGTGCTTATAAAGCACATTAAGCAATATACGCAAATAGCTCTGCGTTCTTTCTACATGCCCTCCGGTAGTATCATCACGGCGTTCTACAAGGTTAGCGATTGTGCCTAGGATTGTATTTTGAAGCTCAAATACCGTTTTGGTCTTTTCATCGACCATTTCCTGTAGGTTTTCATTGAACTTTTCAAGCTCTTGCTTCTGTTCAATTAATTCTTCTTTTTGTGATTCAAGTAGTAGATGAAGCTCGATACGCTTCAATAAAAGCGGCGGCGAAAAAGGTTTTGTTATATAGTCGATAGCTCCTAATGACAATCCTTCAAGCTCACTTGTGCTATCGTTTTTTGCCGTTAGAAAAATGATCGGAATATTCGCATATTTCTTTTGTTCTTTAATCAGTTTTATGATTTCAAATCCGCTTAATCCCGGCATATCGACATCAAGCAGTATCAAGTCAGGGATTTTCTTTTCAAGTGCTTTTAGCAGCCGGTCTCCGGAATTCATAGTTATTAAGTTACAATAATGTTCCAGCGCATTAGCGCCTATCGTTAAGTTAGATATATTATCGTCTACCATAATAATAGTTCTTTTGTTGATGTTCATGTCTAAACACCCTCTCAGCCTTATTTTTATGCAAACTTCATAACGCATCATCTGATTTATTTCTGTTCTGAAAAATTTGACTGCCATTGTAAACAGGCTTGTTTATTCCAGTATAACATCTAAGCGGTCAATTTTAAAGACTTTTTGTGCACATTTGCTTAATTTTATGCTTCTAAGAAAAATTTATAGCAATATTCACTCCAAACAGTAACAGAAAAACGCAGAATTTTTGTTGCAAGGCAAGAAAGCGACGACGAAGCGTGCTCGTGGCACGTCAGGAGGAGCTGACGCAGCATTGCAGCAAAAAGGCAAGTTTTTGTTACTGCTTTGAGCGAATATTACTATATCATAAAATCCCTCCTTTTACTTCATCTACAGGTGGAGTTAATTTTGTTTTATTTTTTTGTGATAAGCATAATTATACTACATTAACATATCTTTGTAATGAAGTAATGCTTTAAAATACCGGGATGTATGAATTGTGTAATGGGAAGAATTACGAAATGATTGCAATATTTACCATATTACAAAAAGTGTGAGTTTGATAAGCCAAAAATGCGAAAATTTGTCAGTACAAAAAATGCTGATGGAGAACCTCCGTAAACAATTCAATTTATTATGACGATTTTTTCACTTTTAATATTGCTATTGGTCTTATTTTGGGATATAATAACAAAGCATAGCAAATTTTCACATTGCTATGCCTTTATACAGATAATAGTTATTGTTTAGCTTTCGTTTTCCGGTACAGGAAATAACAATGTAGATGCTGACGTTAGACTGCCTAGTGCGCTAGGTAATGCTAAAATCGGCAGGAACAGGGTAAAGATTGCTATTAAGAAACATTGAGATATGGCGATAAAGATGGAATTTCTCCGCATAATCTTTTGCCTTCTGGGAGTTTTAGGGTTGTTTGGATGAATTATCGGTGCTTTAAGAACAACAATCAGCAGCATAATCATCGAAGCAATAATGGGTACAAATGTAGGAAATGTAAACATTGTACTTAACAAACATACAATGAAAGCTAAGCTTGTTGTTACTACAAAACATACCCAATGTTTATTTGAATGAGCACCACCCGCTTGATTTTTTAACACAGCAAAAAAGACAGCAAATGCTATCGTTTGTGGGAAAGCATTAAAAATAAATGCTACGGCGATAAAAGCCAGAATTTGCTGTACGTTAGAAAATATAAGAAACAACATATAAGAAATAACTTCTCGGTCATCTTCTTTTACCATGTTGTTTCGCACGTAATATAAGCTGATTCTGTTAGCTAGGCTCTCAATCAATTTAATCTCTCCTTGATAACTTGATAATCTAAGATTTAGAACATCTTACACATTGATAAAAACAGACAAGAAAGGGATGGCTCTATGTGGATTGGCATATGTGATGACGAAGCTAAATACAGGCTTGCTCTTGAAAGTACAGTACAAAGTATCGCTCAACCATGTGACCGTATATCGACTTACTCAAACGGTTCAGACTTGTTAGATGATATAAATAATATGCCTTATCCTATGGATTTACTGCTGCTTGATATTGAAATGCCTATGCTAAACGGAATTGAAACTGCCCGTGAATTGCAGTCAACCAACCCTAATACCCAAATTATAATTACGACTAATCATAGAGACTATGCCCTAAGAAGCTTTGAAATCCGACCGTCGAACTACTTAATAAAACCTATTGATAAAGAAAGGCTTAGCGCAGAGGTTACTCGTGCCAGGCTGATTGCAAACGAGGACATAGGCGAAATGCTTCGTATTCAAGCAAAGGAAGCTATGGCGTTTGTTCCACTAAAAGACGTACTTTACATAGAAAGCTACCGCAGCATGTTACATGTACATACCGCTGTGACTTATTACAGATATAACCATCCTATTGGACAATTAGAAAAATTTTTGTCCGATAAAGGGTTTTGCCGCACTCATAAATCATGCTTGGTTAATCTTCGCCATGTTGTAAGCATAGACAGAAGAGATAAAACTGCTCTTTTGATTAATGGGAAAAAAATTACAGTTGGAGAACTCCGCATAACCAGTGTTTTAGCTGAATATTCAAGATACCGTCATTCAATGCTTCCGATGGACTCTTCAACAACTTATACTGTATACTCAGGAAGGGAACTCAAAAGTACATCTGCCGATTTAGCATCCAATTACAAAGACCATTCTCTTTTGAAAGGTTTGGCTAGTGCTTTTTAGTGCATATTGCATAGTGGCTGATGGAAAAAAGTAGTGACGAACATCTTGATCATTCAAACATCTTTGTAAACGGGCAATCTTACAGCCTCCGCTTTGACAAAAAGTGATGATGGTTCGGATGTCCGCCACTACTTATAAGCTCACCTCGGCGGAGCTTTTTATGCTGTTGCCAAGGTATACCCTTTAATGAGCCCCCCTCAATAACGGAATGTATCCTTGGTAGCGCATGAAAAGACGCACTGTCCCCTTAAACATATCAACTTCTTATAATCTAACATAATCAAGATAAGTGGGATTATATCTGCAAAAAACGCATAAGAGCAAAAATAAATACAAACTCTGTTTTAAAGCGAATAAACTCAGTAAAGGTCGGTTATTGACCGCAAGGGTTATTCTTTTTTGCGGAGCTTATCCGGTACTTTGGGTTGATGAATAAAAAGTGTGCAACCATTTCCCCACCAAGGAGCACCCGAAGCCACGGCAGTTGCATTTATCAGGAGTTCAAATACCCATTGAATAAATTGATGCACTGTTGTCACGCCTTTCCTCAAGTAATTAATTATAGCTTGAATTAATGAAAAAAAGAAAAGCGAGTATAACCTCGACTTAAAAACGCCAATCAAGAGCCAAAAAATAAACTTTTGTCATTGCGGGCTTGATCCGCAATCTTGTAAGCAAATTGAATTGATGAGATTGCGGGTCGAGCCCGCAATGACAGTGATTCTATGCAACCCTTGATTCGCATTAAAAATATATAAACTCGGTTAGAGGTGACTAATTAGCACGAATTATTCCTTTTCACGAAGCTTGTTTGGTACTTTCGGTTGGTGGACAAAAAATGAGCAACCTGTTCCTGGCCAAGGGAAACTCAAAGTCATAGCTGTCATGCTAATTAGCAAGCCGGATATCCATTGAATAAATGGGTTCACGTATACCCTCCTCCTTTCGCATAAAGCTTTAATATCAAGTAATTTCAGATTATATCTTGAATGGATATAAGAAAAGAACAGAGAGTACAACCTCGGTTTAAAAATGCATGAACTCTATTAGGAGACCATTATGGATGTTATAATTATTGGTATGATATTTTTATCAATTGAATACTGTCTTTTAGCTTTTGTTGCAAACAGACTACTTGATAAGAGATTTCACCAAGCATTTATCTATTCAATATTCATTGGCTCACAAGTAGTAAGGCGGGTAATAGTTGAAGTTATCGATATAGAAGCCTTGTCAAGTATTTTTTTAACTATAATTGTTCTTGTATTGATATTTATTTTATGCTATCACCAAAATATTAAGAAAAAAGCTGCTTTGCTGATTATTTATTGCACTATCACATTGTGCTTCGAGATTGTTGCGGTAGTAACAGTATCGTTAGTTTTTGGAGAAACCCCTTCATTAGAAAACATAACCCATAGATATGCAGCATACTCTTTGCATAAATTGTTTTTGACTATGTCTGCTTTGCTGTTTTTAAAGATTAGATATTCCGATCTTTACATTTCAAGATGGCTGAAATATATGCCCATCCCACTTGGTATATTTGCTATTCTTAGCTGGATCTACGGCACAAATTTCGACAATAACGAAGCATTCGGACGAATGCTGGTATTTGCCATGCTAGGCTTTTTAACCTGCGTATTTATGGTAGGTTTTCTCCAACACAAAGAGGAAAAAAGGCTTCTGGATAAACAGCTAAGAACAGCGCAAGAAACCACATGGTTTAAAAAGCAGTGGATAGAAGAAAGGGAAATAATAATTCGCCAGAGGGATATGTTAGCTCATGATTCGTACCATCATATTGAATATTTATCAACGTTAACGACTATTGAAGATGTGCATGAATATACAGCCCGGCTGCTGCGCTTAAACCGCTTTTCTAATTTGATAACAGGCAATTATGATATTGACTGCATTTTATTTCCAAAACAGAAGAAAGCGCAGGAAAAGGGAATTACATTTAGCGTAATCGGTATTTTACCGTTGCAAATGCGTTGGGTTGATCCAATTGATATAGTAACCATAATCGGAAACGGGTTGGAAAATGCGATAGAGGCTTGTGAAAGAGTAAACGCATCGGAAAAAAGAATCAATATAACATTTCGTTATGATGAACATTTAGATATAAGGATTGATAACACATTTGTAATTGCTCCTGTAGCAAAACAAACCGGATTTTTCCAAAGTATAAAAAACGAACCCGGTCATGGTTTAGGTATGGAAAGCATACAAGACGCTGTAGATAGATACAGCGGTTACATGGAAACCGTAGTTGATGAAGGGATATTTTCGCTAAGAATCACGCTGCAACAGATAAGACCACAAGCAGCATAGGTATTCTAGTCCGGAAGCATTTACGCTTCTTGATTATAAAAAAATTTTTGAGGGGGAACAAAAGTATGCCAAGGGCAAAGAGAAATGCACTGAGGGAAAAAGGTCAAATACAAAAAGAATTAGTCCACTATAATGTATTTCGGCTAAAAAAAGAAGTAAGCCTGTCGAATGCGGAGTTTGCAAACCTATTAGGTTTTTCTCCAACAACAGTCGCAGCATGGGAAAAGGGGTCTAGAGGGATAACATTAAAGGCACTTTCGATGATTTCAGAAGTATTAAATGTTGACATTTCAGAGTTTTACAAACCCCGTACTGACGACATAGTAGTTGATGAAGACCCTCGTAAAGCAAAGCTTTCGAAGCTGCAATCATTATTATATGATTATTCGCTTCAAGAACTTGATCATTTTATTGATACGGTTACGTCTATTAACGCATTAATGAGCAGACAAACCCATTGAAGATAAGAACCTAACAGTTTATTTTCAAGTTCCACTGTTCCATGTCATCGAGCTAACACAAAATAAAAACAAGATAGAGGGAAATGTTTTATGAAAATGATAGGGAACGGGGCAGCAACTAAGATTATCGTGGATATATTTATGACAGTTTTTCTGGTTTTATCGTTTGTACGGTGGGAAGATAGTCATTTTGCTTTTCATGCGATTGTAGGGACAGTATGCGCTTTATTTTTCACCTTGCATGTTTGCATACACTTGAGGTGGCTAAGGGCCGTTACAAAGTCATTCCTAGGCGGAAAGCTAAACAAACCACAAAAATGGAAATATGCGATAGATGTTCTTTTGTTGGCAGTTTGGAGCATATCGGTTTTTACAGGCTTCCTTGCTATAGGTTATTTTTCGTTTGGTATAGGGAACATGGCTAGATTTAGCGGGCTTCATGCAGTTACTTCTAGAATAGGTCTTGTGCTTGTTGCCATCCATGTTTTTCAACATATACCTCAAATCAAATCATATTTTGGAATAAAGAATAAGCCGCAGGAAAGCAGGACATAAAGCTAGGGCGTTTCAGATAGTGAGAATGCGCCCGAATGCGGCGATTACATAAACAGTTGACTTGCTTCCGGTTTAATCTTTAACAAGTTCACAACTAAAGCCTGATATAATGGGAAACCCGTAATATCAGGCTTTTTCTTGTTTTACCATACTCACGTCAATCTAATTTGAACGAACATGCTCAAAAGCCCGTCATTGCGGGCTTGACCCGCAATCTTCATGCTGTGACTGTGAGCCATGTTACATTGCTCAAGCATCATTTGCGTTAATAGTGATAAACTTGACGATTTTATCTAAAATAATTAACGATAGCCTGTGCCGCTCTATCTGCCAGTTCATTTTGATATCTTGGGTTTATCATCCACGCAAAGTCTTCGATGTTATTCATAAAGCTTACTTCAAACAATACAGAAGTTGACCAAGCGGGGCGTGTTACATAAAAGTTAGCGTGATTCGGGCTTCTTAGCCTTGTTGTTAATGGGTTAACGTCAAACAGCTCATTGATAAGATGATTCGCAATTGGTCTGCTTGTTGGGTTTCTGTACCAGAAAGTTATGCCCCTTACCGTCGTTGCGTTTGTTGTTGCTGCCAAAGAGTTTGCGTGCATTGAAATAAACATGTCGGGTTTAAATTCCCGGCTTATTTCTGTGCGCTCGAAAAGCGTAAGAAATTCGTCTGTCGTACGTGTTTGGATTACAGTTGCACCAAGCTGTTCAAGCCTGTCGCCAAGTTTAATTGAGTTTATAAGATTTATGTGTTTTTCTGCAAATGCTCCGCCCATCATTCCTACTGCGCCCGTGTCGTTCCCGCCGTGCCCTGCATCTATAACAAACGTAAAGCCTGTAAGCGGCTCTCTGCCCGGGGAAAGCTGTCTTGGTCTTCTTATGTTAATCGCAAATTCCCCATCTTCAAACGAAACGTAATATCCTGAAATACGCATTCCGTCCTGAAGCGTAAGGGAATAGTAAGGAACTCCGTTAGCACGACCGGTTCTCATAGCACTAAAAATCGTTTTTTCTGAAATGTTTTCGTCGGTAAGTCCGCCGATGCTAGGCGCATTTGTATGCAAAGGAAAATATATCTTAAATTCACTGCCATCAAAAGTCACGTTTACTGCTAAATATTCAGAGGTCAGCCATTTAATGCTATCTGTGTGTTCGCCCGGAACATAAAGTCCGCCGGAAAACATGTTTTCAATTCGCTCATTTTTAAGCTCTGTTTCAATATTTTCAGTTTCAATCCACATTCCGGTTGAAAGTCTTGCCCATTCACCATTTCTTGATATTGCGGTAACAGCATCTATCTGCCCTTCAAGCAGATGCCAGCTTGTGCCGCCGGTGGTAGTCGGTCCGGGGAATACCCAAGCAAAATCAGATGTTACGGTCGCATAAAACGGTGCATTGCTATTTATAAGCTTAACAGGAGCGCCATGTGCGATATATGTGCCGCCGCCGAAAGTCATAGTATAGGTAGGATTCCCGAGATCAATAATCGGTCGGGTGCTTGTTGCCGCAGGAACTTGATATGTTGCGCTAAATGTTGTTTGGTAAATGCTTCCGGTTCCAAGGTTGGCATTCCGTGCCGCATTGTCGTCGTTCAGCTCAATCGTCGTTCCGTTAATTCTTACGGAAATGCTTGCGGAAACAGGCGCAGTAGCCCTAAGCGTTATAGTATCACCTGCGCTAACGTATTCAGCCGCAGTTGGAAACACGTTTGTAATAGAAACCTCCGGCATTGTTGGTATGGCAGCAGGCGTCGCTGCTCTTGATGTAACCCTGCGTGTTACGCTAGTTTGCCCCTCCTGTGTAAAAGTAAATGTATTAACGCCATCCGAAAGGTTTGCAAAAATACTGAAAAACCCTTCCGGAGTACGGTTAGTAACAGGATTTCCGTTCATAAGCAAAGGTATGTCCGGGTTACTTGTGCCAAAGAAGTTGAATCCCCTCTCCGCTACCGTCACATCACTCGAAGGCTGTGCAACTGTTAGGTTTCTCATTACCGGAGCAACAGGCAGCGTTACACTTGGTGGCGGCGGTGTGGAAGGTATGTTTCTGTAAAATGCTCTTATTTGATTACCGACAGAGCCTAGAAGATTGCTGTACCTAAAAAAGATATTTCCTCTTACGACATCTGCGTATGTTGTGCTGTTAAGAGTAAGCTGGCGGATTATTTCACCTTCCCAGTTATCTCGGCCAAAGTCTTCACGATAAGCGGCAAGACCAATATAAAGGTCAACATCAGTTCCTCTTGCAACATCTGCCCACCATGATATAAGCACTCGATAATCCGCAATTTCAAAACCTTGGTACCAATAAATTTGAGGAGCTATATAATCCACCCAACCCTCTTTAACCCAGCGGCGGGTGTCCGCAAACATTGTTCTATATGATTCGTTGCCTCGTGTGTTGCTGCCTCGCGGGTCTGATGAAGCATTTTGCCAAATAGCAAAAGGTGATATGCCAAATCGTACTTCAGGTCGAGTTTCTCTTATCGCCCTTTGGATTCCTTTAACAAGCTCGTTAACATTATCCCTACGCCAATCTTCACGACTTCTTCCGCCGCCGAATCTTGCAAATGTTGCATTATCAGGGAAATTAATTCCCGGATAAAAGTAGTCGTCAAGGTGGATTCCATCAACGTTATAATTTTCGATTATTTCAATAATACCATCAATAACGAGCTGCCTGTTCTCCGGTAATCCGGGGTCAAGAAATAATGCGCCTTGATAAGCAATTGCACGAGATGGGTTTAATCTTGCCGGGTTTGTAGCATGAAGCAGGTTAACATCTGTTATTCGGGTAGTGGTGTGGGTAACTCGGTATGGATTTATCCAAGCATGAAGCTCAAGCCCTGCTCTATGTGCCTGCTCTACCCAATATTCGAGCGGGTCAAAACCACCTGCGGGAGCAACACCTTGAGTTCCCGACAAATATCTTGACCAAGGGAATATGCTTGAATTATATATCGCATCACCTTCCGGGCGAACTTGCAGTATGATAGCGTTAAGCCCCAGATCTCTCGTGGTGTTTACTATAGAGTCGATTTCACGTTTAAGCTCATTAACACTTAACCCTGTTCTGGATGGAAAGTCAAGGTTTATAACAGTTGTTACCCAAACCGCACGAAATTCATCCGCCGGGCTTACAGTGGGTGAAGCAAGTGCTGCTATCCTTCCGGTTGGTAATATACCAAGTAATAATGTGAATACGCATAGTGCGATTGTAAGCTTTTTCATAGGTTGTTTCCTGCTTTCCGTTAGTTTATTGCGCTGATACCCCATTTTTAATTTGAGGATCAATATATATTAAGTATACCCTATTTTACAAGCTTCCGCAACATACCCTCCGTCAAAATATCAATCTTCTCAAAATCCATAGCCTCTGCATAAATTTCCTCTATTCTGGTATGCGTTGCTTTGGCTGTTTTCATTGAAGTAATCGTTTCGTTTAGCATCTTATCAAATAAGCAGTTTTCCTTCTTCGGTCTTAAGCGGCTTATTTTTTTTGTATCAACACAGTGACACATATCAATCTTTTTATCTATGTTAACCTCATTACTAAATTTACTTCCAGCTACCGAAAAAGCTGATTTAATTTCCGGTAGATACAAATACTCCAGCCTATCAGGTGCAATAGGGAAGTAAAAACTTTCCGTATTTATCCCGCATCTGTTAAATTCATCTCTTAGCTTGCCTAAGAAAATGTCTGCGCCGATTCCTTCTTCTGAGCAAAGCCCGTAAACTTTGCATCCATCAAAAAACTCTCCTGCAAAGCTTACATATCCATCCGGGGTTAATGCGCTCAAAAACAGCTTCCGATCAGCACCAGGGCTATATTTTGCTTTGTGAACGTCAAACATCCGCAAAGTTTTTTCCGCTAGCTCATTCAAGTAATCAAGCGATAATGCTGATTCTCGGGTGGCCTTCCCTGCCAAATAAGCCTCTCCCAAAGAAGCAAAGCAGCTCAGCGATTTTTGATACAAAACTTTTTTTGTTTGAAGAAGCGGCTTTATTTCATCTAAATATTTGTTGACTTTATTTCCGTCTAAAAACATTGCAAAATCAATAATTTTATCAATCGCCGCAGGTATTTCCGGGTCATGAGAGTGAGGAAGCGTAGCATCAATTATAGATATTCCCTTATCCGGAATTGAAACGGCATCAAGGCTGTCCGCATCGTTTGCGCAATGAAATTTTTCGGCGTTAAAGCCCTTTGCTTCAAATTCCGCCGCTATCTTCTTAATAAAAGTGCTTTTTCCGGAACCAGACGAGCCTTTTAGAAAATACCGTTCCTTCGCTTTATCCAAAGGCAATATGCTGTGAAAAAAATCTATAAACCCAATAGGCGAACTTGCGCCCGCAAACATGTGTTTTGCCATATCTTATACTCCGTTCAGGGGGCTAAAATCTAGTTAGCTCCCGAAAATATTTGATATTATTATGATATTCATATAGAAGGCTATTGATACAGTACCTAACATGGACTTGCTGCATATTATATGAGATAAGCATTAATGTTGCCGATAGGAGGGGAGTATGATTAAAGGAATTATTTTGAAAGATGACACAAGGTATGATTACACGGAAGATTATCTTATAACTTGTGGACATACTTTTCAAAAGGGAAATTTTCCGGCGGATAATCTAGGTTTTATAATTTTTCCGTTTAAGCAGTCGGTTGATGAATCTATTTACGATGATGGCTTTTTTTCGTCTCTTAAAGAGGGAACCCCAATTTTTTCCGGGATAAGAAGCCAATACCTAACAAAAAAATGTGAGGAATATAAACTGTTATATCATGTTATGATGGACGATTCATGCGTTGCTGTAAGAAATGCTGTCCCGACATCGGAAGGAGTAATACTATATCTCATCGCAAACCGTATAAATACTGTCGCCGGCAGTAAAGTGCTTGTAATAGGCTACGGGATATGCGGGAGAGATTTGTGCAAAAGGCTTAAGGCTCTTGATGCAAATGTTTATGCCCTTGTAAGAAGCCGGGAAAAAGAGTGTAACACATACGCTGACGGCGTTAAACCGATTTATATCAGCGATTTTGATAAATTAAGCTTTGATATTATAGTTAACACCGTTCCTGAACAAATTTTAACAAATGAAATGTTGGATAAAGCAAATGGTGCAATTCTTATTGATATAGCATCAGCACCATTTGGGTTTGATATGAATTATGCAAAGAAACTTAACGAAAAGTCAGCCCTTCTTCCCGGGATTCCCGGTAAATATGCCGTGAAAACAGCGGGGGAAATTTTAGGCGAATATATAAACCATATTTTGAGCAGGAGGAAGCAATAATGAAATTAAAAGGTAAGAAAATAGGCTTTGGGATAACGGCATCATTTTGTACTGTTACAGAAATACTTCAGCCGCTTAAAATTCTTAAAGATTTAGGAGCGGATATTTATCCAGTAGTTTCCAAAGAAGTATTTGAGAATCGTTCACGGTTGCATGATAGAGATTTATTTTTAGACGAAATACGTAAAATATCGGGAAGAGAAGAAATAAGTACAATAGCCGAAGCGGAAAAATTCGGACCGATAAATCAGATGGATGTTATGATTATAGCACCGGCGACGGGTAATACAATTGCTAAGCTTGCAAATGGAATATCTGATGGTGCTGTGCTTATGGCATCAAAAGCAACGCTTAGAAACGGCAAACCGGTTTTGCTGGCATTATTTTCAAATGATGCTCTTGGGATGAACGGCATCAACATAATGAAGCTTTATAACACAAAAAATATCTTTTTTGTTCCGTTTGGACAGGACGACCCGGTAAAAAAACCAACAAGCATGACGGCAGATCTTTCTTTGCTTCAAGAATCGGTAATATGCACCCTTAAAGGGGTTCAGATGCAGCCGGCTATAATATCTCATGTGGACGTAGTTAACGCATAATGTAAAACAACGAATATACCCTTGCAATACAATGTACAACACGCCTAAAGCCGCTAAAAATTCGCTTCTTCACGTATCGGAAGGAAGTCCGACGGCGTAGCCGCTTTTGCCGTAGGCAAAAGTACTGAATTATTCTCGG
>WRBF01000002.1 GCA_009784685.1 Defluviitaleaceae bacterium | reverse complement strand
CTTTTGATATGTACCGCCAAGAAGGGCGGCCGCCAAAGGCGGCTTTTGCGTAGCAAAAGTACTGAGACGTATAGCGGAAAAAAGACAAGTTTTTGTTACTGTTTTGAGGGGATACGAGTATAAATACTTTGAATCTGGAGCATATCCTCCACTAACTGGAATATATCCCGGTAAAAATTATCCTCGTATATCAAAAGATGAAGTTTTATCAAAACCTATAGTCATATTTCCCAAAAATTCATTATCTTTCACCGTATCTTCTAAAGTAAATGGCTCAGCTAGGCGTTTATACATGCATCCATCAAGCCTATAACCATGCTGTTCAAGTGCTGTAATAAGCTTTTGAATGCTGCCTTTAACAAGTTTTTCTACTGATTCAGTTTCGGTACGGAATTGGATGTTTACATTGTTTTCATCCCTTTGAACATACGCTTCAAACCGTCCCATAAACGCAGTGTCGATTGCGATAAGTGCGCTATGAAGACCGCCATTTTTTTTGCTGCGTGATTTATTGTTCTTCATTATATATAGTTCTGAATTCGAAAGATGATCGCTTATATTTAGCGGTAGCTGCAAAAACATATTGTTTTTCATGTGCGCAAAAAAGTTCAAGTTTTCGTGCATTGTTGTCACTTCTGTAAAAAGTCTTTGTGTTGCCTCTGACTGAGGAGAATCACTTAACACTTGGCGTATTAGTTCAAGCTTATCACTCAACTCGTTCAAATACCTATTTAGGTCTTTATTAGTTGTATTTGTTGGGTCATAAGAAAGCATTTTTGCAAGTTCTGCTGTTGTTTTGCTTGCTGACCCTGCTATTAAGCTCTCGCTTCCTCCTGTTTCTAGCGAATTTTTCAATATTGCGCCCAAAACTACCTTGTTCTCGCCAATCGGAAGCATTTTTACAATTTCACCTTCAATAATGCGATGAGTTGGTGATTCTTTCGTATTTGAAACAGAAGTGTCCGTCACATGTTTAAAGACTTCTTCTGGTGAATATCCGGACTTAATCTCTTGAAGAATATTCTTAACAGCTTCTTTAATATCGGGCAAAGCTGATAAATCAGCAGGCAGTTTATTAATAATCTGTTCGGTTAATTTATCAATGTTTTGAAACATATCATTAACGTTTGCTGTTTTGTTTTCAGCGATAGTTTGATTAATTGATTTTGTCAGTTCACTAATTAACGTTTCACTATTTAGAGCTGTTGGTTTTATGCTATCTGTACTTGCGCCAATATTAGTATTTGAGTTGACTTCAAGCGTTTGCTTATCAGCAAGCACCTTTGTTTCACTCAAATTTGAATTGTTTGAAAGAATTTTTATCAGCTTCTCTTTGAGAACTGGGTCATCAACTTCTATAATAAAGTTCGAAATGCTTTTTATATTTTCTAAAAGGCTAACATCACCTGAAATGTAAGAGCTAAGCATTTTAATATTTGACACAGACGGTTCAAGAGAATTAAGCACCAAAAGAAGCGCCCTTGCTTCATTATCAGCACCTAAAAGAGTCATCGCCTGTTTAATCATCGCCAAAGTTTCTTTGTTAACAGGTAAGTTTTTTTCCATAAGCATCATTGCGAGCTTAATGTTTTCTTTGCTGGTAGAAAAACCCGAAGCAATAAGAGCATCTGTCAGCATTTCTTTGATAGAATCCGCCCTGCCGGATGCCTGGCTTATTCCTTCTCTTAAGATGGAGTTTTGTTGTTGAGCGGCAGGCTTTTGTTCTGTTAATGGAATTTTTCCGGGTTCAAAGTTAGTGTTATCATTCTGTATCTTCATGGGTACACCCCTTAGAGTTTAATTGCACCATCTAGCAAGGAATTGAAATGGTAAATAATGGATTTATTTTAATTCTTACTGTAATATATATCGGCATATGTATCTAAAAAATTCACCTTTTCTTATGAAGTGCATATTATACTCTCAATAGGGAGGTTTTAATTATGGAATTTAATGAGCAAAATTTAGTGACACCACATCGTATCAGTGGTAAAATGTCAGAAGATCTTGAAAAACAAGTATTGGAGTTAATTCTTGAAGCCCTAAAAAATGAAATAGCGCATCATGATTACTTAGGTCGGCTTAAAGACATGACAGAGGATGACCATGAAAAAGGACTTATAGAAGCTATGCGTCTTGACGAACAGAAGCACCATATGTTACTATCCGATATATACTATGACATTAAAGGGTGCGCTCCTATAGTTGACACATATGAAAAATCCATTTGCAATTGTGTAGTTTCTGAATTCGCCAGAAGTATATTAGGTAAGCTTGAGAATCAGGAATTTTACAAAATGCTGCTTTTCGCAGTATCAGGCATGGCTAGGGACTTGATTTTTGATATAATGGATGATGAAGGAAGGCATGCGGCTCAGTTTAATTATTTATTTACTAAGAATAAAGGATAAGTGTACAAACAGAGAAAGAGTGGTTAAAAATTGTTTTTAGGGTTTATAAATATTTTTTTTAACAGCATAATCAAAGAGGGTTTTGCAATTCAAAATAGAGGAAGTGCCGCCGATTCTTTCGAGACTACAGGGTTTATATTAGCCGAAAGGCAAGTAGGCGGCGCTTTATGTATTTTAGTTACTGTTAATTCTGATGGAATGTCTTCTTCAGACCTTCGCAATATAATCGAAAGAGTGACTAAGATTAGCAGCGTTTATGACAATTATTTCAGCACCATATATCTGGTGTTTGTTTTTGTTGGGGAAAATCCTTCTAATGACGTTTTTGAAATAATCAACTCTGGCGAGGTTTTTGAAAGGCAGAAAATTTATAATATTTATTGGGGCGTATCTCTTTCCGACTTTACAGTTCATACAAATAAGCTTCAGCCATCTGAAATGTATGGGATTCGTTTATGTATCGACAACAGTTTAAAGGCTCTTAAACGTGATGATAACATGATGTATTCTAAAAATTATGATCAAAACATACAGTTTGATGAACTTCATGCAAATGCTGAAATGGAATCAAATCTTAAAGTTAAAAGCGTTAACTCATTTGCGAGTTATGGATTAATAATTTTAAATTTGGCTATAACGTCACTTATGCTGCTGCTTGATGCTACTCAACATTTTTGGTTCGAAGGTGCTATAATACCTGGGGCAATATGGGGTCATAACGAATATTACCGCTTGTTTACTTCAATGTTTATCCATGCTAACATTGCGCATGTTATAAGTAACTGCCTTGGGATTTATATCTTTGGTACGAGGATTGAGAAGTATTTTGGCAAGCTTAACTTCTTTATCATATATTTAGGCTCCGGATTTTTAGCCGGAATTTTCAGTTTAATTTTTACAAGAGGGATGTCCGCAGGTGCATCCGGTGCAGTTTATGGGCTTATAGGGGCTGTTGCTGTAAAAGCATTTATCAGCCGTAAAGAACTGGATGGGATTTCTGCTTACTTAGTTGTTATTTGGATAGTTGTCGGGTTCATTATGTCATCAATGATGCCCGGAGTGGATGCTTTTGGGCATTTGGGAGGACTTTTAAGCGGAGCTTTATTGGGGTATATTCTAGGTCGAGGTGAAAAATGAAAAAAATTACGATAACAGAAAATGATGAAAACGGGCGCTTGGACAAGCTTTTAATGAGAACTTTAAGCGAAGCAGCAAAAAGCTTCATATATAAAATGCTTCGAAAGAAAAATATTACGTTAGACGGTAAAAAGGCATCAGGAAGCGAAATATTAAAAAAAGGCAGCGAAGTATCAATTTTTTTGTCAGATGAAACGTTTGATAAGTTTTCAAAAGTTAAAGCAGTAAGTGAAGTCGCAGGCGAACTTGATGTTTTATACGAAGATGAAAACATCGTTGTTATAAACAAAGAAGCGGGAATTTTATCACAGCCGGATAGCAGTTCAGCAGGTGATTCAGTCGTTGAGCGGCTAGTTAAATATCTAAGGGATAAAGGTGAGTATGATGCATCTGATGTTTCATCATTTGCGCCGGTAGTTTGTAACAGGCTTGACAGAAATACAAGCGGTATTATGATTTGTGCGAAAAACTTAGCGTCAGCCAGAGAAATAGCTGCCGGACTTAAAGAGCGAAGTATTGAAAAATATTACATAACTGTTGTTGCAGGCGAAATAAATGGCAGTGGCGTTATAAAGGCGTATTACATAAAAGATAGCGAAAATAACGAAGCTTTTACCTATGATAAGCCTGTCCCGGGTTCAAAAGAGATAATTACAGAGTATGAATCTGTTAAAAGCACGGATAAATACTCTATTTTGAAAATAAAGCTCGTTACAGGGAAGTCACATCAAATACGTGCGGTTTTGGCAAAAATGGGTAATCCCATACTAGGCGACGGTAAGTATGGAGATTATGACCTAAATGGAATGTTAATAAGGCGATTTAAGCTCAAATATCAACTTTTACACGCAGAATCAGTCATTTTTGGCAACTTTGAGACTAAGCTTAGTTACCTTTCGGGCAAAAGATTTGAATGTCCTTTAAGAGATGAATTTGCTGTGATTATTAGGGCTGTTGGGTTATGAAAATAAAAGAGGTTGTGAACAAATTTGCTGAAAAAAAGGGCATTATTGCCGGGATATGTGATGCAAATGTGTTGTCAAACATTGAGCATTTAGTGTTGTCAGAAAATACTCCTTTTGTTTCAAAAAATATCAAAAAACGGATTGACCCAAAGACCTCGCTTGAATCTTCTAAAAGCATTATTGTTATTGGAGTGAACTATAACAAAAAGTATGATTTTGTTTGCGATGATGCGCTTAGGGGAATAATTTCGATATATGCTGCGCAAGAAGATTATCATACTTTGCTTCGTGTTATTTTAAAAGAGCTTGTTTTAGATATCAAGCGAGAAATAGGCAGCTTTAAACATAAAGTATTAGTTGACAGCGGCGGTTTGGTGGAAAAAGAGCTTGCGGTTAAAGCAGGTCTTGGCTTTTACGGTAAGAACAGCCTTGTTATTTCTGAGCAGTTTGGTTCTATGTTTTTTATCGGAAGTTTGATTACTGATATTGCAGTAGATACAGATGAACTCTTTAAGCCTGTGCCAAAAAGCTGTGAGAGTTGCAATCAATGTATAGAAGCCTGCCCGTCTGCGGCGCTTGATGGGAATGTTCTCAATCATATGAAATGCATTTCATATTTGACCCAAAAAAAGGGTTTTCTTTCAAATGAAGAAAGTAAGCTTATAGGTAATCATCTATATGGATGTGATATCTGCCAATTTGTGTGTCCCCATAATGAGGGAAAACCTTTTGAAATTATCAAGGATATTAACTTAGTTATGCCAAAAATCTCGGAAGTTAAAGGCATTTCTGACGAAGAATTCAATTTGAAGTTTGGAAATACGGTTATTAACTGGGCAGGTGTAGAAACAATACGGCGCAATGCGTTATGTGTAAGTTCCAAGGTGAATGCCATAAATACCTAAATGCCGTCAAATACGTTGAATTATGAGACATATTATGGTATAATCTTTGCCGGAGCGCATTTTGCTTATATCTTGCACTCTACACGGAGGTAAAATGAAAACAGATATTCGATCAATGACAATGGACGAGCTTACAATTTATATAAACAGCATAGGTGAAAAGCCTTTTAGGGCAAAGCAAATTTTTGAATGGATAAATCAAAAACTTGCTGCAAGTTTTTCTGAAATGACAAATTTGCCTAAGGATTTGCGAGAATTTTTGGATGAAAATGCTATTATTTCAAAAATAGATATAGTTAAGAGGTTAGTATCGTCTAAAGACGGAACAAGAAAATACTTGTTCGAGTTGGAAAAGGATACTATAATAGAAAGTGTTTTAATGAAATATGATCATGGTAACGTTGCCTGTATATCATCACAAGCAGGCTGTCGTATGGGCTGTTTTTTATGTGCTAGCACTTTGAACGGTCTTGAAAGAAATTTAACTGCCGGTGAACTTGCTGCGCAGGTTTATGAAATTCAAAAAGATATTGGCGAAAGAATCAGCGGCGTTGTAATAATGGGCGGCGGCGAGCCGTTTGATAATTATGATAACACTATTAAATTTCTTAAATTGATAACTTCTGAGCAGGGACTTGAAATAGGTCAAAGACATATTACAGTTTCAACTTGCGGGCTTGTTGATAAAATTATGGATTTTGCACATGAAGGATTTAAAGTTAATCTTGCCATATCACTCCATGCCCCTAATGATGATATTCGTAAGGAAATAATGCCTGTTGCTAAAAGGTTTAAAATTGACGAAACAATAGAAGCCGGTAAATATTTTACAGAAAAAACAGGCAGGCGTATTACTTATGAGTATGCTTTGATTAACGGTATAAACGACAACGGCGACCATGCAAGGGAATTAGGGCGGAAGCTTCGTAACAGCCTTTCCCACGTAAATCTTATTACAATGAACAGCGTTCCCGGGCGCAGCTTTAAAGGAAGTTCAAGAGAGTCAGCGGGCGCATTTGCTAAAGTGCTTATGGACTGCGGCGTAGAGGCAACTGTTCGCCGCAAGCTTGGAAATGATATAAATGCCGCATGCGGGCAGCTAAAAAATGGACATTCCGGAGGTGTATAAATTAAATGTTTGGTTTTGGAAAAACTGATGTAGGTATGAAGCGTGAAAATAACGAAGACAGCATATTCGTCTCAAATGAAAAAATAGGGTTTTTGCCTAATCTTTTTATTATAGCCGACGGAATGGGTGGACATAATGCAGGTGAAATAGCTAGCAGTAAGGCTGTTGAGTATTTTTGCGAATCGGTTCGTAAAAGCGAAGATGAAAAAGGTGAAGAAATTCTCGACTGCATTTTTGGCAGTATTAAGTTTGCAAATGAAATGGTTTTACAACTTGCAACAAGCACCAGCGAATATGATGGAATGGGGACTACGTTCACAGTATGTGTTTGCGATGGAAACAAGCTTTATTCCGGTCATATCGGAGATAGTCGTGCATATGTTATAAATAAAAGCGGAATCGAACAGCTTACAACAGATCATACATATGTGCATGAGCTTAAAACCGCCGGCAAAATAACAGAGGAAGAGGCGAAAGCTCATCCTAGTCGAAACGTGATAACAAGAGCTCTTGGTATGAGCGCAGATACGCTTGCTGACAGCAAAATACGAACTCTTAAAGCAGATGATTATGTGTTGTTATGCTCTGACGGGCTTTCGAATATGCTTTCTGATTGTGCAATAAGCGAAATTGTGCTAGGTAAAGGCTCATCGGTGGAAAAAGTTGATGCGCTTATTAACCTTGCGAATGAGAATGGCGGAATTGATAATATTTCAGTTATTATCATCTCTATGAAAGAGGTGAGCGAGCAATGAAACTAAGGCAAGGAACGATAATCGCCGGTCGTTATGAAATCTTAGAAAAATTAGGCGTCGGTGGAATGGCAAACGTTTATCGTGCAAGAGATTCAAAGCTTGAGCGGGATGTAACGTTTAAAGTTATGCGGGAAGAATTTGTAACAGATGAAGAGTTTAAGGCTCGTTTTTCTGTTGAAGCACGTGCTGCTGCAAGGCTTTCTGACCAAAATATTGTAAGCGTTTATGATGTTGGGCAAGACGGACCTGTTCACTTTATAGTTATGGAATATATAGACGGTGTTACACTTAAAGACCTTATTTTAAAGCGTGCTCCGCTTGAAGATGATGAAATTTTAGGTGTCGCAATACAAATATCCCATGCGCTTGATCATGCACATAGAAACGGTATTGTACACAGAGATATAAAACCTCAGAATATTCTGGTTACTTCAACCGGGATGATAAAAGTAACAGATTTTGGTATTGCTCGTGCTGCAACATCTGCTACTATAACAGCTTCGGGTAATACTATGGGCTCTGCGCATTATTTTTCACCGGAGCAAGCAAGAGGCGGTTATGTTGATGATAAGAGCGATATTTATGCTCTTGGTATTGTTATGTATGAAATGGCGACAGGAAAACTGCCTTTTGATGGTGACACCGCTATTTCAGTTGCGCTTAAGCATATAAATGACCAGCCGGAAGATATATCAAGCTTTAATCCAAAAACATCAGAATCAGTTAAGAGGATAATTCAAAAAGCAACTGAAAAACAAACGGCAGAACGTTATCAAAGTATAAGTGACATGAGTAATGACCTAAAAAGGGTTCTTACTAAGGATTATTCAGCTGATAATAATGTTAAACCCGGCGGAAACACATTTTTAGAAAGCAGCACAATAAGGTTTACAGCTGATGATATTGCCATGATACAAAGAGAAAGCAAGGAAAAGAATAATACGTATGATTCAACGGGATATGATATTACGGACAGCAGTGGATATTATGATAATGGTTATAAAGATGATTATCAGGATAACTATCAAGATGATTATGTTGATGCCCCTCGCAATTATGAAGAATCATATGATGACTATGATGAAATGTATAATGATAAAATTGACAAAAGCACGGAAAGAAAAGTTGTTATTGGTGCAATAGGTCTTGCGCTTGCCATCGTTTTAAGCGTGGTGCTTTTTATGGTATTCTTCCTTAACCGTGATCCGTCTTCAGGTCAAGATCAAAATGTCGTTGATTTACCTGATTTACAGGGTATGTGGGTTAGTGAAATGGATACCCTTGCACGTGAATTGGGTATAATTATACGTGAGGCTGATGCGGTATATAGTAACGATTTCGAGGCCGGGCAAATAGTTTCCTTTACAGCACCGGATATAGTAAACAGGGGCGATATAATTGAGATAGTTACTAGCAGAGGAACTAACATGATAAGAACCCCCGATGTCGTCAGTATAGATTTAGCAGAAGCTGTTTCTATGTTCAGTGATGCTGGATTTTTGGGGATGCCGCAAGTAGAACGTGTTTTCAGTGAATATATGCCGACAGATATAGTAATAGAGCAATCGCATCAAGCAGGAGATATGGTAGAAAGAGATACGGTTGTTCGGCTTATCGTAAGCAGAGGACCGGAGCCTGTAATGATTACTGTGCCTAATGTTTTAAACGAGACAGAAGCAAATGCGATAACGATTTTACAGGAAGTTGGTTTAACGCCTGTTCAAGGTCAAAGAGCTCATAGTGCTACAGTGCCGGAAGGAAGTGTAGTTCGGCAATCAATTATGAGCGGTCAGACCGCTCTTCAAGGCGATACCATCATGATTACTGTAAGCCTTGGTCCGGAAGAAGCCCAGGAGGAAGATGATAGACCTGATGTTACACAACCTGTTGTAAACACCAGGCATTTGCAAGTAAATCGCCCGTTTATACCTGATGGAGCTGATAGCGTTCATCTTAGAATTGAAAGAGATGATTCCGGAACCAGAACTACTTTCTTTGAAGGAGTAGTTTCCGCAGGAGTATTTCCTCACTCTTTTGAAGTAACGGGTACAGGAATTGCTGTTTTCAATACTTATGTCGTAACAGAAGACGGAAATGCTATACGCCAGTCTACAACTACGATAAATTTCGATATATAAAAATTTAAGGGGGCGGCGATGCTTAAAGGTCGTATCATAAAAGGCGTTGGCGGTCTTTATTTCGTGGACACAGGGAATGATATATTTAAATGTAACGCACGAGGGATATTTCGTAAAGATAAAATAAAGCCGGCAATTGGAGATTTTGTTTCGATATCGGTTTTGGATGAAGTATCTGAAAAAACGGGTATAATTGAAGAAATATCCGAAAGGCGTAATATGCTTGTTCGACCGTGGGTTTCAAATATTGACCAAGCGTTTGTTGTTTTTTCGATAGTATCGCCTGTAATAAATTTAGATTTGCTTGACAGAATTATAGTTCTTGCGGAAGAACAGGGGCTTGAAGTTGTAATATGTCTTAACAAAGTGGATTTATGTTCTGAAAAAGAGCTTCTTGAGATCAAAAGGATTTATACCTCGGCGGGATATAACGTAATAGGAATTTCAACGGTAACGAATGCCGGGATTAACGAACTTAAAGAAGCTTTGGTCGGAAATACTTCTGTTTTTGCAGGTCCGTCGGGCGTTGGGAAGTCGAGTATAGTAAATTGTCTTGTTCCTTCTGCTTTAATGGAAGTAGGGGAGATAAGCGAAAAAATCCGCCGAGGAAAACATACAACACGACATGCGGAGCTTCTTAGAGTTGATAATAACAGCTATGTAGTTGATTCCCCGGGGTTTTCAAATGTCTCTTTTGAGCATATAAAACGGTATGAACTTAAACATTACTTCAAAGAATTTGGTAACAACGATAGCTGTAAATTTTTAGATTGCCTGCATCTAAATGAACCGGAATGTTTTGTTAAAAAACAGGTTGGCACAGAAATTTTACCGATAAGATATGAAAGATATGTACGGTTTTTAAATGATTGCGGCAGCTAGGGTGGTAAATGAAAAAAATGAATGTTTTGCTAATTGCGAACGGTGAAATAAAGGATTATGAATACACTAAGCGTTTTGTATCTGAATATGATGCCGTTTATTGCTGTGATGGCGGCATTAAGCATTGTGAGCAGCTAGGTTTGTTTCCGAATGTTATAGTCGGGGATTTTGATTCATCTTTGGAGTCATCTTTTGATAAGTATATCAAAACAGGCGCAGAAATTTTTAAATTTCCGTCAGAAAAAGATTTTTCTGACACAGAACTTGGACTTATAAAAGCAGTTGAAGATGGGGCAACAAATATCACGATTTTAGGCGGTCTGGGTAAACGTTTCGATCATGCTCTTGCGAATGCACATATTTTGATGTATGCACTTGAAAACAGAGTTACAGCGCGACTTGTGGACGAGCATAGTGAGATTGTTCTAATCAATAAAGAAATTTCAATAAACGGCAAGCCGGGAGATATAATTTCACTTATCCCATTGACCACAGAAGTTGTAGATGTAACGATTACCGGAGTTAAATATCCGCTTTCTAACAAGACGCTTAAAGCAGGGTCTGGTATTTCATTTTCTATATCTAACGTAATAGTTAATAAAACAGCTAATATAAGCTTATCATCGGGGCTGCTTTTTGTAATACTTGCCAGAGATTAAACAACCCTGTATGATAGCACAATTACTTATCTTTTGGAGGAGCAAGTTTATGTTTGAAAAAGTAAACGCAGATTTAAAATTCGCAGAAAGAGAGCTTGAGACTCTTAAATTTTGGAAGGAAAATGAAATATTTGAAAAAAGCATTAACCAACGTGAAGGCGGACCGGTTTTTACTTTTTATGATGGTCCTCCGACAGCAAATGGTAAGCCGCATATAGGGCATGTTATCACAAGAGCAGTAAAAGATATTATTCCACGTTATAAAGCTATGAAGGGATATCACATATTGCGAAAAGCCGGATGGGACACGCATGGTCTTCCTGTTGAGCTTGAGGTGGAAAAAGCCCTTGGGATAAGCGGTAAACCTGAAATCGAAAAATACGGTGTCGAGCCTTTTATAAAGCAATGCAAAGAAAGCGTTTGGAAATATGAGACAGCTTGGCGTGAAATGAGCGATCGTGTTGGTTATTGGGTTGATATGGATGATCCGTATGTAACCTATAAAAATGAATACATTGAATCAGTTTGGTGGTCGCTTAAAAATATTTGGGATCAAGGGCTTTTGTATAAAGGCTATAAAACAGTGCCTTACTGCCCTCGATGCGGTACTGCGCTTTCAAGTCATGAGCTTGCTCAAGGATATAAAGATGTTAAAGAAGTGTCCGCCATTGCAAAGTTTAAAATCAAGGACATTGAAAACGGCTATTTTCTTGCATGGACAACCACACCTTGGACGTTGCCGTCAAATGTGGGGCTTGCTGTAAATGCAAAGGAAACATACGCAAAAGTGCAGCAAGATGGAAATATCTATATCTTGGCTGAAGCTTTACTTGACAAAGTGTTAGGCGAAGGAAAATATGAAGTTATTGAGAAAGTTAAAGGCACAGAGCTTGAACATATAGAATACGTACCGCTATTTAACTTTGTAAGCCCTTCTGAAAAAGCTTGGTATATTGTTTGTGATGATTATGTTACTTTGACGGACGGTACGGGTATTGTTCACATCGCCCCTGCTTTTGGTGAAGATGATAACAGAATTGGTAAAAAATATGGATTGCCACTTGTTAATCTTGTTGATGAACAAGGCAATTTCGTTAAAGAAGCTGTAAAATATGCAGGCATTTTTGTAAAAGATGCCGACCCGATAATCATTGAGGATATGAGGGCTCAAGGAACGCTTTTCAAAGCTGAAGATTATGAGCATAGCTATCCTCACTGTTGGAGATGTCACTCCCCGCTTATTTATTATGCTCGTGAATCTTGGTTTATTAAGATGACAGCTGTTCGAGATAAGCTTACTGCTAACAATAATACTGTGAATTGGCTGCCCGATAATATCAAAGAAGGGCGTTTTGGAAACTTCCTTGAAAACGTTATAGACTGGGGTTTAAGCCGTGAAAGATATTGGGGGACTCCTCTGCCGATTTGGGAGTGCGGATGCGGACACAGATGCGCTGTAGGAAGCATTGAAGAGCTTAAATCGCTGGGTGATAACGTCCCTGATGATATTGAGCTTCACAGACCTTATATCGACAAGGTTCTGTTAAACTGTGAAAAATGCGGCGGCAAAATGAATCGTGTTCCGGAAGTTATTGATTGTTGGTATGATTCAGGGGCTATGCCTTTTGCACAATGGCATTATCCGTTTGAAAATAAGGAAATTTTCGAGCAAAACTTTCCGGCGGATTTTATTTCTGAGGCAATAGACCAAACGAGAGGATGGTTTTATACGCTTATTGCGATTTCGACTCTTCTTTTTGAAAAATCACCATACAAAAACGTTATAGTTCTTGGTCATGTTACAGACAAAGATGGCAAGAAGATGTCAAAACATATTGGAAACGTTGTTGATCCTTGGGATGCGCTTAATAAACAAGGGGCAGATGCTGTTAGATGGTATTTCTTCTCAAACTCTGCGCCGTGGCTTCCTAGCCGTTTTTATGATGAAGCGGTAAGCGAAGGGCAGCGTAAGTTTATGGGAACGCTTTGGAATACGTATGCATTTTTTGTGCTTTATGCTAACATAGACGGCTTTAATCCGGCAGACTACAAGCTCGAATATGATAAGCTTGATACAATCGACAAATGGATTCTTTCAAAGCTTAACACGCTTGTTAAATACGTTGATAACAGCCTTGACGAGTATAAATTGACAGAGCCGTCAAGGGCAATCAATGATTTCGTTGATGAATTAAGCAATTGGTATGTGCGCCGAAGCCGTGAGCGTTTCTGGGCTAAGGATATGCCGCAGTATAAAATTAATGCATACATGACACTGTATACGGTTTTGACAACTCTTTCAAAGCTTTGTGCTCCTTTTGTACCGTTTATGACTGAGGAAATGTACAAAAATCTTGTTAAATCGGTCGATAAAAATGCATTGGAAAGCGTTCATTTATGCAACTTTCCGGAGTATAATGAAAGTTTCGTAGATAAATCCCTGGAAAAAAGTATGGATGAAGTTCTTGAAATAGTAGTTCTTGGGCGTGCGGCAAGAAACAGCGCAGTTATTAAAAATCGTCAGCCAATTGGTAAGATGTTTGTTTGTAGTGACAAAAAGCCTCTTAGCGAATCGTATGTTGAAATAATTGCGGATGAGCTTAACGTAAAAGAAATTGTGTTCACTGACGATTCATCGTCATTTACAACATATAAATTTAAGCCGCAGCTTAAAACTTTAGGTCCGAAATATGGCAAGCTTTTGTCGAAAATTTCGCAGGCTCTTAACGAGGCGAACGGTAATGAGCTTATGGATAAGTTTAATGTTGGTGATGTAACATTTAATTTTGGCGGTGAAGAGGCAGTTCTTACAAAAGATGATGTTTTGATAGAATCCCTAAACTCAGAAGGTTTTGCCGTTGAGACGGATAAAGGAATAACTGTCGTTCTAGACACAGTTTTAACAGAAGAGCTTATCGAAGAAGGTTTTGTGCGTGAGATTATAAGTAAAGTTCAAACAATGCGTAAAGAAGCCGGATTTGAAGTTCTTGACCGTATTGAGGTTTCTCATAAAGGCAATGATAAAATAAGCGAAGTTATCAAGCGAAATAACGAGCTTATATGCGCCGAAGTTCTTGCCGATACAATCAAAGGAAATTCCGCTGATGGGTTTGTCAAAGATTGGAATATTAACGGCGAAGCTGTTACTTTAGGTGTTTTGAGAAAGTAGGCTCAATGAATGTTCTAGTTGCGATTAGATGTTATAAAATTGCACAAGCCCGGCTTGCGTTCTATCATGGGATGTAAGCGGGGTTTGTTTGACATTTGCGTCTTACCCAACAACCCGATCAACAAAAATATAACAATTCAAATTAAAAATAGCAGAGATTATTTTTGCACTTTTAGTATGATATTTTGGCAAATTTTATCTAATAGTTTAAAATAATTTCGAAAAATTGGATAATTATTCTTGACAAAATATAGATGAGATGATAAGCTTAAATAGTGATATCACAATTCAAATTTGTTGACGTTTTGAGGGGGCGTATAATTATGGACGAGATTGTAGTTTTTGAGGTAGGCGGTTTTTTTGATAATATGCTGCATTGGGAGACTGCAATTTATCTGTTAATTAGGTCCGTTTTTTCAACTTTTTTGTATTATATTATAATTACGAAACTTGCAAAGGTGAAAAATGAAAAAATAGTGTGGATCAGCTCTCTCATATTTTTTGTTCTCAATGCACTTATTGTTTATTATACACTATTTGTGATGTTCCAACACGGAGCTTTTGCGACATTTTTGATTTATTCGATGCGTTATTTTTCAACAGCGGGATGGTTTTTAGCAATCTATATGTTTTGGCGAAAGCTCTCTTTAAGAAAACGTTAGCTCAATGTCATTAAGAAATTCTATGACTGTAAAGAAAAAAATGAAAGAGCAGAGTATTGAAATGCCCTGCTCTTTTTTGTATAAAAAATTTTGAGAGTTTACGAACTGCTGCTTGTCGGTCGTCACTAATGTTGTTCTGTTCACTACCACATTGACTTAATTTCGTACCTTGCAATATTTTCATCAACAGTCAAAATAGCCATATCCTCTGCTATAGCTTGTGCAACAAGCATACGGTCAAAAGGATCACGATGAATAAAAGGTAATTCGGCAATCGTTTTAGTGTGCCTCGGTGATATGCCAAGCAATTCAAACTCATTTTTGTAAATAGTTTCGATAAAATTTTCGATGCCACCGTCAAATTTTAATTTGCCTGTGCTTAATTTTATCGAAACCTCCCATACAGAAGCAATGCTTACATAAATCATATTATCAAGGTCGCAAATGGCATCTATAGCTGACTTGGATAGCCTTTTATCGCCCTCAAAAAACCATATTGCTACGTGGGTATCTAATATTATGCCCATTACATATACTCCTTAAAATCTTCTAAAGGCTCAAACCAATCATGGTCGTCCGTTTCTTTTATTTTATCCTTCAAGCATCCAAACTGGGGCAGATTGTACCTTTTCTTTTCATTAATTAGCTCAAAGGGTATTCCGTTTTTTCTGATGGCTTGCCTTAAAAAGATATTTACCGCAGAAGTCATATCTAACCCCAAAGCTGAAAAAACCTCTTGCGCCCTTTGTTTTACGTCACTATCTACGCGGATATTGATATTGGTGTTTGTGCCTGTGCTAACTGGCATAATTGCCGCTCCTTTCGTGTTCGGGTTTTTACGCTCATTACAAAACTATAAACGCAAATCAAGGGTTGAATAGAATTACTGAGATTGCGGGTCAAGCCCGCAATGATAAAAGTTTATTTTTTAACTCTTGATTGGCGTTATAACTGTATTTTTATCAAAATAATATCACATTATGCGCACAGTGTCAATTCGTTCTTTGATTCACAAATCTTTATTATTCTAATAATCCATATCCCGTTTGCGATAAAACACAAGCCCGGCAGCCGTTAATACAACAGCAATAACCGTAAGAACAGTAAGCGGTGCATAGTTTATGCTATCAACCGGCAGCTCCGGAATAAACGCAAACGGACTTAAATTTGCAATCCAATTAGGTAGGTTGAGTATTCGTCCCAGAAATACAGTAAAGAACGAAAATGCAAAATATCCCCAGACAACACTTGTTATTTTTGGCAATAGCCCGGTTAAAAGGATCGCAATACCAATTTTTACCCAAAGAGCAGGTAGATATACTAAGTTCGCCCTGAGTAAAAATCCTAATGTTGTCCCGCCCGGCAAAACGGCTTCAATTGCTAAAAACAGGCCTAGTGCCGTAGCAAGTTGGAGCAATAAACTTGCAATAAAGGCAAGGATTGCGTATCCTGCTAAATGGTTAATGCGTGGGACTACTCCGGAAAGCACAACCTCAGCACGATGTTCTTTTTCTTCACTTCTAAGTTTCAGTGCGATAATTAGAAGTGGAATCATAGCCATAAGTGCCATAATGGAATTTACCATTGATGTAAACATTTCCGCTGTTGAAAAGCCTTCGACTGCCCCAATGAGTGCTTGATAAAATTCGCTTTCTGAAACAAAGGTGTCAATATCGCCCATAATTGAACCGTAAGATGCGCCTAACAAAAACATAACAATAAGCCATGTGATCAAAGTATTTTTAACGAGCCTGAATGAAAGCCCGAACTGCGACCTCATCATTTTAGATGCTTCACTTCTCCCTGGTCTTGCAGGCAAAATGCCTTGGCCTAAATCCCGCTTAGCGTTTAGCGTATATGCTATGGCGAAAACAGCTGCTGCCTGTATTAGTATTACTATTGTGGGCAGCCAATTATTTTCAATAAAGAACTGCGAACGCTGGACAAGTCCAAGTGGGCTTAAAAGCGAGAGAATTTCAGCATTTATATCGCCTGCAGCACGCATCATATAGAAAACGCCAAGTGCTAAAAATGAGTAGCCAACTGCGCCTCTTGAACTAGCGGACAGCTGTGAAAACACTGCGGCAATTGCTGCAAATAAAAGACCGGAAGCAAACACAGCTGCACCGCTTAAAAGCGACCCTGCCAAGTCTATAGTCTCAACATTAATTATATAGAGACAAAAGGATGTGAGTAGACCCAATACTGCATTTATAGCAACCGCTGAAATTACTGCGGCGTTGAGGTTTGCAATGCGACCTGTCGGAAGTGAACGTATTACTTCAACTCGTCCTCGTTCTTCGTCAGCACGTGTATGCCGTACTATGAAAAAGATGTTCATAACTGCAACGGTCATAACAATCCAAAGCATCATCAAAGTGCCGTACATTGCTCCGATTGTAAAGTTATCAGCTCCGAAAATCGGTCCCATCATCGCAACCATAGCAGGATTGTTAAGTGTTTCAGCCAGTGCCTGCCTTGCCTCAGCAGGGAACATATCTCCCATTCCTACAGCGATGCCTACTGAAAACAGCACGAGCATTATTATCCAAAGCGGTGTCATAAGCCGCTCGCGCTTTATTATCAGTTTGGTGAGGTTTAAAGAATTATCGAATGATCCTCTCATTATTAAGCACCTCCGTTTATATCATAATGCCTCATAAATAAATCTTCTAATTTCGGCGGATTGCTCTCAATTTTTTTGACTTTAAACCTTGCTATATGTGAAACAACGTTTGCCATTTCGTCCGCATCCACTTGGAATGATACTATGCCTTGATCTTCCATTAAATCATGGATGCCGGCTATTTGCGCAATATCCGTAATAGGTCTTTCCGTTTCTATGCTCATCGTAATGCGGGTAAGATGACGGAGTTCGTCAAGTGTTCCTGTTTCAACTATTTTACCTTCCCTAATTATGCCAACTCTGTCGCAAAGCCGCTCTACCTCTGATAATATATGGCTTGAAAGAAGCACACCCTTGCCTTTATTTTTTTGTTCAAGCACACATTCTTGGAAAATACGCTCCATGAGTGGGTCGAGTCCGCTCGTTGGTTCATCTAAAATAAATAAATCTGCGTCTGATGCAAATGCAGCTATTAAAGCAACTTTTTGACGATTACCTTTTGAGTAAGTGCGGCATTTTTTTGTCGGGTCTAAATCAAATGCTTTTAATAGTTTATCACGGCGAATTTTTTCATGTTTGCCTCTTAACCCCAAGAAAAGGTCAATAACTTCTCCACCGGTTAAGTTTGGCCAAAGGTTAACATCGCCCGGGACGTATGCAATTCTTTTATGAATTTCAACAGCATCTTTCCATGCATCCATACCAAAGACAGACGCATTGCCGGATGTGGCTTGAAGTATTCCAAGAAGCGTGCGAATTGTAGTTGTTTTGCCTGCTCCGTTAGGACCAATAAGCCCAAAAACCTCACCTTCTGTAATTGTTAGATTAACACCGTTTAAAGCTGTAAAGCTCCCAAATCTTTTAGTTAAGTTATTAATCTTGACTGTTTCAGAACCGATTTTCTTTGTCATTGCAATTCCTCCCTAATTATATAAATTGATCTTTAACGCGAATCAAGGATTGAATAGAATCACTGTCATTGCGGGCTTGACCCGCAATCTCATCAATTCAATGTGCTTACAAGATTGCGGGTCAAGCCCGCAATGACAAAAATTTATTTTTTAACTCTTGATTGGCGTCTTTATAGAGCTCTATAGATACTCCTCTTTATAAAAATTATTCTTCATAATATCAAGCCATGCATAATAATCTTCAATGAATTTATCGATAACTTCAAATTCATAATCCGACGGCAGTTCATGTATAAAACCTTGTGCTGCAAGAAGAAGAAATTTGAGAGCTAGCTGCGAATCAACGCCGTCTTTAAACTTTGAAAGGTCAACCTCGTAAAATGCTAAACTTTCTGCGGTTTCTTGTATTCCTGACATTAAGTTTTTTAAGCCGTCTTGGACTTCTTCATCTTTTTCTTTGTACATGCTTTCTAAAAATGAAAACGAACCGTGGTATTTCTTCAAGGCCTCCATTTTAATTTCTGATGTCATTTTAAGTCTATCAAAGAAATCATTTACAGAACTGTCGAAATGCTCTTTTACTTTATTTATAACTATGCCGCAGCATAAATCTGCCAAGTAAAGATATAATTCTTTTTTGCTGTTGAAATAGTAAAAAATCATTGCTTTTGATATTCCTGCGGAAGCGGCAATATCGCTGATTGAAGCCTTTTTATAGCCGTTTTGCCCAAAGGCTTTAAGTCCTGCCTCAATTATTTGATCTTGTTTTTCCTTTGATATATTTAAGAATTTTTCCATGTGTAATCCCCCTGCTTTAATCCTTAACCGAATCGGTTAATACGAATATAGCATAATAAACCGAATCGGTCAATAGAAATTTTAAAGTTTTTATAGATTTTCTTGAAAATTTAAAAAAAGAGTGCAAAGCCGGTTTTGCCGCCCTTGCACTCTAATATTTTTTACTGTAAATATTTGATTTCTAAATTATCCGATAAATCTCGTCAGCTTTAGGCGGTTCTAAGACAAAACTTTCACCATTCTTGTAATATCTCTTATCTTTATCGATAATTTTTCCAATAACCGCTCCGCCAATACCTTGTTTTTTAAGCTCAGCGACAATTTTTTCGCCATTTTTCGTTGTGATGAGCAGTGCGCCGCTTGAAATTAGATAATAAGGGTCAGCACCAAAATGTTCACATATTTTTTTGCTTTCATCAGCAAGAGGAACTTTTTCCAGATGAACTTCAATTCCAAGTCCCGCCGCTTCGGCGACTTCATAGCAAGCACCTAAAACGCCGCCTTCCGTGATGTCATGCATAGAATTTGCTCCGTTTTGCATAGCAATTTTTGCATCTTTAATAACCGACAGAAGATTTTTAAAGTTCACCGCTTTATCAGCTAGCTCAGCTCCAAATTTTTCTAATATTTCGTCATAATGGCTATCTGCTATCAAAGCTGTGCCTTCCAAAGCCGCAAGTTTAGTTATGATAACATCATCCCCGATTTGTGCGCCGCTTGTGCTAATAAATCCGTTTTTTGGGGCTTTTCCGGCTATTGCGACAGATAATATTGGCTTGTTAACGGCATCTGTTACTTCTGTATGCCCTCCCAAAACTTCTATCCCTATTTCATCAGCCGCACGGTAAATCCCGGAGGTTATGTCCTTTAAATCTTTCTTGGTCGTACCAACAGGCAAAAGTGCCGTGACTAAAACCCCTACAGGCTCTCCGCCGGATGCTGCTATATCATTTGCATTTATGTGTACCGCAAAGTAGCCGGAATCTTTATCTGCGGCGGTTATTGGGTCGGTTGATAACAGACAAATTTCATCAGAAAACGAAATGGCTGCACAGTCTTCTCCCACCTTAGGTCTTACTAATACATCATCTCGTTTTTTGAGGGAATCAAAAGATGCAATAATTTCTGATAGTATATCAACAGGAAGTTTGCCTACTTCAAAGGCTTTGTCCAAAAGAATCACTCCTAAGTTATTCAAACGTTACTCTTTGCATCGAATCGGAATTAATAACCCGAATCAGCAGCGATGCAGCTTCGGCTCTTGTGATAGGTTGCCTAGCCCCAAATGTTCCATCCGGATAACCGCTGATTAAATCATTTTTATAAGCAATAAGCACATATCTTTTCATATTAGGCGAAATGCTGCTATAGTCGCTAAAGGTATATTTTAAGTCGTCCAAGTTGACTATTTGATTTTCAAGCCTTAATGCTTTCACCAATGCAGCTGCCATATCTTCACGTAAGGCATTTTCGGTTCCTTTAAAAAAGTAGATGCCGTTGAGTTCATACCCTGTCAGATACCTTCTTGCTGCTTCAACATAGGAAAACGCCCAGTTGTCGGATGCAACATCTTCAAACGTTTGAGATGTATTTGTTGCAGGCGAGATATTAATTGCTCGAGTCATCATCACTGCAAATTCGTTGCGACTTACGAGGTTATTTGGCTGAAATGTTCCGTCAGGATAACCTCTTAAGATTTCCCTGCCTACTAATTCACTGATCCCAGAATATGCCCAATGATTTTGAGGTACATCAGGGAATTGACGAAATATTATTGTTGACGCAATTGGCGGCGTAAGACCATATTCATCAATAGGTGTCGGACGAATAGCGGGGTAGCGCTCACCATTTCTGAAGTATTGATGGTATCTTCTAAACGCTTCTTCTTGTTCAATTACGTTAAATGTAAATTCAGTTAAAGTGTTTCTCATATTTGTGCCCGGCAAACTCAATGTACCCGCCGGTATTTTTATATGGATTGTATCACCTGGAAATACTTCACATATAACAATGCTCAAAGTAGAGTGGCTTACAGGACCGAACCTAACTCCACCTATGCGAGCCAAGTAACTGCCGGGAGCTAAATCATTCGGTTGATGTATGCGATTTTGCACTAATTCACCATTTATCGTAATTTCAAAATCAGAAACAACAATGCTTCTTGCTAAGTCTGCTGTTGGTGTTGACGATGTTCTATCAGTTGGAGGATTCCCACTGAATCCCGGTAGAACAAGCTGAATGCTTGCTAAGCCGTAGGGTGAGCTGTTATCCATAAAAAAGAAAGGCCATAGGCTATTTCCGATGCCGGTATGATTGACATAAAACCCGGTATAGTAATCAGACTGTGCGGGAGATAAAATAGTAATAGTTTCTTTCAACGGCAGATTATTGTTAATGATTGGTGATTCACGATCAATAACTGGACGATCAACTACTTGAGCAGGATCAATTATTCTAACATAATATACCTCGATAACACTTAAGTCATATAGATCGCGCCAACTATCACTGAATACTCTAGAGACCATTATAGATAACGTTTCATTTTTAGGGATTTGAGCTTGACCTATGTGCCAATCTATTAATGTTAAAAAGCTGCGGTCTCCAACAACAAAGCTAGCACTAAAAACTGTTCCGTTGCTACTACTGATTCGGATATAAATTGTGTCCACGACCAGAGAAGGTGACAAAACAAAAGTTATTCCTTCTAGCCTGTGTATTTCAGTCGGGTTTCGCCTGTCTATCGACAGGTCAACCTCCTCGCCATTTCTTAAGCCGAAAGCTCTTTCTATTTCTGCTGTATGTCCATAGCTGTTAGCTGTTATAGTGGTTGACCCCAGACTAGATAATATTGCAACTGATAAAAGTATCGCTGTAACTTTTTTCAACATATCGTTAGCTCCCCCTATAATTCGATTCTAAATTGCTTTCATTTTACATCAAAAAAAACCTATTCGCAATAGCAAAAGCATCGGTTAATGTCAAGGCTTGCATAAAATTATAGACATTTTATAGATTATAGTGTAGAATCTACACATAATGAAGTGGCAATGGTACATAACCTAGGGTGTGTACTGCTGCCTAATGTAAATCGGTAAAGCAAGGTGCATTTTTGGAGGTGCGGGTTAATGAAGCATGTGCTGTTTTTATGTTCGGGCAATACATGCCGGAGTCCAATGGCAGAAGCTATAGCCAGAGATATTTTTTCAAAAAATGAGATGGATATTAAAGTGTCTTCACGAGGGATATATGCATTACAAGGCGAAAGCGTTTCTAAAAATGCCGCTTTAGTAATGAACAATATGGGCATTGACATAAGCAGCCATACAGCAAAAAGAATAGCCTTTACCGATATTGATGAAGCTGACTTTATATTTACGATGACTAAAAGTCATAAAGAGTTTATTGAAACTATGTTATCTTACGGAGTTAATAAGGCTTTCACAATTGGTGAATACTCTGGGCATGATAAGGATATACATGACCCATTCGGTGGGGATATAAATCATTACACGGTCTGTGCTGCGGAACTTAAAGAACTTATAACTTTTATTGCAGACAGGCTGTTAAAAGGTGCGGAGGGTTTAAATTGATTGCAATTGGTTCAGATCATGCAGGGATTTCGTTAAAACAGGAAATAATGAAGTTCCTTAAAAAGATAGATGTTGAATATAAAGATTTTGGAACATATAATGACGAGTCTGTGGATTATCCTATTTATGGGAAAAAAGTTGCAGATGTTGTTCAAAAAGGTGAATGTGAAAAAGGTATTATCATTTGTGGGACAGGCATAGGCATTTCGATTGCCGCAAATAAAGTTAAAGGAATCCGAGCGGCTCTTTGTCATGATGTTTTTTCTGCTAAAATGACACGGCTTCATAATGATGCGAACGTTTTGGCACTTGGTTCAAGAGTGATTGGGTCAGGGCTTGCGCTTGAAATTGTTAATGCGTTTATTTGTACGGAATTTTCAGATGAGGAACGTCATTTAAATCGCATTAAAATGTTGGAAGGTTAGGGGCAAATAGAATGGAAGGTCAGAATTGGCTTTTATATATATCAGCATTCGCAACGGCGTTTGGCGTGGCGATTTTTACAGCACCATATGTTAAATCGGTAGCGGAAAGATGGGGAGCGATAGATTACCCTAAAAGGCGTAGCTTACACAAAGAACCTGTCCCGAGAATGGGTGGGCTTGCTATAGTTTTTGGATTTGCTGCCGCTATGGCTGTTATGGCACTTTTTGTAAATGAAGTCCGCAGTATACAGTTTCTTGGCTTTGCGATAGGTGCTGTAATTATTGTAGTTCTTGGGATTCTTGATGACATATATCAGTTAAAATCAAAAACAAAACTTGTAGTTCAAATGGTAGCTGCTCTTATTGTTGTATTTACAGGGACTCGTATGTCTCTTGACTTTTTGCCTTTTGATTTTTTCGCAAGCGACTTAAATGTTGTCAGCATAGTTCTAACTTTCATTTGGATTGTAGGGATAACAAATGCCGTTAACTTAATTGATGGTGTTGATGGGCTGGCGGCAGGTGTTTCAAGTATTTGTGCAATATGCCTTGTTATATTGTGTATTATGGCAGTAAATCCATCAGCTGTAGTCCTTACAGCCGCTTTAGCCGGAAGTTGTCTTGGGTTTTTGCCTAGAAATTTCAGCCCATCTGAAATAATAATGGGTGATACCGGTGCGTTGTTTTTAGGGTTTGCGCTTGCAACTACTTCTATTATGGGGGTTTTTAAAAGCTATGCGTTATTTTCAGTTGTTATTGCGGTTCTCGTTTTAGCCTTACCTATTTTTGATACACTTTTTGCGATGATTCGCAGGTATATTCAAGGCAAACCCATTATGCAAGCAGATAGGGGGCATTTACATCATAGACTTATAGATGCCGGGCTTTCTCACAGAAGTACAGTTATTTTGTTATACGGCTTAAGTGCCCTTTGTGGTGCGGTTGCGATATTAATAGCCCTTAGAGATATAAGAGCTATCAGCGTTTTGGTTGTTTTAGTTGTTGTTATGGTTTCTATGGTTTCGGTTTATCGTAAAAGGATGTAGTGTTTTAAACGCCTACCCTTGCAATACAATGTACAACACGGTACATTGCACTGCAAGGGTAATTGCCCTGAAGTTTATATACCGCACCATAAATTGCTTTGCGTGTTAAGTATGTTCAACGCAACGGTGAATACATTGTATTTGGCTCGATTTTTTGGTGTGCTTTCGCCGGAAGAAGTTGTTTATGGATATGTGTTGTAGTTTATGTATATGGATTATCTCTCGTCGCATTTTACATAACACAATTTTGGGAGATTATTGCAAAAAATATAAATCAAGTAACTGCCGAATGAGCGATAAATATGGAGGAAAAAAATGGTACATAAAAACGGGACAATAAAAATATGGGCTATATTCGCCATCTATTTTGTTTTATTTGTGATGGTAGCCGGATTTAACTTACGAGTAGCCGATACTGCCACAGCGAGCATGTGGCTGATACTTTCAGCTTGTATTTTTGTCCTTTCTGTTTTCATGCTCATAAAATATAAGCTGCCCTCAAAAAATCAGATTATCATTTCGCTTGTATTTGGATTGTTGATGTTTGCCCCATTTGTAAGCATAGCAGGGCTTAGTGCGTTCTTAGCGGTGCGCATACCCATTGTGACTTTTTTAAGTGCAATGGCATTTTTCAGTATTTCAAATCATTATCCGGAAAATACCATTGTATTGATAAAAAATAAATCAGTTAAATCTATTGCGATTACCATTGCACTGGGCTTGGCGGTTGGTATAACATGGGGAATTATCAATATTTTCTTAAACAGTGACCAGCCCTCTCCCCATTTCGCACTAATTAACTTCATTGTACCGCTTAACCCCGGCATATATGAAGAAATGGCGTTTAGAGCATTTATATTTGCAGCATGTTTGCACTTCATAGGAGGTAAACTGACTACCAAATGGCAGCGTTTTACGGTGTGGTTCATGATGGTTATTCCCCATGTACTGCCGCATACACCAAGCATGTTTATTGAACAAGGTATCATAGCGGGGATAATATCAACTGTCATATTGACTTTAGTGTTTGGACTTCCGTTTGCACTATTGCAGCGCAAACGTGATATAACATCTGCAATGATTGCTCATGGAGTAGTTATGATTATATTTTTCAGTATGTTCGGTATTTCTATGTCATAGCATGCATTGGCTAATCTCTAACAGCAACTGTCGATCCGGAATCGCCCGATCTGCGGTTTTGCCACCATTCAACCACTCTAAATCTAACAGTAATGTCATCAATACTGCCTGATATTACTTCGTATTCACTGCTTGTTAATACATGTCTTAGCGCATCTCTTTCATTTTGCGGCAATTCGGCTACGCTTAAATCAACATAACATAACGGAGGGAACATGACGCACCACCAATTTTCGCCTAAGCCTTCTCCAATATCAATGCGCAATGTATCATAAAACCCCGGTGGAAGGGTTATATCACCATATGTCATTGTTGGGAAAAAGTCTGTTGTCATATACGCTATAACAGGATAATTAAGTCCCCTGCTACTTATCGCTTCCTCAGCAGCTTCGGTTATTTTGACAATATTTTTCGCAACGTATGCTATCGCCGCTTCTCTTGTCTCTGCATGTGGCAAACCTCCGTATAAGCTGTCTAAAACGGCATTTTTGACCTCCATTTTTAAAAGCTGATCTTCAAAAGAATCACTGCTCGCCCGCACATGAAAACGGAGAACGCTGTCAGCTATACCGCCTTGTATCCTCTCAGAATACATAAATGTTATAAGGGCAACACTAGCAGTAAATACAAACCCTGCAATAATTGATGCAATTATTATTTTTTTGTCCTTAATTATTTGATCTTTGATTTTTATTAACATATACGACACCTCAAGCACATACCCGAACAGTCGGGGATGCTTTTATTTTGTATGGAGATTATTGACATGGTCTAGTGGTTTTATACAATAATTATAATATAGGTTGTCCTTGGGCAACGGTGCATAACCTCATTCCGCCATCTTTTCGCCCCATTCACCAAATCTTGTCTCTAGATAAAAACTTACAAAAGCTTTGGCTTTGCGGCGTTTTCATTTAAAGCCAATCTTCGGCAAATAAAACAAAAACCTAACGAAAGCAGATTATGCACCATTGTCCTTGCAATTTTCGAGGATTAAAACTATAATATGATTGTGAAATTTAAAGGAGATTGATTTGTAAATGCAATTGATACATGGCGGTAACTTAGACGAAATCGAGAGATTGTTCGGAATTAATAAATCTGAAATAAGGGACTTTAGCGGCAACATTAATCCAATGGGCATTCCGGAAAGCGTTAAAAAGGCTATTATTGAAAATATAGATTCTGTGTCACAATATCCAGATGAAGAACATGAACTTCTTCGAGAAAGTATTTCAAAATATACAGGCGTTAATCAGGAATATATAATGGTTGGAAACGGTTCGACAGAGCTTATTTCTGCTTTCATTCGTGCAGTCAAGCCGGAAAAGGCGGCAATAATTTCCCCTGCCTATTCTGAATATGAGCGGGAAATTAAAAAATTTGGGGGAGAGATTTTGCTGTTTCCTCTTTTAGAAAAGGATGATTTTAAGCTTGATACTGAAAAATTATTTGAAAAGCTTGATAAAGACACTGGTTTGCTTGTTATATGCAACCCAAATAATCCAACCGGGACAGCTTTAAATGAAAATGAACTGGAGAAAATCTTAATTCGTTGCAAGAAAAAAGATATTTTTGTTATGATAGATGAAACATATGCGGAATTTCCAGATGAAGGCGAAAACATATCTGCTTCAGGGCTTACAAAAGATTATGATAACCTTTTTGTTATCCGAGGCACATCAAAATTCTTTTCTGTGCCGGGGCTTAGGCTTGGTTATGCTATGTGCTCCAATTCTGAAATTAGAAAAAAAGTGAATTCAAAGAGGGACTTATGGTCTGTTGGAAGTTTAAGCGTTGCCGCAGGGATTGAAATGTTTTCAGATGCAAAATTTGTAAACGGCACTAAAAAGTTTATATCATCGGAAAGAAAAAGGCTTCTTAAAGAGCTTAAAACATTTGAATTTTTGCATCCTTATGAAAGCAAGTCGAACTTTATTTTGATCAAAATAAAAAATCTTGAAATCAAGTCATCATATATTTTTTCTGAGATGATAAAAAAGAAATTGCTTATTCGTGATGCATCAGGGTTTCCGTATTTAGACGACAGCTTTATTCGTATTTGCATTTTAAGCCAAGAAGATAATAACTTATTGCTTGAAGTGCTGCGAGAGATTTTATAGATAAAGAGGTACAAAAATGTCAGAAAAACAGTTCGTTCATCTTCATGTCCATACTGAATACAGTCTGCTTGATGGTTCGGCTAAAATTTCAGAACTTTTAACACGTGCAAAAGAACTTGGTATGGATTCACTTGCTATAACAGACCATGGTGTTATGTATGGGGTTATTGACTTTTACAAAAAAGCGAAAGCCATCGGTGTTAAACCTATTATCGGTTGTGAAGTTTATGCCGCTTCAGGATCTAGGCTAAACAAAGAAAACAGCAAGGATAACTTTCATTATCACTTAGTTCTTTTGGCCGAAAATGAAGAAGGGCTTCAAAACCTTATGAAGCTTGTTTCATACGGCTTCACAGAAGGATTTTATTATAAACCAAGGGTTGATATTGAATTACTGCGTAAGCACAGCAAAGGGATAATTGCGTTAAGTGCTTGCCTTGCAGGACCTGTAGCAAAGCCGCTTCTTGATGTTTCATACGCTAGGGCATTAGAAATGGCAGTAACATATGATGAAATATTTGGCAGAGGCAATTTTTATTTGGAACTGCAAGACCACGGAATGTCCGAGCAGAAAACTATTAACCCACAGTTGATACAAATAAGCAAAGAAACAGGCATACCCCTCGTTTGTGCAAATGATTCACATTATGTTTACTCAACAGATGCTCAAGCACATGATGTTTTGCTTTGTATTCAAACTGCAAAAACAATTAATGATACGGATAGAATGAAATTCAGCGGAGACAGCTTTTACCTTAAATCTCCGGAAGAGATGTATGAGCTTTTTCCTGATGTGCCGGAAGCTCTTGAAAATACTGTTAAGATAGCTGAGCGCTGCAATGTTGAAATAGTATTTAATGAATACAAAATGCCTAGGTATAGTGTGCCGGAAGGTTATACGGCACTTGAATATTTTGAAAAGCTTTGCCGTGAAGGGCTTGAAGAAAGATATAAACATCTTGATTCATTATCGGATGTCGAGGCACGCCTTGCATTTGAAATAGATGTTATAAGCCAGATGGGTTTTATCGACTACTTTCTAATAACTTGGGATTTTATAAAATACGCAAGAGATAATGGAATAAGTGTCGGTCCCGGAAGGGGTTCAGCGGCGGGTAGTATCATTGCTTATTGTTTGGGAATTACGAATATCGACCCTATAAAGTATAATTTAATTTTCGAGCGGTTTTTGAACCCTGAACGTGTAACAATGCCCGATATTGACATTGATTTTTGTTATGTAAGGCGGCAAGAGGTTATTGATTATGTAGTGGAAAAATATGGCGTTGATCATGTTGCTCAAATTATAACGTTTGGTACTATGGCGGCAAAGGCGGCTATACGTGATGTAGGACGTGCTCTTGCAATGCCTTATTCAGCAGTTGACCGCATAGCTAAGATGGTTCCTGTTGAAATCGGCATGAATATCAAAAAGGCACTTGAAATGAATCCGGAGCTTTCAGATGCTTATGATAGCGAAGATGAAACTCAAACGCTTATTGATATGTCACTTAAGCTTGAAGGGCTGCCGAGACATGCATCAACACATGCCGCAGGTGTTGTTATTTGCGACCAGCCTGTTACGGAATATGTTCCGCTTAACTTGAATGACGGCGTTATAACAACACAGGTTACTATGGGCAATCTTGAAGAGCTTGGGCTTTTAAAGATGGACTTTTTAGGTCTTCGAACTCTTACTGTAATACAAAGTGCTGTTGATGAAATTAATAGAACGCATACTGAAAAAGTAGATATTGACAACATAGACTTTACCGACAAAGCGGTTTATGAACTGATATCCGCCGCAAAAACCGAAGGCGTTTTCCAACTTGAAAGCGGTGGGATGAAGTCGTTCATGAAAGAGCTTCAGCCGGAAAATATGGAAGATATTATAGCAGGAATTTCTCTATACCGCCCCGGACCTATGGATTTTATTCCCAAGTATGTTAAAGGCAAGCGCAACCCAAAACGAATTAAATATGCGCATCCAAGCCTTGAGCCTATATTAAAGTCAACATACGGCTGTATTGTTTATCAAGAGCAAGTTATGCAAATTGTTCGTGATTTAGCAGGGTATAGCCTTGGTCGAAGCGACCTTGTCCGTCGTGCTATGTCAAAGAAAAAAGCTGATGTTATGGATGAGGAACGTAAAAATTTCGTTCATGGTCTTGGGGATGATGTTCCGGGTTGTATCAAAAACGGTATTCCAAAAGAGGTTGCGGAGAGCATTTTCGAAGATATGACGGATTTTGCTAAGTACGCATTTAATAAGTCTCATGCGGCGGCATACGCTGTTATTGGCTATCAAACGGCATGGCTTAAAACGCATTATCCTGTTGAATTTATGGCAGCTTTAATGACCTCTGTTATGGATTCATCTGATAAAGTTGCTGATTACATAAACGTATGCCGGAAAATGAACATTGAAATTATGCCTCCGGATATTAATGAAAGCTCTGAAAACTTCAGCGTTTCAAAAGGGAAAATACGTTTTGCGCTCCTTGCTGCTAAAAATGTTGGAAGGGCAGTTGTTCACACTATCGTGTCAGAGCGGGAACAGGGGGGGAACTACAAAAGCTTAACCGACTTCATAAGCAGGCTAAGCGGCAAAGATCTTAACAAACGTTGCCTCGAAAGCCTTATAAAAGCAGGTGCATTTGATTCTTTAGGCGGAAATCGTATGCAGTATATGACAGCATATGTTGATATTTTAAATGGAATTGCAAGCGAAAGAAAACGAAATATTGAAGGGCAGTTAAGCCTGTTTGGGTTTGATGACGATGAATCTGATACTAACCACAAAGATAATTTGCCAAAACTTATGGAATATCCGATAAAACAGCTTCTTGCGCATGAAAAAGAAGTTTTAGGGGTTTATGTCAGCGGGCATCCTCTCTCAGAATATGAAGAATTTATAAGCAGCCATGTTAATGCAAACAGTAAAGATTTTGTCAAGCAATCTGATGAAGATGTCGAACTTGAAAGTAAATTTAAAGATGGTGACAATGTTTGCATCGGTGGGATAATTGCGACAAAATCTGTTAAGTATACCAAAGATAACAAACCGATGGCATTTTTAGGGCTTGAAGACCTATATGGAACAACCGAGATTATAGTATTTCCTAAGACATATGAATCTTTCGGGAATCGCTTGCAAACAGATGGTGTTATAGCCGTTAAAGGTCGAGTTACCCTTAAAGATGAAGAAGATGCAAAGGTTATAGCGGGCGAAATTATTTTTCATGGTGAAGAGGAAAGCACAAACTATAAGCCTCAAAGCAATACATACACTCCGCCTGTACAAGAAGAGCCTGTTTCAAATCAAAAACTATGGCTTAAAGTTTCAAGAGGAAGCGTTGCTTCAGTATCAGACATTACAAAAATATTGTCGGGTAGAATTGGTCGAGTACCTGTTATCGTCTATTTTGAAGAAACAAAGGAAAAACAGCTCGTAGACGAACAATATTGGATAACACCAAGCCAACCGCTTATGTTTGAGCTTGAGAATTTTTTGGGTGAAGATGCTGTGGTGTTAAAATAGGGGGATATTCATGAAATATTACATAGTTGATGCGTTCACCGATGAGTTATTTAAAGGTAATCAAGCAGGCGTTTGCTTGCTTAACGAATGGTCAGACGATAAGTTAATGCAAAGTATAGCAGCTGAAAATAACCTTGCTGAAACTGCATTTGTTGTTAAGCGAGATAATCATTATGATTTACGGTGGTTTACGCCGGAAATGGAATTTGATTTATGCGGTCATGCTACTTTAGCCAGTGCTTTTATAGTTTCCAATTTTATAGACAAAAAAGCCGAGATTATAACTTTTGAAACGAAAAGTGGAATTCTCACAGTTGCAAAAAAGGGAAAGCTTTATGAAATGGACTTTCCTTCACGGTCGCCTGATCCTATTGCTGTTACGCTTGAAATGGAAAAAGCTGTCGGAGTGCCTGTTTTGGAGGCATTTCAGTCAAGAGATTTAATGCTGTTAGTCGAAAATGAAGAAGTTGTTCGAAATTTAACGCCAAATATAGAGTTGCTTAAATACATTCCCGGTGCATCAGTTGGTGTCATAATTACCGCTAAAGGGGAATCTTGCGACTTTGTTTCTCGATATTTTGCTCCTAATGTTGATTCGATGTCTCCGGAAGACCCGGTTACAGGCTCAGCCCACTGTACGCTCATTCCTTTTTGGAGTGAAAGGATAGGCAAGGAAAAGATGATTGCCAAACAGCTTTCAAAGCGAGGAGGAACAATTTATTGCGAGGATAATGGTGATAGGGTTAAAATATCCGGAAATGCAGTTCTTTATTTGCAGGGCAGCATCTCAGTGGAATAGGGGAAACATCACTTGAAGCAATTTAGGGAATTTATTGAAAATATCGAATTAACTGACATTATCAAGCTTGTTTTTCATTCGCCTGCTAAAAACTACGTCTACAAAAAAGTGGTTGCCCGCCCGGTCGAGATTAAGGGCGATATTGTGATGCAGTTTGAACAGTTTACCGACAAGCAGGTATTTCATAAAAACGTTTCCACCGATGATATAACAGATGTTATCGTTTCATACCTTTCCGGCGGATTTAAAAAGCTTATGTTTCAAACAAAGTCGATGGATTATAACATTTTTGTGGTAGACGGCGATGTTAAAATAACTAAAACCAAAGCACAAAAAAGCGCAGAGGTACAGAGCTTAGAACATAACAAAATGAAGCAATATCTTATACCGGAAAGCTTTATTGTTGAGCCTTTAATCGACCTTGGGATTTTTACTAAAGACGGCAAAATATTAAAGGCGAAATACGATAAATACAAGCAAATAAATCGCTTTCTAGAACTCGTTAATGATGTTATAAAGGGCAATCCGAGTGGAAAATTAAATATAATAGATTTCGGCTGCGGAAAGTCTTCTTTGACATTTATTTTATACTATTTTTTGAAAGAAGTTTGCAAATATGACATTTCGATAGTGGGGTTAGACTTAAAGCAAGATGTTATTGACAATTGCAATTTAATCGCAAAAAAATACAAATATGACAGCCTAAAATTTATTGCGGGTGACATAAAAGACTATACCCCAAGCGGTGAAGTTGATATGGTTATATGCCTTCACGCATGCGATACAGCGACAGATTATGCACTATATAGTGCAATAAAATGGGGCGCAAAGTCAATCCTCGCTGTTCCTTGCTGTCAGCATGAAGTTAATTCTCAAATAAACACGGAGAAATTTTCAATTTTTACAAAACATGGTATAGTTAAAGAACGGATTTCAGCCCTTATGACAGACGCAGTTAGGGCTAACCTTCTTGAGCTTAATGATTACGAGGCGCAAATCCTTGAATTTGTGGATTTTTCACATTCGCCTAAAAATTTATTGATTAGAGCCGTTAAAAAAACGACATCAGAATCTCAGAAAGCGAAAGCCAAAAAAGAAATTGATGCCGTTTTAAGCGAGTACGGAATTTTTCCAACTTTATACAGGTTATTAGGCTACAAGCTAAACTAATTTTCGAACGTTTTCTTCCAGACTACCGGGAAGTAGGTTAGCTACAGGCACTTCAATCATAGTGTAAGCCCCGGGTTTTTGGCGCATACATGCCCTTGCACACGAGATCATTATTTGTGATGTTAACGCCGGGTTGTTAATCCGCATATTGAACTCAAACATTTGATTATGAGTTTTGCCGGATACCCCTTTTCGGCTCATTGAAACACCGTGCCCCACATCTAATAACTTTGATATATCATCCACTTCAAAAATATGTGTTTCATCATTTTTGAAGTAGGGGTCTTTTTTAATTGCTTCTGATATTTTTGTAAAATCAGCACCTTGTTCAAGGCTGATGTATACAGCACGCCGATGAATTCCCGTTCCAAGCGGTATTGTAACGGATAATGCATCTGAAACGCCGTCAATTGCTTTAACGGCAACAGAGTGACCCATGCTCATTCCGGGACCGAAATTGGTATAAGTAACCCCGTTGGGCGCACAAGCCAAAAGCAGTGCCCTAACGACTGAATCAGAACCGGGATCCCATCCGGAAGAAATTATTGATACGGCGTTATTTGCCTCGGCAACGGGGCTTAACTTCATTTTTAACTCCCAAATTGAGTCATGTGCATCATAGCTGTCTACTGTATGTATGCCCTTAGATAAGTAAAGCGGGGCAATTTCAGGTATGCTTCTTGTTGGTGAACACAAGATTGCAACATCAGGCTTTGTTTCGAACTCAGCAGCATCAGCCGCCACTCTAATGCCATCTTTCTCTTTTATTCCGGAACTGCTTAAAGAATTGCTAACTATGCCTAAAAGGTTCATATCCGGGGATTCAAGAACGGCTTCTACGGCGTATTTTCCTATGTTTCCATAGCCAACTACAATTATGTTTATTTTTTCCATGTTATCAATCACTACCTTTAAATATTTAGATATGCAATATTATATCAAAATTCAAGCCGATTAGCCAGAATTTTTTAGAGCCTGCTAAACCTTTATAGGCTCAACAGGCTCTAGCTTATCTGAAACAGCTTTGCAATACACCCTAGTTAGCTTATGACCAACATACCTTCAACCACATTTGTCGTTTCGTTATTCTCAAAAATAAAATCAAACAAAACGACAGGCACATAAGTGATGCCGCCGACAAGCATTGGTGCGATCCCTAATTTTGCAACTGATTGGTCGCTTTCCCTTGTATATCCGTCATACCCTATAGCCATTCTAAAAGTATCATAATCGGTATGGATTAAAACAGATTTTTCTGCGGCATTCCATTCAACTTCGAACCCAAGTTCGTTGCTTAATATCCTTACGGGAGCCATTATTTCCTTATTTTTTGCAAAAAGCGGTGTTTTGTACAGCTTTACAATGTTGCCCCTGATACCTAATCTGCTATAATTTTCGGGGCTTAACAAATGTCCGTTTTGTTTAAGCTCTGTTGTAAATTCTGTAATTGGTCTGGAAATAGTTCCCGTTTCCTCTACAGACGGTAAAATAACAACATAATCCGCCTTAGCTTGTGCCGGATGGCTTAAAGACATCACATCAAACCATGCAAACATCCGCTTCCCCACTAAAACATTTTCAAGCCCAACTGTTTGCCCTGTTTTATAAGGCAATATGTTTGTCTGGTCAGAGATTGTTATAAGATATGCGCTGTTTTCGCTTAAAACCTGTTTGCTTCCCTCATCTGACGTTTGTACTTCAGCGATCGTCATGTATCTTGCAACAGGTGCATTTCGTCTAATATTTGCGATTATCGCATGGGCATTAATTTGTGGCGGAATGCTCATTGTCATAGCATTTGATACATAAGCAACAAGCATATCACCCTCGTTAATGTCTGCTAAGCTAAGACGCTGCTTTGATAGGTTGTCAATTATTGCAGTATCTTCAAAAACCTTTAAAATTACATCGTTGTTGTTATCATCTATAACGGAGATTAAAACATTGTATACATTTTCGTTTGCGGTTATATCTTTAACAAGTCCGGTAACTGTAGCTGCGGCAGACTGTAAGCCAAGACTTGGTTCATCATCTTGTGCTATCAAAATACCGCCGTCTTCCTCGAAATAGTTTGCAAAAGCAGGTAATACGGTTTGTAGGGCAATCAGAAAAATAAGCAGTAAAGCTGTACATTTTTTTATAATGTTCATCGTAAGTTCCTCCTAATCAAAATTAATAATTCTAGTATTACGCAAAATCGGAAAATAATTCAAGTCAAAATGGGGAAAATAGAAATAGCAATGATGGGTGGCCAAATATTACATTATTGCTACTTATCCCAAAAATTGTTTTCTATTGGGAACAATATGATATAATATTCGTGTTAACATGTAGAGTATGAAAGCATTCTCTATATGCTGTGATATTCAGATTTATTTATTATTAGGAGGTTTTATAAATGAGCAAAAAAATCTTTAAGTTTATTTTATCGCTTGCGCTTTTATTGCCGATGCTTACGGCTTATGCGCCTATGGAGGTTAGGGGAGATGTTCCTGATCCTACTGTTAGTGTAACTGTCATTAGCGTAACGCAAGATTCTGCTTTTATAGACGTTACAACAAATCTTGATGGTGCTAGTTTTGTAGGTGGAACTCTAACTTTGAATCCAGGAGGACATTCTGCAGCAATAACATCAGCCTCTTTTTCTCATAATTTTACAGGACTTCCATCTAACCAATCCTTTACCGTTAATGCTGTTGTTAGCATAGACGATGGAAGTGGACCTAGAAATATACACTCCAATAACGCTACAGGTTCAACAGAGGCACCTGCTGCTCCAACGGTTACAACGGGAGTTCCAACATCATCAGGTAATGCTGTAAACGCAACAGGAACAACGACAGGTAATGTAGGAGATGTATCAGAAAGAGGGTTTGTTTTTTCGCATACAAATCAAAATCTTTCGACTGCGTCTGGTCAGCATGATCATATTGCAATAGCTAATGTAAGCAACAATTTCAGTGCTACTTGGACTCCACCCAACACAAATTGGACGACTGTGCATGTGCGTGCGTATGCGAGAGTTACTGGTCTGGCTGTTCAATATGGAGCACCTCAAACTTTAACAAGAACATTAACAACAGCTCCGGCAATGACAGTAGCGGCTAATGCTGTATCAGGCATAACAACTACTGCTGCAAATATCGCTGTTAATGTAACTAATCTTGGCTCTCCCCCTATAACTAGGCGAGGCGTTGTTGTTGCGACTAGTAACGCTAATGCTGTAATTGGTGGAACCAACGCAATTGTTAGGGAGCAAACTACAGGGCTTTCCACAGGAACTCTGACCCATAACTTTACAGGGCTTGTCGCAAACCAACAATATCATTTTAGAGCATTTGTTCAAGTAGGGGATCAACCTATCATATACTATCCCGCTACAAATGCTGCGGCACGAACCTTTATGACACAAGCACTATCCGGCGGGATTGGAAACACTTTCGGCACTACTTCTCATTTAAATCTTCAAGCTACGAGTGCTACTGTTAGGGTTAACATTTCTGGCATAGGTACTGTTGGGAATAATCTTAGACCTAACCAACGCGGTGTTGTTTTTTCTACAACTCAAAGCACTGATGCCGGGTTGAGAAATGGTCAGTCAGGCGTAATTCGCTCTACAGAGCAGAACATACCGACAGGAACAGGATCAAATGTAATTGGCAACTTTGATTTTAATTTAACAGGTCTTCAATCGGGTACTACCTATTGGGCAAGAGGTTATGTCCGAAACGGAACTAATGTTGCTTACAGCCCAAATATAATATCTTTTACAACCCACGCAGGAACAGGCATCACGTTTGGTAATTTATCTAACACTGATGCTATTCGAAGTGTAGCATCTACGACTGCTACTATTAGGGTAAATATTACAAATGTTGGTAATCCTCGCGGCACGAATCGTGGTGTTGTTTGGTCAACTACTCAAAGCAGTGACAGCGGTTTAAGGAATGGTCAAAGCGGTGTTCATCGTGCGGGCGAAGTGCAAATACCGACATCAGGAACTCAAACAGGCAGCTTTGATTATAACTTAACCGGTCTTCAAGCTAATACGACTTATTGGGTAAGGGGCTATGTGAGGCATAATAATAATGTAACTTATGATTCGCAAATAAGAACCTTTACAACACAATCAGGAACAGGCCATGCTTTAACATCTGCTGCGGCAACAAATCTTGCCACTAACAGCGCATCTGTTGTAATCAACATCTCAAACTTAGGTGGTGGTATAACAGGGCATGGTGTTGTCTGGTCAACTAATCAAAACAATGCTTTAACTGTTGGTGCAAGTGGTTCAAGTCATGTAATTTCAGACGCTAACTTAACAGGGACCGGAAACAGGACTCATATACTTCGGAATCTTCAACCAAATACCACTTACCATTACAGAGGTTTTGTAAGACATGGCACAGGTAATAATGCAACCTTTACCTATGATGGAACAAGAAGAAGCTTTACAACGCCATCAGCCGGAAACCTTGCACAAGCAACAACCGGAACAGCGGTTAGAGTTTCAGAAACAGGAATAGATGTTCCAATTACCGTTGCAAGGCCAACCACGAATACGGCAGCAAACCAAACGGCTACCGAACGAGGCGTTGTTTTCTCATCGACTGTTAGCGATCCAAGGCTTGGTGAAAACGGCGTTCAAGTTCAAAGAAGCGGTTCCGGTACAGGCAATGTTACTGTAACCCTTAGAAATCTGACCGCAGGCACAGCTTATTATGTCCGTGCCTATGCGATAAACAGCAATGGCGTGTCGTATGGAAACGTTGTTCCAATTCAAGGGCAAAACCTTATAACAACAAACGCAGTAACAAACTTTACAGCTACTACTGCTGTTTTAGGTGGAAATGTACCAAGTAATGTTAGCAATATTACAGCCAGAGGAGTTGTTTTCTCTCGGACAAATAATATGCCGACTGTTGCAGACACGAGATTAAATTCAAATGTAACAACAGCAGGTTCGTTCACAGTTAATGCTACAGGGCTTGAAACAGGAGTTAGATATTATGTAAGAGCATTTATAAGAACGTCTAGCGGTTATTCTTATGGCAACGTTGTTAATTTTACAACAGGAAATAACGTACCTGTTACCGTTGAGCTTAGAACGAGTGATGGTTGGCGTATAAGTCGTCAGACGATAAATGCAGCAATTGGAAGCACGATTGGTGAAAATGCTTTAACAATGCCAACAGGGTATATTTTAACCGGAACGTTTTCTCATACGGTAACAGCTGCGAACACAACGGCTACGGCAAATGTTAGAAGGCTACAGCAAGGTCCTTATTTAGAAGGAGCTTCCGGCTTCCGCTTTGAACCGGAGCGAGCTATAACAAGAATAGAAGTTGCAAGAATGATCCATGCTCTTAGAGGCAACGCAAATGCAGGTGCAGGTATGGAATTTGCGGATATGCCAAGCAACCTAACTGATTTATCAGCTCTTAGGTTCGTTTCAGAAATGGGCTTTATGGTTGGTGATGCACACAGCGGCAATTTAAGAAGCTTTAGACCAAACGACCCTATTTCAAGGGCAGAAGTTGTAACAATTCTCAGTAACGTGTATGGGTTTAATGCTACTGCCGTAACAAGCCTTCCATTCCATGATGTACCTCAGAGTCATTGGGGCGTGCGGTATATTGCGGCGGCATACAGATATCAAACTGTTGTAGGCTTCCCCGATGGCACGTTCAGACCAAATAACAATATGACACGCGCCGAAGCTTTAGCGGTATTTGCAAGAGCGGAAGGAATAGAACATGCTGACCCGCTTGGATCTACGCAATTTGTTGATGTGTCAACAGCTCATTGGGCTTATGATCTTATTATGAGTGCTGCTGTGCCAAGACAATAGGTGATAAATAATAGACCTGTCTGCTAACCTCATTCCTCCATCTTTCCGGCTTATTTTTCGCCGGATCTTCGTCAGTGGAATCCGCACGAACCTTTGGGTTCGCACGGAATCCACTTTCTCGACCGACAAAAAAACGCTCGAAAATCTGGCGAAAGCAGGTTAGCGGACAGGTCTAATAGTGAATAAGTAATTAGGTTGAAAAATGGGGTAGGTTGTCTACCTCATTTTTTTTGTTTTGAAAAAGTTTTTAATATTTTTCAATATCTATTGACAAACAATATTATATGAAATATAATATAAATCATAAAATAATAATGGCGGTGATATAAATGACGTTTGGACTTACCTCAACGCTTTTAGATGCCTGTACCCTTGGGGTTGTTTCTAAAGAGGCTACTTATGGTTACGATCTTACTCAAAAGGTTAAAGCTAGTGTAGAAGTGTCTGAATCAACTCTTTACCCGGTTTTGCGTCGGTTATTTAAAGAAGGGCTTCTTGAAACATATGATGAACCATTTGACGGCAGAAATCGAAGGTACTATAAAATAACAAGCAAAGGTGAAGATTTGTTAGGGCTTTATACCGAAGAATGGAACAACTTTAAGGCTAAAATAGATGGATTATTGAAAGGGGGCGAAAACAGTGCTGCGCAATGAATTTATTGATAAATTAAGAGATGGCTTAAAAATGCTTCCGCAAGAAGATATAGATAGTGCTGTTTCATACTACGAGGAATATTTTGACGAAGCAGGGGCGGAAAATGAACAATCTGCCTTAAATGAAATTGGAGATCCTTCCGCTGTTGTTTCAAAAATAATCGGTGAATATTCTCTAAAGGAAATTGAGTCAGAAAAATCTGATGAAAAAAAGCCGAATGATTCTAGTATTAAACTGCTTTGGATAGTTCTGATTGCGCTTTTGTTATCACCTATCGCATTTCCTTTAGCAATTGCGTCGTTTGCGGTGGCGTTTGCGTTTGTTGCGGCAACATTCGCACTGCTTTTCGCATTTTTTATGGTCGGAGTTGCTTTGTCTGTAGCCGGAATAGCAACATTGGTTGCAACGTTTGCTACTTTATTCGTTCATCTCCCGACAGCAATCTTCATGCTTGGGGCATCATTACTTATGCTTTGTGTAGGAATTGCTTTTATTTTAGTAGGTTGGTGGGTAATTCGATCAGTTATCAGGCTTATAACAAAAGTCTGCGCTAATCTTTTAGTACGGAGGGGTGCAAAATGAAAAATGTATGGAAAATTGTAGTAATCGGGATTATATTGGGCATTGCATTAATGATTGTCGGCTTTATTACAGGGGCAAGAAGCGGGGTAAGCTTTGGCAGAGGAGGAGTAAATTTAGGAGAATTCCCTCTCAGAGGGATGTTTTCAAACGTTATCGGGATGGGCCATAATTTTCATGGCGATATGGAATATCTTTCATTGCAAGAAAGCGGCGAGCGTTCAGCTATTTCCCTATCGGATGATATAACAATGATCAACATAAACGTGGCAAGCGCAAATATCGAATTTGTTACTTCAAATGAATATAGAGCTGAAATAATAAATCGAAATAACAGAGCACCTATATTATATGCAATAGAAAATGGCGTTTTAACAATAACTCAAGATACATCTGTTCGCCGTTGGTTATCGTTCGGGTTTAATGCCCCCAGCAGCATAACTATATTTCTTCCGAATGAAATAGATATTGAGTCAGCCAACTTGCGAACCGTATCAGGAAGAATAAATATTGGCTCAATTGTTTGTAGAAGCGGGCTGATCGCTGGTACAGTATCGGGCAGTATAACTATAAACAACAGCTCGGCAGATTTTATGAATATCAGCGCAGTAAGTGGTAATGTAAGGATAAATAACAGCACCGCACACTATATGCATATTTCTGTAGTATCAGGCAATATTCGGGCAGACGATATAAGAACTGAAGGTTTTACGTCTGATTCGATAAGCGGAAGTGTTACCGTAAGCGGAGAACTTATGGGGCAAACAAAAATAGATACAACATCCGGAAGCGTAAGGCTGACATTGCAAACCATGGGTGAAAGATTCCAGAGAGACTTATCAGTCCTAAGCGGTAATATTAACGTAAATGGCGAAAGAATAAGAGGCAGATCATTTAATGATACGGAACGCTCGGAAAACAGAGTAATTGTTAGTACGTTAAGCGGGAATATACATTTGGATCTAGAATAGAAACTAAAAATCAAAATGTTAGAAAAAAGGATGCTCGGCTATAGGCATCCTTTTTTGTTATTAAATTTAAGTTTTAAACGTCCTTATTGTGATCTAGCGAGCAAACATATTCAACAATGGGTTTAATCGAATTCTTATCCATAAAGTCAACTTTTTTGCCATATGTTTCAAGCAAAAAAACATCATCTGATGTGCGCTTTTCCGTCGGTGTTTTTTCCGCATCTTTTTTGACCATAGCCATCATCCCTTTATGAAGAAGGCTTAATTCTTTGTAGTCCATAGCACCTCTCAAATGAAATATTTTCACATCAGACAGCTGCTCCTGTGTAAAAGCCTTTGATAAAATGTCTGAAAAATTCGTTGTTTTGACATCTGCGAGCCCTACAGTAAATACTACCAATTGTTTGCATTTATTTAAAGATTTAGTAACTAATTTAACTCCATCAATTCCTCCTGCATAGAGACCACCACCATAGATTACAACATCATAGTCTTCTAGTTGAGAGGGCTTAATTTCTGATGCTTCGAAGAGAGGCACTTCCAAAGCTATTGAAATCCACTGCGCATATTGCTTGGTTGATCCGTATTTTGATTTATATATTACGGCAATTTTTTTCTGTAATTTCATGAACTACACCTCATTTATAGAGTTTATAGGCATTATGCCATTTATTAAAATTTCTATGTATGTGTCAACTAAACTATCCCAATTATCACTAAGATAAAGCTGATTTTCAATTGCGTTCATTGAAAATCCCAAAAGGGCGGATATAAGCATCCAAGAAGCATTTTCATCTAATTTGCGAAGCACATACTGGTTCTGCCCCTCTTGCAAAATGGTATGGAGCAAGTTGATTCCATTACTAGAGCTTTGTTCCGGCTCTTCATCGGAACCAAAAATAGCCTTAGTTCCGCTTCGCATGACTGCTTTTCCCATCTCAGCATTATTAGCCATAACATTTATAAATACTTTGAAAGCAAGACCTATCTGAATGTTGACAGGGAGGCTTTTGTTCTCTTGCAAAATCGCCTTTACAGCACAAATGACTTCTAAATTAAGCTTTCTCATAATAGCATCAATAATTTGTGCTTTATCTTCATAATAGTTGTATAAAGTAGTTGGCGTATACTCTATCGCATCAGCTAATTTCCTCATTGATAGTTTATCATAGCCTTCGTTAATAATTATTTTAGTTGCTGCTTCTAAAATAGCTGTTTTCATATCCTGCTTTTCACGTTCACGGCGAGTTTGTATTGACATAATTACATCACCTCTGTAATAACGTTATTTTAATTAACAACGTTATTATATCGCAGAATTGAATTATTGTCAATATGATGAAAATTATTTTTCTTGCTTTTTTCTTAAATTTTCGCTATAATATTGTCAAATGATTGTTGATTCATTACGCTGAAAATTAATTAGTATTAGGGTTTTCCGTATTAGTCACCTTCTATGGGCGGAACTTAAAGGTTTTAGTATCGACCTTTAAGTTCTTAGGTTATACAAAGAAAACAGTGTGAGAGGTAACTAATTATGTCCGGTAATAAGGAAGAAAAAAACGCCGGTGCAAGAAATCGCAATTCTCGCAGTGACGACAAAAGATCAAATGAAAGACATTTGAATAACGATAGAGGCAAGGAACACTCCGGCGTTGACCGCAAAATCAGCAGTAGAGGCTCAACTGACAGGGAAATAAAAAATACAAGAAGCTCAAGGATTAAACCAAATAAAAGCCAAAGAGTTTCGTCTCGTTCGTCAGAACGTGGTAAGCGCAAGCGTAAGCCCAGTATAATTAGAAACATTAAAGCCTGGGTCAAAAGATTCTTTTCGTATGTTCGCCTTTTATTTTCAAACTTTTTTTCACTGTTTAGCGGTATGAAAATTCCTGTTAGCGTTATCGCTCTTTCTTCGGCGTTAATTCTTATTGGGATAACAGTTTTCTTTTTCACAAACAGAAATGCACTTAGAATAGAAGTTGACGGCGTTTTTGTTGGAGTAATAGAAAGAAACAGAAGCATAACCGCTGAGGATCTTCATTATACGGCTGTTGCAAAAACTGTTGCTGAAGTTGGAACAAGGATTGAAGTTGTTGAAAGAGTCACTATAGTCCCTGTTAACGCAAGAAGAAGGAATATGGTTACTGTAGATTCTGCAATTGATTCGATACGCAGGCTCTTTACATATACTCTTGAAGCCGCAGTGATTACTGTTGATGGTGAAGAGATTGCAATAGTTCGAAATGCCGTCGATGCACAAAGTATTTTGGATAACATTATATCAGAATTCGTGGGTGATAATGCGACCCTTGTTGAATCCGGATTTGCTGAAGATGTTTTGATAACACAACGTTTCGTTGACTCTGATGATATAGTAAGGTCTGAACTTGCTCTTTCTAGGCTTACAACAACAACTATGACCGACAGCTTTTACCAGGTTCAGCCTGGAGACAGCGTTTGGCTTTTAAGTCGTAATCACGGAATAACACAGGAAGAATTTTTTGCTATGAACCCCGGTGTTACGCCTGATTTGCAAATTGGACAGTTTATCACGCTTACATTGCCAACCCCGATCTTATCTGTCAGAACTGTTGAAGAATTTAAATTTATAGAGCTTGCTCCTCATGGAACAGAAACGATAACAAATTCAGCACAAAATAGAAACTGGTCAAGAGTTGCTCAACAGGGCAGGGACGGTCAGCAGGAAGTGACTGTCCATATAGTTAGAATTAATGGTTTTGAACGAGAAAGGATTACCGTTGATACTGTAATAACCGTTCCTCCGGTAGATGAAATAATTGAAGTTGGAACGAGATAGGATGATTGCTTATGTTGACGAACCTTCATTATTACAATCACTATAAACCTTATATCGTAGGTGAGGACGATGCTGCTGATGAATCTTTTAGGTATGAAAAGATTGCAGTTCGCCGTCAAAATGCTGCGCTTGCTGCTGAAAATGACTCGGCACCGGTGTTTGCTTTAAACGCCGCCTTAAACGGTAAGGTTTTAAGGTATTTGCGTTCAACAGCCAAAACGGTAGTTGACATAAAGTATTATGCAAGTATAATAGATGTTGATATGAGGATCTTTATCGTAAACGTTCCGATTTACGGGCTTTCTCCTTTTAAGCAAAGCTTATGCCGAAGCCTTGAAACATTCGCTATATGTTATGATCGTGCTGTTAACTCGTTAGCAATCCAAGCCCATAGCCCCCAGCTTAGAGATTTTTCGGAAGATCTTGCTTATATGGTTGAAGATAATATTGATGATTTATCTGAACTGGGTTTTGGGTTTGATAGTAAAGGCGAATTGTTTTTTGATACTGATTACTATAATGAATCATCAAAAAATGAAATTATGACTGCTATAAAAAATTCATCAGATATTTTTTATAGTATTTATGAGATCGCCGGAAATATTTTAGAGATTCCAATGGCAGCACACATGAACTTTCGAGGGTTTGATTATTATTACAGCTACAGAGCCACTCGTAGAATTGAAGATACGTTTAGAATAATTGAATCCGGAATGTTGCTTGACAAGGCACTCTAATCACTTTAAGCGTTTTGAGCTTTATAAGAGTTGCAGGGAGTTTATTAATGAAGCTAACGATAGGCGTATTTGCGCATGTAGATGCAGGTAAGACAACCTTTTGTGAATGTCTGCTGTATCAAACTAAAAAAATCGAAACATTTGGGCGCGTTGACCACGGAAGTGCCTTAATGGACTATAATGAACTTGAAAGACGCAGAGGGATAACAATATTCAGTGATATAGCGTCTTTTTTGTATGGAAGTCGTGAATATTATCTTATTGATACCCCGGGGCATATAGACTTTTCAGCTGAAATGGAACGTTCTCTTTCAGTTCTTGATGCCGCAATACTGCTGATCAGTGCGGCTGATGGAGTTCAAAGTCACACGATTACACTATGCAAGCTTCTTAAAGAGAAAAAAATCCCGATTTATGTATTCATTAACAAGACGGATCAAACGGGCGCAAACGTTCAACGCTGTTTGAACGATATTGAGGCAAAGCTGCATTTGAATTGCTACTTAGTTACAAGTGCTGATGAATTAACAGGCGAAGATTTTATTGAACTATTATGCGAATATGATGACGAACTGATGAACTTTTACTTGGAAGGCAAAGTGGACAATGATTTTGAAAGAAAAGTAATAGAATGCACCAAACGTCAAATAATGCTTGGAAATATTGTTTTAGCGGCGGCAGGGAGTGCTTTAAAGCAGACAGGAATTATAGAAATTCTTAACATATTAGAGGCAACTGCCCCTGAAATTGAGTCCTTAGGCGATAAATTTTCCGGTAGAATATTTAAAGTAGTGCATGATTCAAAAGGCGCAAGGGTTGCATTTTTAAAATGCCTTGCTGGAAGTCTGAAAATAAGAGATGAAATTCACTATGGCAATGAAATGTGTGAAAAGATAAATGAAATTCGGGATTATCAAGGCGAATCTTATACAAACTTAAATGCCGCATACGTAGGTGATATTGTTGGAGTGACCGGCCTGAACAGTGCAGTTCCGGGTATGGGGCTTGGTAATTGTTTGGATATGCCTGTTCCTGTTCTTAATCCTGCGTTAAAGGCAGCGGTAATAATTGGCGGCAGTCCTTTTGATGCTGTTATGAGCTGTCTTCGCAAACTGGAAGCGCAAGATCCGTTGCTTGAAGTGTTTTACGAGCCGAGCATTAAAGAAATCAGCGTTCGCATTATGGGAAAAATACAGCTTGAAGTGCTTAAAGAGCTGATCCTTGCGAAGTTTGGTTTGAATGTTGACTTTGGCGAATGCCAAGTGCTATATCGTGAAACAATCGCAGAGCCTATTAAAGGTTATGGGCATTTTGAACCGTTGAGGCATTACGCAGAGGTTCATTTGCGAATGGAGCCAAATCCAGGCGGCGGATTTGAATTTAAAAGTGAGCTTCACACAGACAGATTGGCAAAACAATATCAGAACTTAATTCGTCATCATGTTTTAGACCGTGATCATAAAGGGATTCTTACAGGCAGTTCACTTACAGATATTAGATTTGTATTGACCGATGGGGCTGTTCATGTACAATATACCGATGGTGGTGATTTGCGTGAATCAGCATATCGAGCAGTTCGTCAGGGCTTAGAAAAAGCGAAATCTGTTTTGCTTGAGCCTTATTACGAATTCTATATAGATGTGGATACAACATCTATAGGGAGGGTGCTTTCAGATATTGCAAGGCTTTATGGTATTTTTGATCCGCCTGAAACCATTGGAGATCGTTCTTACGTTAAGGGTAAAGGTCCGGTAGCTTCTTTTATTGATTATCAAGCGGAGCTTCTTTCTTTTACGAAGGGAACAGGCGTGATATCACTTAATTTATTGGGATACTTCCCATGTCATAATTCAGAGACAATTATCGAAAAAATTGGCTATGAAAAAGAGCGAGATATGGAAAACACATCAAGCTCTGTATTTTGCACTAAGGGTGCAGGTTTTGAAGTTAAGTGGTTTGATGCGGAAAGTAAGATGCATTTGCCATTGTAGCAGTTGGATTTATTTGATATCTACACAAACATTGAAGCAATTCTGGAATTTTCAATCAAATAATAACAGCTTGCCATAAACTCATTAAAAGGCAGAAATCTTATAATCGTAATGATTATCCAAACAATTGCATAACCTTGGACAAACCCTACTAAAATTCCACCCAGCTTGTTTGCAATATTTATAATTGGCAGCCTTGCTAAAGTATCAAGAGATTTTGCCAATACTTTTAAGCATATAAGAGCTGCTATAAAAATAAGGATCACTGCTATTACCGTGATTACAAGACCGGTTATGTACTCAGCAATAATTCTGTGTGCTGTTTCATGAGACAATACGCCGTTTATAATGCTAGAAGGTATATCGATTTGGCGTATTACTTCAGCTTGATCTCTTAAATCTGTGCCTCCGGCTGAAAAGTCCCTAATTAGGTTTGTAACATTCGCCGGATTAGCAATATCGCTGATAACTTGACTGCCCGGATCAGGCATATTGGGGGTAATTGTTGCTGATACAGCGGAATACACAAGCCCATAAATTATTTCACTGTTTCTAATAAACCCGCCAACGGGCGCTGCCAGATTTATCGCAATAAATAATGCGATAATCAGACGGAACATCCCAAACAAAGACATTACTAGCCCTTTTTGATAGCATAAAAAAATACTAAATCCAAAAATTACTATAACAATAATGTCCATCAAATTAAATCCCATTTTCTTATCTGCCCCTTCTTAAAACAGTTGCCTCGGTTTGTGACACTGTCAAAATCGTATTGCTGTTGTTAAGTATGAACACATCTCTTAAGTCTGTTGTAGCATCAAACTGCCAAAGTATTCTTCCTCTGTCAGTGACACCGTAAAAGGTTCTTCCAACCCCTATTACAATATTATTACCGTTTGAGCTCATATATGTAACTCTGTCTCCGCCAAAAAACGTTCCGGTTACTTCTCCTGAAGCGTTATAGAAGTTTACTGTCCCGGGGCGTTCTTGGTTTTGATTTATAACCCCTTCGCCAAATGCAACTGCTATACCTCTGTCAAATATGGCGAAGTCATCTATTCTGTTGCCGATTTCTTTGCTCCATTCATCTCTCACATCAGACCCGCCAGTAAACGTTACCCCGGAGATTTCACTGTCTGATAACAATACCGCAGTGCGGTTGTCTAAAAAATGAACTTCAGGAATCACTTGACCCGGTCTTATCATTGACATAAATATCGTGTCAGTATGTGCTGCTGCTTCGTTTCTGTTCAAAAATGCATAAAAGACTTGGGAAACTAATCGTTCGTTGACTTCAAGCGTACTGTTTGCAAGAATTCTGCTGTCATGTGAAATTGCAGTTGCAATAGGGTAAATTCCGGGAAGATGATACATCCAACGCCATATTTCAGTTCCGCTGCTGTTAAGAACAATCGTTTCATAGCTTGACCCGCTTTGCAAAACAACAGATGCGAATCCTTGTCTATTCACGGCGAAGTTAAGTATGTTTTGTGTTTCAAAATGTCTTGTATAAAGAAGTCCGCTTCGCCCAAAAACATATATTATCCTTCCATTTACCTCGCCTATTGCAATATAGCTTCCGTTTCCCACAACAAAAGGGTTCAAAACATCAATAGATGTTTCCCATCTAACTTGGCCGGTTGGAGTTAAGAACCTTACAAAATTGTTGGTGCAGTAAAAAAAATCCCCGTTTTCAGTCGCAAAGAAAAATACATCCCGTAGGCTTTCATATTGGAAAGCTACATCTGTAGGCGAAAAAAAAGCATCTGAATCATTACTGCCAAATAATGAGCCGGCATCAATATCTGTATAAATATAAAAAGCAACTGATACAGCTAAAATCACAGCGGCAATTTTAACCATCAGATTATTTTTTTTGTCTGATCTACCGTTTTCGTCAGTTCTTTTTTGATCTCTCAAATTAAGCCATCCTCCTTATATGTTATCATTATAACAATTTGTCCGCTATAAGGCAAGATTATATAGAGATGCTTTTAAAAACCCTTGACAAATTCGACATTTAATATTAAAATTATGCAAGATAAAGTTTTAGGCGGGTTTTTTATGGACATTATAGTTTACGACGATAATTTAGAATTTCTCAACTTTATGGAAGAATCGCTAAAGAGTTTGAACTCAAAACATAGCGATACGCTTGGCAAGTTTATAGGCTGTAGCAGCGAGTACGATGTCTTGTGCTATCTTGCAGCTAAAAGGGACAAGCCTGCTGTTTTCTTGTTGGACATAATGATGGGTGGTAATAAGCCGGTAGGGTTCACTCTTGCTGAACAAATTAAAAGAGTTAGGTCTGATAATCAGGTTATTTATGTAACAGACCATGAATCAAGTATTATTTCCAGCAAAATGCTTCATAGAGTAATTTCTCTTGGCTTTGTGTTTAAAGGCAGTGATAAATTTTTAAGAGAGCTTGAAGAAGTTTTAGTCGCTGCACGTGACGTGCTTATGGGAATTTATTTTACAGTCGAAACACGTCAATCTCTTATTAGGCTAAAATATGATGATATTTATTACTTCAACAAGAAAAAGGGAACAGGGAATGTCATTATATGCCATAAATATGGCATTGATAGTTATAGAGACAACTTGGTTATCATAAAAGAAAGATTGCCGGAGTATTTTTGCTACTCTACTAAAGAATTTATAGTTAATACCCAAGCCATTACAAATATAGATAAATCAGGAAAAATTCTTCATTTTGGGGAACATGTACAATGCCCGTTTTCAAAAACTCGAAGAAAAGAGCTTGTTGATTGGGTTATGTAGAGGTGTGTTTTATCGCAAATAGAGGTGAACAATGACCGACCATATTATAGAAAAGCTAACTTCGCTGTTGAAGACTGATGAACTTGATGAGTATGAAACTGAAATTTTGAAATATGGTATAACTACAGTTGCTTTGAATTTGCCTAAAACTATACTGCTGTTCATTATTGCTAAACAGATAAAGCTGTTAAAACCTTTGACGTTTTTTTTCATGTTTTACAGCGTTATCAGAACCTTTTCCAGAGGAATACATGCTAAAACGCCTCTGGCTTGCTTTTTAATAGGCACAACTAGCCACTTAGGGCTTGCGTATTTAAGCAAAATTATCAAAGTATCTAGGAATATCTATAACCTTGTTTTTGCCTACTGCTTTTACGTATATTATAAATACTCTCCGTCCGGAACAGAAGTTAATCCTATGTATAAGGATCAAATTATTCCGCTTAAAGTAAGATCGCTGTTGGTTTTGGTGGTTTACTATTTTATTGGGCTTAAAGACGGACTTATAAGAAATGTTGCCATGCTTTCGGTTCTTTCCCAGTCATTTTATATTCTTCCGATTACTTACAAGCTTGCCTGTCAACAAGGCGGCGTTGTTCATGAGGATGAGGAGTAGCACATATTGTTTAATAAAGTGAAAATCGAACTTATACAGATGTTGATTCGCATATGTTTTTAAAATATGCGGTATCCGCATCTTTTTTTGTAGCTAAGCCGCTGATGTGTTATAAAATAAGGAAAAAATGTGGTATAATAGGGTATGATATAGCGGTTGTGTTGAGGAGATAAAATATGTTCCCTTTTATTGCAATAATTATAGCAACATTCATTTTGCTTTTAGCTTGCACTATAGTCGGACTACCTATTTGGTATGGACTTATTGTAAGCTTTTTAATGTTCACAGTTCTTGCGAGGAAGCGTAATCATTCGATTAAAGAAATAGGGCTTATGACAGTCGGTGGGCTTAAAAAGGCGTCAATTGTTGTATCGGTATTTGTTTTTATAGGTATGCTCAGCGCAAGTTGGATAGTCAGCGGTACTGTTCCATATCTTGTCTATTACGGTGTTCAAATTATTCATCCTTCTGTTTTTTATGCTGCCGCATTTCTTCTTTGTGCTTTAGTTGCTTTTATAATTGGTACTTCTTTTGGGACAGTTGCGATGGTAGGTGTCATGCTTATGGCGATTGCTGTAAGTAATAATATGAATATTTATATCGCCTCCGGAGCAATAATTTCCGGAATATACTTTGGAGACAGAGCTTCGCCGATGTCTTCATCTCTTGCACTGCTTGGGGCAATGTGTGAAACTGAGCATTATGCAAATGTTAAAATGGCTTTTAAGACTGCAATAGTTCCGGGGGTTTTAACATTTTTGGCATTTTTGGCTCTTTCTTTTAGCAGCGGCTTTGAAGCCGCTGCTTCTAATACTATAACGGATGATATTTCGGCAGAATTTGTAATATCTCACATTTCTTTGCTTCCGATAGGAGTTATTTTGGTTCTGTGCCTTATGAAAGTTAATGTTAGAATCGCTATGTTTGCAAGTAGTGTGGTTGCATGGATAGTTGCATTTTTTGTTCAGTCAGAAGGTATTATTGAATTGTTAATGGTTATTTTATTTGGATTTTCACTTCCCGAAACTTCGCCGCTTACTAACATTATAAGGGGCGGGGGAATCCTCAATATGGTAAACGTTGCTATAATAGTTGCTTTATCATGTATGATAGCAGGTATAATCGAAAAAGTCGGTTTTATAAGGATTACCGCAGGTATTGAAAATAGGGACTCAAGGGTTATGCTTTTTCTTAAAACTTCTGTCGCCGCATTAATTAGTGCAGCAGTAGGGTGTAATCAGTCAATTGCTGTTATTATGTCGCCTGCCCTTAGAAAAGAATATTACTTTAGGGCAGGTCTTTCAAATAGTGAGCTTGCTAAAGATGTTTCTGTTGCCGCAATGATAATACCAATTCTTATACCTTGGAATATAGCTGTTTTAGTGCCGGTCACAACCCTTGGAGTTAGCGGGATAGGTTACATGCCATTCATATTATTTGCATACTTGATTTTAATTTGGAGAGTTTTTGTATGCCGCTTTGAGGATCGCGGTGAAAAAAGATTGCATAAAATTGCGAAAATTAGAGAAATGCCATTGAATTTGATGCTTCGTAGTGCTATAATAAAATTCGGGTCTTTATGTCGAAAGAAAAAAGATCGGCGAAGGTGAAATTTTAATTTTAAGAGGATGATTTAACAGTGATTTTTGGAGCAGACATCGGCATTGACCTTGGTACAACCAGTGTTATAGTATATGTTGATGGACAAGGCATCGTCTTATACGAGCCTTCTGTTGTAGCCGTAAACCGTTCAAGCGGCGAAGTTATTGCCATAGGTGAAGAAGCATGCCGTATGATAGGTCGTACACCTGAAAATATTTTAGCAATAAGACCGCTTAGCGAAGGCGTTATTTCAGATTTTGAAATGACAGAGAAGATGCTCAAGTATTTTATCAATAAAGCGATGGGCAAGCAGCTTTCCATACGGCTTAGACCTAGAATTTGCGTATGTGTACCAAGTGGTGCAACTGAAGTTGAATGCCGTGCAGTAGAGGATGCAACCCGACAGGTTGGAGCAAGAGAAGTGTATTTGATAGAAGAGCCTATAGCCGCTGCAATCGGCGCAGGCATTGATATATCCCGTGCTTGCGGGAGCATGGTTGTTGATATCGGAGGGGGAACTACAGATGCCGCCGTTATTTCCCTTGGCGGAGTAGTTACTAATTCATCTATTAAGGTCGGCAGCAATAATTTAGATGATTCGATAATAAGATACATGCGAAAGAGACATAATATATTAATAGGTGAACGAAGTGCCGAAGAACTTAAAGTAAATATCGGGACAGTTTTTGAGAGAATGATGCCGATTGTTATGGAAATCAAGGGGCGTAACCTTATAACAGGGTTGCCAAACATAGTAACCGTTTCATCAGACGAAATGCGCTATGCACTTCATGAGCCGATAATGAGTATCGTAGAAACAGTTTGCAGTGTTCTTGAAAAAACTCCGCCGGAACTTGTAGCAGATATTTCAGAAAGAGGAATAGTTCTTACAGGTGGAGGAAGTCTTGTTTATGGGCTTGATAAACTTATAAGCTATAAAACGGGAATTAACTGCATAATAGCAGATGATGCACAATTGTGCGTTGCGGTTGGAACAGGAAAATATATCGAATATATATCAAAACACAAAACCGCAGGGATAAAAGTTAGAAAAAGACGATAGGCAAACAAGGGGTGGCTTTATGTTAAGAGGTATTTATACATCAGCAGTAGGAATGACTACACAGATGAACAGAATGGATGTACTGTCAAATAACATAGCTAATGCAAATACAAACGGGTTTAAAAGAGACACTGTCGTAACCCGCAGTTTTTCAGATGAACTTATGCTGAGAATTAACGATCGTACAGATTTTGCGGGCAGCCGGGTTATTGGTAATATAAGACCCGGGGTTTTCGTTGATGATATTTTTGTTGATTTTTCAACAGGTCCTATGGAAATAACTCATGGCACGCTTGATTTGGCTATTTCCGGCAGAGGTTTCTTTGTTGTTCAAGATGCTGATAGAAACGGAAATACTATTGAACGTTTTACTAGAGATGGGTCGCTTACTTTAAACGCCGACGGTGTTTTAATGACAAATTCCGGTCAAAGAATACTTGGTGAACTCGGTGAAATTACTTTGCCTGCCGGTTATGTAACAGTTACTGACTTAGGCGAGATATATGTTGATGGGGAATTTATTGACACATTAAGGATAGTCAATTTTGAAGACAAGCATACGCTAAGAAAACATGGTCATAACCTTTTTAATACAACAGATCAGTCAGTAATGATAGACTTTGAAGGAACAATCGTGCAAGGTGCTCTTGAGCGCTCTAATGTAAATTCTGTCAGAGAAATGGTCGAAATGATAACTGTCATGAGAGCTTATGAAGCTAATCAAAGAATGATAACAATACAAGATGGAATACTAAGCAGTGCCGTTAATGAGATAGCAAGAAGATAATAATCCGTAAATATTTAGGAGGAAATACATTATGATGAGATCATTATGGACATCAGCTTCCGGCATGACAAGCCAACAGCTTAATGTTGATACTATTGCAAATAATTTAGCGAATGTTAATACTACAGGGTTTAAGAGAGAGCGTTTGGAATTCCAAAGCCTTTTGTATGAAACAATGAGAAGGGCGGATCTTGATGCGGCAAACCCTGTGAGCCGACCGGTTAATTTACAGGTAGGGCATGGCGTTAGACCAATTGCAGTAAGCAGGTCTTTTACTCCCGGTAATCTTATGCTGACAGAAAATCCTCTTGATTTTGCACTTCAAGGTCCCGGATTTTTGCAGGTTGCAATGCCTGATGGCGAAGTTGGGTTCACTAGGGACGGTTCCTTTAAAATGAGCGTTAACGAGGATGGAAGTTTTTCTCTCGTTACGTCAGCCGGGTTGATGCTTCTTAGTACGGAAGGCGGAGCGATTACGATACCTTCAATGGTTAGAGTTAACGATATTTTTGTAAATGATTCGGGTGATCTTGGAATTTTAAATGCTGATGGAACAATAACCGATTTAGGCGTAACTATCGGTATCGTACAGTTTACTAATGATCAAGGCTTGCTCGCTATTGGCAGCAATTTGTTTGCGGAATCTCCGGCTTCCGGTCCTCCTATAAATGAGTGGGACGGCGAAATTATACGGAGAACAACGCTTCTTCAAGGTTCTCTTGAAATGTCAAATGTTCAAGTTGCTCAAGAAATGGTTGACTTAATTGTAGCACAAAGAGCTTATGAGCTTAATTCCAGGGTTATCCAAGCTTCTGATGATATGTTGTCGCAAGCTAATAACTTGAGAAGAGGCTAAATGTTATAGCTTTACAGCAAGGAGTGTTTAAAATGTCCGTAGGTTTTGGCGTTAATCTTATAGATTCATATTCTGCTCGGCGGGAATGGGAAGTGCAAAACTCGCAAAATACAGCAGAATCTTTTCAGTCTACGCTTGAAAGGCTCGCAACAGAAGGCGACAGAGCGGCATTAAAAGATGCCGCTATAGAGTTTGAAGCGTACTTTATACAAATGATGTTTAGTACAATGCGCCGCACTGTAAATTCAGAGGGCGGGTTTCTTCCTAAAAGTAATGCAGAGAAAATATTTGAAGATATGCTTTTTGAAGAAGCATCAAAATCAGCGGCAAGAGCCGGTGGAATAGGGCTTGCTTCCTTTATCTATAAACAGCTTTCCATTGGTATGCCACATCCTCCGGCCACAGAAGAAGAGACGGAAGAATAAAGGAGAGTTGTTTACATGGCAAGAAGAATTTTCACGTCAGAATCAGTTACAGAAGGACATCCTGATAAATTATGTGATCAAATATCGGATTCAATACTTGACGCAATGCTTTCAAAAGACCCTATGTCGAGAGTTGCGTGTGAAACGGTCGTAACAGCAGGGCTTGTAATGGTAACAGGGGAAGTAACGACGAGCTGTTATGTCGATATAGATAAGATCGTAAGGGACACTGTTTGTTCGATAGGGTATGATAATGCAGAATGCGGCTTTAGCGGCTCAAATTGTGCCGTTATCGTTACACTTCAAGGGCAATCGCCTGATATAGCGATGGGCGTTGATGCTTCATTTGAAAAGCGTCAAGGCGAGGATGATAAATCTCACGGGGCAGGAGACCAAGGTATGATGTTTGGGTACGCTTGCAGCGAAACAGCAGAATTTATGCCTATGCCTATATATCTTGCCCATAAACTTACAAAACGCTTGGCAGAAGTGCGAAGAAATGGTACTCTTCCGTTTTTGTATCCGGATGGAAAATCTCAGGTAACTGTTTTATATGAAGATGATAAACCTATAGCAGTGACAGATATTGTTATTTCAGCACAACACAGTGCAGATGTTTCTCAGGAAACAATTGAAGAAAGCATAATAAATCATGTAATAAATCATGTTGTGCCAAGTGAACTTTTGAAAGAGGATACGAAATATTATATAAACCCTACGGGGCGATTTGTTATAGGCGGACCTGTCGGAGACAGCGGTCTTACGGGAAGAAAGATAATTGTTGATACTTATGGTGGATATGCAGCTCATGGCGGTGGTGCTTTTTCCGGTAAAGACCCAACAAAAGTTGACCGTTCAGCCGCATATATGGCAAGATATGTCGCAAAAAACATTGTAGCATCCGGAATAGCCGGTAAATGTCAAGTTGAGCTTTCATATGCTATAGGAGTTGCCCATCCTATTTCTGTATTTGTAAATACATACGGAACCGGGAAGTTTTCTGATGAGCGAATAAGCGAAATTATTTTTGAATGCTTTGATATGAGACCAACATCAATAATAAATAAATTTGATTTAAGACGACCTATTTATAAACAAGTAGCAGCTTATGGTCATTTCGGAAGAAGTGATCTTGATTTACCTTGGGAGAAGCTTGATATGGTTGATGAGCTTAAGGGCAAGCTTTAAATGATATTAAAATTTCAAGGGGCGCACATTGTGCGCCCCTTAGTTGTGATTATCGTGGTCTTATTAATTCAGTGTCAATTGCGTCTATTCTATCTTGAAGCGGATATAGTAATATTCGCTCAAAACAGTAACAAAAACTTGCCTTTTTGCTGCAATGCTGCGTCAGCTCCTTCTAGCGTGCCACGAGCACGCTTCGTCGTCTCTTCCTTGCCTTGCAACAAAAATTTTGCGTTTTTCTGTTACTGTTTTAAACGAACATTACTATAACTACGTTCTTGCACCTCTTTTATAGCATAATCTATACGAGCTTGAATTGGTTCAATGGCGTTATTCGTTGAATCTATCTGCCCTTGAACAGCTTTTTTCTCTTCCAACGATTTTTTCTCTGTTTCAAGCTCTGACTTTAGAGGTTGGTTATCAGCCCAAAACTCATCAAAGCGTCGCTTGCCAACAACATCTTCTAAGTGAGTTTTCCTTTTTTCAAGCAGGGCAACCATGTTTGCTACATCCTGTTTATAGCTATCTCTTTTTTTGTTATTTGTTAACCACCCTAAATAAAATCAAAGTGAACTTATCCCATAATCATATCAATACTAAGTGCCGCCCCAAGTGCGAACACATAGTACGAAAAATACCTAAGCTTACAGCTTTTAATAAGCTTCAACATAACCCTTATCGCAAAATAGCCGGATATCATTGCTGCTATAAAACCGACTATAGTTGGAAGTAATTCAAAATGCCCAATATCAACACTTCCGGTTGCTATGCCTATTAATTCAAGAACTGCTCCGCCAAGTATTGCCGGGATTGAAAGCAAGAATGAAAACCTTGCTGCAGATGAACGGTCTAGTTTACGTGAAAGTGCACCTGTTATTGTGCTTCCTGACCGGGATATTCCTGGTGCTATAGCTACAGCTTGCATTATGCCTATAACTAAAGCATCAATATAAGACATCGTTTTGGTTGTTTTATCGCCGCCTTTTGCGCCAACCGTGTCCGCATAGAGCAGGAAAATACCTGTTAAGAAAAAGCCTATTGCAAGAAATATACCGCCTTGAAATAAGTTCTCAATCATGTCGCCAAGCAGTAAAGCGACTATAACAGCGGGAATTGTCCCCGCAATAAGCAGATATGTATATCTGGAAAAAGGATTTTTGAGTATTTCAACGATATCTTTCCAAAATACAATAAAAACCGGTATTAACGTCGCTATATGAAGCAAAACGGTAAATGTTAAAGCCCCTTCGTCGATATCGAAAAAGTTCTTTAAAAGAACCAGATGCCCCGAACTGCTTATTGGAAGAAACTCGGCTAACCCTTGAGTAACACCGAGTATTATTGCTTGGATAATTGTCATGATTATACATTCTCCTTAAATTTGTATTGATTCTAACATACATTCTCCTTAAATTTGTATTGATTCTAACATATATTCAACCTAAATTGTAGCCCTTGATTTGATATTTTATAATAATTATGCTATATTGTTTTTAGTATTACATTTATTTGGGGAGCTTTGCAATGAATCTAAACCAAAACGACACGATAGCTGCGCCTATAACGCCTTTAAGCGGCGGGGCAGTTTCAGTAATTAGAATCAGCGGCAGCAAATCCGCTGAAATATTAAGGAAAATATACAAAACATCCTCAAAGGATGCTTATTTGTCACATCGTGTTTCTTATGGCAATATCATTGACGATAGCGGGCGTATTTTGGATGAAGTTTTGGTTTCGGTATTTCTTGCTCCAAAATCTTACACTATGGAAGATGTTGTTGAAATAAGCTGTCATGGTGGAAATTTGTCAGGTACAGTTGTTATAGAACAAATATTAAAAAACGGAGCAAGACTTGCCGAGCCAGGTGAATTTACTAAACGTGCATTTGTTAACGGACGGATTGATTTATCCCAAGCTGAAGCCGTTGTTGATATCATTAATTCTTCAACTGAGCTTGCAAGGGGTTCGGCTCTTAGTAGGCTTAGCGGACAGCTCTCGGCAAAAATTAATGAATATCAAAACGACATCTTGCGCCTTTTAGCTAATATCGAAGCTTCAATCGACTATCCCGAGCATGATATGGAGCAGTTAAACCTTGCCGAAATAAAATATAAGTGTAAAGACATTCTGGAAAAAATAAAAAAGTTGGTAAAATCAGCTGAGTATGGTAAAATACTTAGAGATGGCGTTCAAACTGCGATAGTCGGTCGCCCTAATGTTGGTAAATCATCGCTTCTTAACGCTCTTTTGGGCGAAGAGCGGGCTATAGTAACCGATATCGCAGGCACGACAAGAGATACAGTTGCTGAGTTTATCAATATCAATGGTATACCCTTTAAGATCAACGATACAGCGGGAATCCGCAGTACGGAAGATGTTGTTGAAAAAATAGGCGTTGAAAGGTCAAAGCTACTGGTAGAAGGAGCGGATTTAGTCCTTTTAGTCCTTGACTCAGGCGAAATGCTGACGCAGGAAGATTTCGAGCTGTTTGAGCTTGTTAAAAGCAAAAATGTTATTGTGGTTCTTAACAAGCATGATTTACCCATAAAACTTAACAGAGCGGAATTGTCGTTCAATAATGCTTCTGTAATATCAATATCCGCTAAAGATGGGGCGGGTGTTAATAACTTAACGAATCAGATGCATGAAATGTATAACAGCGTAAACCAAGCGGCTAAAGAGGCAGTGCCCGTTACAATCAGGCATAAAACAGCATTGATAAACACCGAAGCTGCAATAGAGAATGCGCTTAATTCTATATCCGCCGGCATGACCGAGGATATTGTTTCTATAGATCTGCAACAGTGTTTAAGATATTTAGGCGAAATTACAGGGGAGACTGTTGATGATGACATTATCAATAGGATATTTTCAGAGTTTTGCCTTGGAAAATAAATTTTATGAATTACATTGAGGAGCAAAAAACATGTTTGATAAACTGCAAGAACTGGAAGATAAATACATTACCCTTACCGATAGAATTAATGCGCCGGAAACTATAGCGGATCAACAACTATGGCGCAATTTAATGAAAGAACACAGCGACCTTACGCCGATTATCGAGGCGTTTAGGGAACATAAAAAAACGAAGCAGGAAATTGCTGATGGAAAAGAGATGCTTGAAGAAAATAACGATGATGATTTTAGGCAGCTTGTAAAAGAAGAGCTTAAAGAAAATCAATCAAAGCTTGAAGGGCTTGAAGAAAGCCTGAAAGTTTTGCTGCTGCCAAAGGATCCTAATGATGACAAAAACGTTATTATCGAGATAAGAGGCGGCGCAGGAGGTGACGAAGCGGCGTTATTTGCGGGCACATTATTTAGAATGTACAATAGATATGCGGAGCGCAGCCGCTTTAAATCAGAGATTTTAAGTATGAACGAAAGTGATCTGGGCGGATTTAAAGAAGTTTCATTTCTTGTCAATGGAAAAGGAGCGTACAGCCGCCTTAAATACGAAAGCGGCGTTCATCGTGTTCAGCGTATTCCCGAAACCGAAAGCGGTGGGCGTATTCATACTTCAACAGTTACTGTCGCTGTTTTGCCGGAGGCAGAAGAAGTTGATGTTGAGCTTGATTTGAACGATGTTAGAGTTGACGTGTTCCGCTCATCCGGTAACGGCGGGCAGAGCGTTAATACTACAGACTCTGCTGTGAGAGTTACTCATATGCCAACAGGTATTGTTGTTTCATGTCAAGATGAAAAATCACAGCTTAAAAATAAAGATAAGGCGCTTAAAATACTTAGAGCAAGGCTCTACGATTTAGAGCTTGAAAAGCAGACAAAAGAGCTTGCCGAAGAGCGCAAGAGCCAGGTAGGAAGAGGAAACCGTAACGAGCGGATAAGAACATACAACTTCCCGCAGGGGCGTCTGACTGACCATAGAATAGGGCTTACCCTTTACAAGCTTGATGCTATAGTTGATGGAGATTTAGACGAAGTTATGGATGCGCTTATTACTACCGATCAGGCCGAAAAACTACAGGCAGCTAACTCATAAAAATAATATTTCCGGCGGTGATCTTTTTGGCAGAAAAAAGCTTAGCCAACGAAAACATACGGGTTGCATCAAACTTACCCGGATTAAACAGTCACATTAAAATTAATGTTAATGATCCCGCGGAAAAAGTGTATTGGTATATCAAGTTCAACATACCCCTTGACAAAAAGTATGTTAACAAAGATACAACCAATGTGACAGATACAGATGGGTATATTATGCGTACCTATATTTATTACGATGAAAAGGATAACTTGATAGTTGTTTCTCCTATAGATTCATATGAACAGGATAGGTACTATCTGCTTAATATTTCCAGAGATGTTCGCTCGGCGAACGGCCAGAGGCTTAAACGAGAAATTCATATCTTGTTTAAGCTGCTTGATAATAGAATATCGTCGTTTAAAATACTTGATGCGGCTGCAAAAGTGCCGATACAAAAAAAACGCCCCGCAAATTATGATGAGCTTCAAAATATTAAAAAGGAAGCTGCAATCAAGTCTAAAGATGGAAAAATAGCAGAACGAACCCCGCCCAGAACTAAAATTTATTCATTTGATAAAGAAAGTACGCCAAAAACGGCAGGAATGCCCCTTAAGTATGTTGATATAAAGGTTAATATTATCCCTGCAATTGTAGGACTGGCGGCTATTTTAGCCTCGCTTTTTACGGGAATTGCTCCGTTAATTATCGCATGTATTATTGGGTGTTTTGTAGGGATTGGTGTTACAATTTCAAGTCTTTTAACTGCTGAATCTCGGTCTAATATTTCATATAACCGTGGTGTCGGAAGCTTTAAGCAAGAAAAATATGAAAAAGCTGAAGAACAATTTAAGAAGGCTTTAGCGATTAATGGGCATAACGAAATGGCGGAAAGTGCGTTGGATAAAGTTAGTTTTTATCTTTAATATATTTCATAAAATTTCAATAGACCTTCACATTGTATTCAAATTTGTAAAATATAATTATATATAGATTTATTTTAGAACATAGCTTATAAATTTAATTTTTGGCAAAAATTAGGAAATGGATTATCTTAATATGAAATAAGGAGGTATTGTTAACTATGAGTAATTTTAATGAACATGATAACAACAATTTTGATGCACTTAACCCGCTTAATTCACTCAATGCTGACAACTTTAGCAATGAAGATGATAACAGTCACAATAAAAATGAGGAAGAACATAGTATAACCGAATCTGTCTCAAGACCCTTGGATCGTTCAAGTGAAGGGCAGCTTGGATTCCACTTTTTAGATATGACTTTCGAGAGGGAATCGGAGACGCAAATAAGCTTGTCGGACGGCAATTCTTTTGATGCTTTTGAAAGCCAACAAAATCTTTTCGATGAACCGGGGAAAGAGATAATACCTGAAAATCAAATTTATTTCTTACAAAACTCTCAAGACTCTCTTCGTTCTCATAATAAAATGAAAAGCGTTAAATCAAGAAGAAGGGGTTTTAGAGGAGTTATTGCTGCATGTTGTGCTATAGTTATATTTTTTGCGGGAATAGGCATAGGCGTTACTGTACAAGAAATTGAAAATATGTTTTTTTCTAGTGGTGAAGCTTTAGTAGACGAAGTAGAAGCTTTTGTTCCGGAAGCAGTTGTTACAAGAAGCGCAAATCAGCCTTCAGGCTTTTTTGTTGACTATACAATTGCTTTGGAACCTGTGATTGATTCCGTTGTAAACATAACAACAGCAGTTGAAAGAAGTCAAGGTTTTTTCGGGCGCGGCCAAGAGTTTAGGGGCGGAGGCACGGGTGTTATGTTTGAAGAGGATGAAACCAGAATCTTCATAGTTACAAACTTCCATGTTGTAAGCGGAGCAAACAGCGTTAATGTGCATTTTGGCGGCAAAGGACCGTTCGGTGCATCATTAGTTGGGCGAAACTCAGAAAATGATCTTGCTGTTATATCAATCGAAAAAAGTGATCTGGCGGCAGCAGGTATTTCAAGGGTTCAATTAGCTGCCTTCGGGGACTCTGACAGTATGATGAGGGGACATTTAGTTCTTGCGATAAGCAATGCACCCGGAGAAGGGCTAGTTGTAACCGACGGCATTATAAGCACCGATCTTAAAGATATAGTCATAGATGAAAAAGAGCTGACTGTTCTTCAAACAACAGCGGCAATAAATCCCGGTTCAAGCGGCGGACCGCTTATAAATATGAATGGGGAAGTGATAGGCATAAACACTGCCAAGCTTTTGCAAGGCGGCAACGCAACTATATTTGGCGCAGTTGAAGGCGTTGGATATAGCCTTCCGTCTAATCTTGTTAAAGATATTATCAGCTCATTGATGAGAGAAACAGAGCGACCAATGCTTGGAGTACGCGTCGAGGATGCCGCCGCAGAAACAGAGGACGGAGAAATAATAAGAGGCGTTTTCATCCATGAGATAATTCCTGGTGGTGGCGCAGAAGCGGCAGGATTGCAAGCCGGTGACATAATTTTAAGCTTTGGAGGCAGAGATGATCTTACCGTTTCAAGGCTAATGGACGAAATTTCAAGACGAGAAGTTGGGCAGTCGGCTACTATAGTTATTTTGAGAGATAATGAGGAAGTTACAATAGAGGCTATATTAGTGGCTGATACAACAAATAATTTTTAGAATACAGTCGAAACATGGTGGTTTCTTAGAAATAATTTGACAGGATAAATATGTTGTGATATCTTATGCTGTATAATATTTATGTAGTATAGGGGGGCATTTTATGCCAAAGAATTTTATGCTTGATATTGTTAGAAAAAGCTTTCGAATTGTGTTTGAGGCAACACTGTACTTAGCTGCAGCAATTGTAATTATTGCGGCACTGTTTTCAATGGTGCAAGGAGGACTTACGGGATTTCTTGCAGCTCCATTTATTCTGCTGTTTGGTGGAGCAGGTATCGTAATCTACGGAGGTGTTATCTCAATATTTATCAATATTGACAAGAATCTTGAAAAATTAGCAAAAAATGTCGCAAAAGATTCGACGTTTGATGACGTATCTAGCACGGATAGCCAAAATATTGGAAATAATGATAGCACTTTTTAATAAATACAAAATAGCCGATGCGTTATAAAAGCCTGTTAAACAGGCTTTTATAACGCATCGGCTATTATCACTTCTGAATTATAAAATATCAGCATATATAATTTAAAGAAATTTAACTTATAATTCAGTGGTGATATTTTATGAAAAATTTAAGTATAATATTTAAAATTGCGGCAACATACACGGCTGTCATTTTAGGCGCAGGCTTTGCTTCCGGACAGGAGCTTATGAGCTTTTTTATCAGATATGGAATACCGGGGTTTGTTGGCATAATAGGTGCGGGGTTTTTGCTGTTTGCTATAGCGTATTTTGTAATGGCGATATGCTTAAAACAAAATATAGGCAATTATGATGAACTGCTTATATTTTTATTTGGTGATAAATTAAGCATGCTTGTGGAAATATTTGTTGCATTTTCATTTTTCGCTTTTTCTTCTGCAATGTTGTCCGCCGGAGGTGCGGCACTTAATCAAGCTTTTGGAATAGGCAAAGTGATGGGCATTTTAATATTCGCTGCATTATGTTTCATAACGCTTTTAAAGGGCGTGGACGGTATAATTAACACAAATGTTATTCTTGCTCCGCTTATGGTTATTTCGGGTGTTTTTATCGGTCTATATGCCTTTATGCAAGGAAACGGCAATGTTGCACATAACCCTGAAGTTGCAATTCAAAATGTGTTTTCATCAGCACTTCTTTACGCAAGCTTTAATATAGTAACTGCTGTTTCGGTTCTTGTTGCATTAAAAAGTACGATTAACAGTAAGAAAACCGCATTTTGGAGCAGTTTAATGGGCGGCGTTTTAATTACGGTAATGGCAATTTCAATAAGCTTGCCGCTTTTAACGAATTACAACTCTGTAAGAAATCTTGAAATACCTATGCTTCAAATAGCTATGGGACATGGTGATTTTTTGCCATATCTTTACCTTTTAACGCTGACGGCGGCTATGTTTACCACCGCTGTTGCAAACTTTTTTACTCTTAATAAATGGCTTGAAGTAAAGATTAAGGGCAATATTAAAGGCAATATATTTGTAACTGTGTTTATAATAATCTTCTCTGCTATTTTTGCTAATCTTGGCTTTACAAACTTTGTACATATTGCATATCCAATGTTTGGAGTGGTCGGACTTGTCCAAGTTGTAGCAATCATCAAGGGTTATATTAAGTCAAGTTTGGGTGGGGAAAATATAATGGATAAAAGAAAAAAACTATTGACAAAAGTTAGAACTCATGCTAATATTATGCATGTTGATTAATTTAATAGTGGAATTTTAAAGAGGAAGCGCCGCTTCTCACCTTATTGCCTAGCGGCTTTGGGTCAAAGAAAACGTAGTCTATATTTATGTCTATTTGTTAAGTGGCAGGTTTTTCTTGCCACTTTTTTATTATGTTATAGGAGGTGCTATACCATTACCGAGTTATTGATGAATGAAAAAATTCGCGATAAGGAAGTACGATTAATTGATTCCGACGGAACGCAGCTTGGCATTGTTTCAACAAGAGATGCTATGTCTTTAGCTGATGAAAAAAGGCTTGATCTTGTTAAAATTTCACCCACTGCTAATCCGCCTGTATGCAAAATTATGGATTACAGCAAGTATAAGTTTGACCTTGCGAAGAAAGAAAAAGAAGCACGTAAAAGACAAAAGAGTGTTGAAGTCAAAGAAATTAGGCTCTCGCCCAATATTGATAAACACGACATAGCGTTTAAAACAAAAAATGCTACCGAGTTTTTGAAAAAGGGCGACAAAGTTAAGATTACTGTGCGCTTTAGAGGTCGAGAACTTGGGCATACAAATATTGCACTTAAAATTCTGAATGAGTTTGTAGAAAATGTGTCGGAATATGGTATAGTAGACAAACCACCAAAGCTTGAAGGCAGGCACATGGCGATGTTCTTAGCGCCAAAAGCTGCAAAACCTACTAAGAAGGAGGAAACATCAAATGCCTAAACTGAAAACAAATAAATCGGCAGCAAAACGCTTCAGAGCTACAGCTACCGGTAAAATAAAATATTCTAAATGCAACAAACAACATATCCTGACTAAGAAAGCTCCCAAGCGCAAAAGAAAACTGCGTCTTGCAGGCACTGTTGCAAAATCAAATATGAAGCAAGTAAAGCGTATGCTTCCATACTTGTCGAACTAAGGAGGGGCTATAATGTCAAGAGTTAAAGGTGCGTTAAACGCAAGAAAAAGACATAAAAAGGTATTAAAACTAGCCAAAGGTTACAGAGGAGCAAGAAGCAAGCAATACCGAGTTGCGAAGCAGTCTGTTATGCGTGCAATGGCTCATGCTTACAGAGGAAGAAAACAAATTAAGCGCGATTATCGTCGTTTATGGATAACTCGTATCAATGCTGCTGCTAGACAAAACGGTTTGTCATACAGCAAAATGATGAATGGTCTTAAAGTAGCCGGGATCAATATAAACAGAAAAATGTTAGCTGAACTTGCTGTTAATGATACCGCAGCATTTACAAGCTTAGCCGAAAAAGCGAAAGCTTCGATATAGTGAATATTATCTTTAATATTAATTTTAAAATTTGTTCGCCTCGTTAAAAATAACGAGGCGTTTTTTGTTTTCATATTTTTATAGATATCTTTAATATTTTGCGTTGCGAATGAAATAATTATATGGTAGAATGACATTTTATAGTGAACTTATATTTCTCACAAATAGTAATAAAACTTGTCTTTTTATGCTATTATATACTTAGTGCTGAAGCGGGAGAATGTGAACTTATGCATAATTCAATTACGATTGCAATTTATGTGCCGTTTATGCTAGTTTCTATATATGTTTTAATATCAGGCATTATGCATTGTGCGAGACGCACTTATAGTATAATGCTTGTATTGATGTCCGGCAGTATAGTTCTTTGGAATGCCACAATGATTGCTGCCCTCCTTATTGAAAATGCAGAAGTTAATATTTTTGTGTGGGATGCCGTTATCGTTTTTGTCAATCTGGCTACCACGGCTAACTTTTTGTTCGTTTATAAGACTTTCCGTCCAAAAAGCAAATTTATAAAACCTGTTACTGTTTTAACAATCACTTTTACTTTGATAAATGCAGTTATATGTATATCGCCATGGGCTTTTCTTATGCGCCGGACAGAAATTATCGCTGTCTACCCGGTTAGAGAGGTGGTTTATGAGTTAGGGCCGTGGTTTTTTGCTCATTCAGCTTATTCATATATGTTAGCGATAATGCTTATTTGGATTTTAATAAAGGGTCATGTTTCAAAACCTAAATTTTATAGGCTTTCGTCTACTATAATGATATGTGGTGTGACCGCTACTGCTGTCGGAAGTATATTAGCTATATCCGGAATTGCGCCGGTAAATATGGATCTTACAGTGGTTGCCGCCTCAACTGCGACTTTGTTTTTTCATTTTGCAACATTAACCGGAGATCATAACTTGTTTTCTCGTTATGCAAGAGGCAAAGTGTTTGATTTTGTAGAAGATTTAGTTCTGATTTTGGGTAGAGATGGCCATATAACAGACTGCAATCCAAGTGCAAGTCGTTGGTTTTCGTCTGTAGAAATTGATTGGCGTACGGTAACTCTTGAAAGTGTGTTAAACACACTAGAAGAAAAAGGTGCTGTTATTATAGATATGCCTGAAGGCGAAGGTCAGGATATTTCTTTTGTCAATGGCGGATTCCCTATAGTTTTAAACATGCGAGTTCATAATATGATTGATGAAAAGATGTACAAGCATGGTTCAGTTGCTTTTTTGTCTGATGTTACCCAAAACCGGGCATTGCTCCATAGGCTTGAGAAAGAAGCAGGTCTTGATTCGCTTACCGGTCTTCCTAACCGCATAGCATATGACGGTGCAAAATTGCGTTATGATAAGCCCGAACATTTACCGCTTAGCGTTATTATGTGTGATGTTAACTATCTAAAAGAAACTAACGATACTCTTGGGCATAAATATGGAGATATGCTGCTTCGAACCATTTCAAAAATTTTAAATAATGAATGCAAAAAGGGTAATTTTGTTGCCAGAATAGGCGGAGATGAATTTATTTTTCTATTATCACAGACAGATTTAAGCGAAGCTAACTCCTTGATTGATAAAGTACAGGCAGCGGCTGCAAGTTATGAAAATCTGCCGTTTAGGATGTCTCTTGCTATGGGTGCAGCTACAAAGCATACCGAGATTGATTGCATAGATGAAACGGTAGCTTTATCGGATAGTATTATGTATCAAAACAAAAAGCAAATTAAAGGATTGAAGTGATTTAGGATATCCGGATGATCTAAAGTAAAAACACTTGCGTAACCACATGTTTTGGCTTATAATGATAGTCAGTAAACTATGCAACAAAGTATAAATTACAAAAGGGGAGTTACAACAATGAATATACTGGTTTTAAACTGTGGAAGTTCATCACTTAAGTACCAGCTTTTTAATATGAATGGTGAAATTGTTTTAGCTAAAGGTCTCTGTGAAAGAATAGGTATTGACGGATCTCAGCTTAAGCATGAACCATCAGGAAAAGATGAGTTTATATGCCAAAAAGAAATGAAAAGCCATACGGACGCTGTTCAAATGGTTCTCGATGCACTTTTAGATGCTAATCACGGTGTTATTAAATCAATTGATGAAATTAATGCAGTTGGTCACAGAGTTGTGCATGGCGGTGAATTTTTCGTTGATTCAGCTATTATAACTGACGAAGTTATCAAAGCTGTTGAAGAGTGCAGTTCTCTTGCGCCGCTTCATAACCCTCCAAACTTAATCGGTATTAATGCTTGTAAAGAGCTTATGCCAAAAGTTCCACAGGTTGCTGTTTTTGATACATCATTCCATCAAACAATGCCTGAAAAAGCTTATCTATATGCTATTCCTTATGAATTGTATGATAAACATAAAATCCGTAAATACGGCTTCCACGGTACAAGCCATCGTTATGTAAGTGCGGAAGCTGCAAAACTTATCGGAAAACCTCTTGAAAGCTTAAAGCTTATTACTTGTCATTTAGGTAACGGTGCAAGTGTTTGCGCAGTAGACAAAGGCAAATCTGTTGATACTTCAATGGGACTTACCCCTCTTGAGGGGCTTGCAATGGGTACGCGTTCCGGGGATCTTGATCCTGCGGTTATTCCATTTATTATGGAAAAAGAGGGGCTTAGTATCAAAGATGCTGAAAATATGCTTAATAAAAAATCAGGGGTTCTCGGCGTCTCCGGCGTTTCAAGTGACTTTAGAGACATAGAGCAAGCGGCTGATGACGGCAATGAAAGAGCAAATGCAGCACTTGAGCTTTTCTACTATAGGGTTGCTAAATACGTAGGGTCATATGCAACAGCGATGAATGGCGTTGATGCTATTGTTTTCACAGCAGGTCTTGGTGAAAACAGCAAAATAGCTCGTGCGAAAATTTCTGAATACTTTGGTTATTTAGGCGTTAAGGTTGATACAGCTAAAAACGACTGCCGTGGAAAAGCTGTTATTTTCTCGACGGATGACTCAACAACTAAAGCACTCGTTATGCCTACTAACGAAGAGCTTGTTATCGCAAGAGATTCAAAAATGCTGCTTGATAAATAGATAATTAAATATTGGCAGGAAAAGGAGAAATGCCTTGTCCTGCCAATATTTGGAAGTCTCTAAAGGCGCAAAAACTTGCTTGACAAATGATAACGTCGAAAGTATAATGTTCCTTGCTTTAAAAAAGTAATATTGGTAATGTTGTAGGTGCGTTATGCATATAAGCTTAAGTGGACTTGAAAATAACCAGAAGCAGCAAGTAGAGTTTAAAGAAACCTTGCTTGTTCCTCAGGAATACGGTTTGGTCGATTGCTCTCCTGTTACTAATTTTGAGGGAATTATCCGAAAATCAGAGGATGATTTTCTTCTTGAGGGCAGATTACAGTCAGATATTATGATGTCATGCGGCAAATGCTTGCAAGATGTTGATATCACAGTAAGCGGCACAGTGTTTGAAAAATTTTCAACTGAGCTTAATGCAGATGAAGATGCTTGGCATATTCAAGAATTATCGAATGTTGATATTGCGCCTCAGATTTTGCTTAACTTACAGCTTTTAATCCCGATGAATGTTTTATGTACGGATGATTGTAAGGGTATTTGTCGGTATTGCGGTAAGAATCTTAATGAAATTAGCTGTAATTGTGATGAATTGAACCGTGAGATTGATCCACGGCTTGAGAAGTTAAAAGAGTTATTTTAAAGGAGGTGTGAAAAATGTCAATTTGTCCAAAGGGAAAAACCTCAAAAGCAAGACGTGATAAAAGACGTGCGCAAACATGGAAGATATCTTTGCCAAGTCTGGTTGCTTGCAGTAAATGTGGAGTGCTTATGAAATCACATAGAGTTTGTAAAGCATGTGGTTCATATAAAAAAGCGCCTGTTCTTGCGGTTGAGTAATTCAACACTCTAGGAAGTAAGTGGTCAATTTGGAAACAAGCAAAGTGCCTGTGATAGCAATAGATGCTATGGGGGGAGACAATGCTCCTGTTGAAATTATTAAAGGGGCGGTATCTTCCGCTTCTTCTGATGTAAAATTAATTCTTGTCGGTGATGAGGATATAATCACATCAGAGCTTCAAAAGTACAAATACCCAGAGGGAAGCATTGAAATATTTAACGCAACGCAAGTAATAACAGGCGAAGATGTTCCGACTGTTGCAATTAAGCAAAAAAAAGATTCATCAATGGTCGTTGGTCTTAATATGATTAAAGAGGGAAAAGCAGGTGCTTTTATTTCCGCAGGAAATACAGGTGCGCTTTTAACCGGGGCTACGTTTATAGCCGGAAGAATTAAAGGAATAGAACGCCCGGCTCTTGCGGGTCTGTTGCCTAATGACAATAAAACGCATACACTCCTCATGGATTGCGGCGCGAACATTGATTGCAAGCCGAATTATCTGTTACAATTTGCAGAAATAGGTTCAATCTATATGGAAAATGTTATAGGCATAAAAAATCCGCGTGTGGGTCTTTTGAATGTTGGAACAGAGGAAGAAAAAGGTAATACCGTTGTTAAAGAAGCTCATGGACTTCTTAAAAACAGCAGCCTTAACTTCGTTGGAAATGTTGAAGCATCTATGATTTCAACAGGAATTGCAGATGTCATAGTATGTGACGGGTTTGTCGGCAACATAGTTCTTAAACATACTGAAGGTCTTGCGAAATCAATAATGAAAATGGTCAAGGAGGAGCTTATGAGTTCTTCTGTGTCAAAGTTTGGTGCGTTACTTGCAAAAGGTGCTTTTAGAAAGCTTAAAAAACGCTTTGACTACAGAGAAGTCGGCGGCGCTCCATTTTTAGGGCTTAACGCCCTGGTGGTAAAAGCTCACGGCTCTTCCGATGCAAAGGCTATATCCGGTGCGATAAATCAATGTAATATTTTCATTAAAAATGACATAGTTAATAAAATTAAGGATAGAATAAATATATAAAGCGCTAAATTAATTAATTAACACATAAAAATTAAGATATACTACACTAAAGGCGGGATTTTGTGGAGTTTGAAAAAATTAGAGACGTTATTTCTGAACAAATGAATATGCCTAAGGATAAAATTACCTTGGAAACATCCTTTGTGGATGATTTAGGGGTGGATTCTTTGGACCTTTTTCAAATTATTTCAACGCTTGAAGAAATATTCAATATGGAATTTCCTGTTGACGACGCGGAGAAAATTAAAACTATCTCGGACGTTGTTGATTACATAAAAACGAACGAGTAGAGATTTATTGTATGAGTGAAAACGAAAGATCAAAAATACACATTGACTCAAAAATGCTTGCAAACATTGATGCAGTTGAGCAAAAAATTGAATATAAATTCTTAGATAAAAGCTTTATAGCTCAGGCTCTTACGCATAGTTCTTATGCTAATGAAGCTCAAAACACTTTAAGCAACGAAAGGCTTGAGTTTTTAGGCGATGCAATTTTAGAATTGTGTGTAAGCGATTACCTTTACAGACAGTTTTCGGATTGCAATGAGGGCAATTTAACAAAACTTAGAGCAGGGGTTGTTTGCGAAGGTAACCTTTCAAAAATAGCTAGAATTTTAGACCTTGGTCAACATTTGCTGTTTGGTATAGGTGCATCTCAAAATGCATCTATGCGAGCAAACGGCACTTTGTTATGTGATTTAGTCGAAGCCTTAATCGCTGCAATATATCTTGACAGCGGCATGAAAAATGTGAATGATTTTATCATGAAATTTGTGATTGCAAATACTGAGCTTAACGACAAAATGTTTTCTCCGAATGATTATAAGGGGAGACTGCAAGAACTTTTGCAAAGATCAGGTGCATGTAATATCAGCTATTCTATATTGTCTGCGGAAGGTCCTGATCACGATAAATTATTCAAAGCTCAAGTTTCATTAGAAGGAAGAATATTAGCGGATGGTATAGGCAAAAGCAAAAAAGAAGCAGAACAAAATGCAGCACAGAACTATCTTCTAAGCATCGGTGAACTGTAAGTAGGAGAGATCATGAAAAAAATAGCCGTTATTGGTGGAGGTCCTGCCGGGATGATTGCCGCAGGGGCAGCCGCTGAATCGGGTGCTTGTGTCCATTTATATGAAAAAAACGAAAAACTTGGCAAGAAACTTCATATAACCGGAAAAGGTAGATGCAATATCACTAACGCTGTTCTAAGCGATACATACCTTGAAAATATCGTTTCGAATCCTAAATTTCTTTTCAGTGCAATTAGAAATTTTGATTGTTTCAAGACTATAGATTTTTTTGAGAACCTAGGTGTCAAAACAAAAGTAGAGCGGGGCAATAGGGTTTTTCCGATGTCTGACAAAGCTTCTGATGTTGTTACGGCTTTGGAGTGCTACACAAGAAAGAGTGACGTAAAAATTCATCTTGGTTCAGCCGTTAAAGAGATAGTTGTTTCAGATAATGCAGTTAAGGGCGTTTTGTTTGCTAATGATAAAACATTTGACTGTGATTCTGTGATAATCGCAACAGGTGGCCTTTCATACCCCGGAACCGGATCAACGGGTGATGGGTATGAGTTTGCACGAAAAACAGGGCATAATGTTACCAAGCTTTATCCTTCGTTAGTTCCTCTTTTATCTGATGATATTTTTATTCAAGAATTACAAGGTTTGAGCCTTAAAAATGTTGAAATTAAGGTATTTGCCGGTGACAAAGTTATTTATAAAGATTTTGGAGAGCTTCTGTTTACCCATTTTGGACTTTCAGGTCCGATAATCCTCTCTGCCAGTGCATACTTGCATGGAAAATATAAATCAGACCCGGTAATTTCAATAGATTTAAAGCCTGCACTTTCGAAAGAGGAACTTGATAAGCGGCTGCTTAAAGACTTTGAGAAGTATATAAACAAAGATTTTGCAAATGCCTTAGATGATTTATTGCCGGGGAAAATAATACCTGTAATAATTAACCGTTCAGGCATTGCTCGAACAAAAAAAGTTCATGATATAACAAAACTTGAACGAAGATCATTAGTTGATTTGCTAAAATCGTTTACATGCAGTGTTAAAGGCGTATCCGGGTTTAGTAATGCAGTAATTACTAAAGGTGGTGTATCTGTAAAAGATATTGATCCTAAGTCAATGCGGTCAAAGATTACCGAAGGTATTTATTTTGCAGGAGAGGTCATAGATGTTGACGGCTACACAGGCGGTTTTAATTTGCAAATTGCCTTTTCAACAGGATATTTAGCCGGAAAAAGCGTATAGGGGGCATAACTTTTGAACATAAGAGCAATACGCGGTGCAACAATTGTTGTAGAAAATACTAAAACGGATATCGTGCAAAAAACAAAGGAAATGTTATCCAAAATGATTTGTGAGAACAACATTTCGATTTCGGATATTATTTCTATTGTTTTTTCAGTGACTGAAGACATTACTGCATGTCCGCCTGCCGTAGCCGCAAGGGCAATTGGCATAACAGAGGCGGGGCTTATGTGTGTACAAGAGATGAAAACTGAGTCAGAAGCTGGAATTCCGATGTGCGTGCGTGCATTAATGACTACAGAATCAAATTTGCCGCAAAAAAACATTACACATATTTATGTTAATGGGGCAGAGGTTTTGCGCCCTGATTTAGCAGGTAAGTTTAAAAGCATAGCAATCGACGGGCCATGCGGCTCTGGCAAAAGTACCGTTGCTAAAATGGTTGCCGACAGGCTTGGTTACTTGCATGTAGACACAGGTGCGATGTATCGTGCTGTAGCATACTACTGTATTACAGTCGGCATTTCTCTAACCAATGAAACAAAAATTGCTAAAATTACAGAAAATTTAAATATAACACTATCAAAAAATCCTATCGACGGAAGTCAGAGCATATTCTTAAACGAACAAGATATAACAGAGTTAATTCGTACACAGCAAGTTGCGGAAGGTTCATCTGTTGTTGCCGGGATTAAAGAAGTGCGCGAAAGGCTTGTGGAACTACAGCGTAAAATAGCGAAGCGCAATAATGTCGTTATGGATGGGCGAGATATTGGGAGTTACGTTCTTAGTGATGCAAACTTAAAAATATATCTTGATGCAGATGTTGCAATTAGAGCAAAGCGGCGCATGAGTGAGCTTTTGAACAAAGGTTCGCACAGTGATTTTGAGACCGTGAAAGAAGAAATTAAAATGCGTGATTTAAGAGATATGTCACGTGAATATTCCCCGCTTGTTAAAGCGGATGATGCAAAAGTAGTTGATACATCCGATATGAATATTAATGAAGTTGTTGAGTTTATTATAAGTTTATTGAATTAAGCGAAGGAATTAGCCGTAGGTTTTTATTGTGTTTCTTATACTACTCATTGTTGAAAGGCGATTTTTCTATGTTTTACAGAATACTTGTGTTTATAATTAGACCGATAGCTTGGTTGATATACGGATATAAAAGTTACGGCATAGAGAATATCCCGGAAGATGGTCCGATTATTATATGTGCCAATCATATTCATGGGTTAGACTGTGTTCCTGTTGCGATTACAAATAAGCGCACCATTAACTTTATTGCGAAAAAAGAGCTTTTTAAATACAGATTTTTTAATTGGCTATTTACAAAGCTTAATGCGATACCTGTTGACCGCAATTCAGCTGACATGAAAGCGTATAAAGAGACTTTGAAGCGGCTTAAAGATGGTAAAGCTATTTGCATATTTGCCCAAGGAGCAAGAGTTCTTGAGATTGATACAAAGGCTGCAAAGCAGGGTGTTGCGCTGTTTGCGCTTATGTCCGGAGCAGCTGTTGTGCCTGCACTTATTACAGGAAAATACAGACCCTTTGGTAAATTAACTATACGTTACGGATTGCCTATTACACTTGATGAATACAAAGATGTAAGGGTGAAAACGGAAGTTTTGGCAGAAATAACCGAAAAAATTATGGAAAAGGTTAGTGATCTTTCACAATGAGTGAGCTGCTGGAATCTCAATCAAAGTTTGCTAGTCAAACTCTAACCATTCCTTTAGAGAAGGGGTTTGAAGCATCAAAATTAAGGAATGATTTAACTGAACCCGCTATAACAGTAGGTAAATATGCCGGTTTTTGCGGGGGAGCTTCTCTTGCGCTTCAAAAAGTATATAAAGCATCCGAAACGGAAAAACTGTGTACATACGGCTCTTTGATACATAACAAAGAAGTTGTTAAAAATCTTGAAGATTTAGGAATATTTTCTATAGATAATATTGATGATGCAGATGGAAGAACAGTTGTTATTCGTGCTCACGGCGTACCGCCTTCAATATATAGGGAAATGGAAGAAAAGGGAATTCAATACATCGACTGTACATGCGTTGATGTTAAGAAAACACAGCAGATAGTTGAAAATGAACATAAAAAAGGCAGACAGCTTATAATAGCCGGAAGTGCAAACCATCCGGAAGTTATCGGACATAATGGGCATTGTGATAATAAAGCCTTGATAATTGAGAATGTTGATGATTTTATAAAAATAAACTTTGATATAGCCCAGGAATATTCCTTAGTGGCTCAAACAACATTCAATGAAGAGATTTTTTCTGAAATATCTCAATTAATACAAAAAAGCTGTACAAAGGTGAGAATTTTTGATACACTATGCGCAAGCACAAAAAACAGACAAAAAGAAGCAGCTCAGTTGTCTAAAACCTCAGACATGATGGTTGTGATAGGGGACAAGCTTAGCTCAAATTCTGTGAAATTGTACGAAATTTGCAAAGAAAACTGTGAAAATACAATTTTTATCGAAACAATTAACGAATTGTTGTTGAAATTTCCTGATAAAGGTGTTAAAATAGGGATGATAGCTGGCGCATCAACACCGCCGGAGACAATAAAGGGGGCTTTTATAGCTATGAGTGAAGTCTTACAAGGCAATGGACACGCTGAAGTATCTTTTCAAGAGATGCTCGATGATTCGTTTGTATCTTTACGCACAGGAGATGTAGTGATCGGTACAGTAATCGGAGTTATAAACGGTGAGGTGTCGGTAAATTTAGGCTACAAATCAGATGGCGTTATACCACGAACTGAATTTTCGGAAGATCAATCATTAGAACCTGTTAACTGTGTTAAGGCAGGTGATGAAATTGAGGTGTTTGTTGTACGTGTAAATGACGGCGATGGCAATGTTATGCTCTCGAAAAGAAAGCTTGAGGCTAACAAAAACTACGCTACGCTTGAAACTGCATTCGAAGAGAAGACACCAATTCAGGGCAAGATTGTGAACATAATCAAAGGTGGATTAACAGCAAACATTTTAGGGTTTGACTTTTTTGTTCCGTCGTCACATATATCAGATAGGTTTGTTAAAGACTTAGAACCGTTTAGAGGCAAAACATTTGATTTCCACATAATCGAATTTGATAAGCGTAAAAAACGTCGTATTGCAAGCCGTAAAGACCTTGCAAAAGTTGAATTTGAAGCAAACAGAGAGCGTATTTTTGGATCGCTTGAGGTTGGTTCAAAAGTAAAAGGTGTTGTTACGAGAATTTCTGATTTTGGTGCATTTGTTGATCTTGGGGGGATTGATGGTCTAATCCATGTTTCTGAAATGACCTGGGGAAGAATACCAAAAGTCCGTGAAATTCTTAAAGAGGGCGACGAGGTAAACGTAATCGTAATCTCAATTGACAGCGAAAAAGGCAAAATTGCGCTTAGCCTAAAGGATGAATCTAATAATCCTTGGGCAAATATAGATGATAAATACCCAATTGGTGCAGTTGTAACAGGTAAAGTTGTGAGACTTGTGCCGTTTGGTGCTTTTGTTGAACTTGAACCGGGGCTTGACGGGCTTGTTCATATATCGCAAATTGCCAATACCCGTATTGAAAATCCACAAGATGTGCTTCAAATAGGTGAAACTATAGATGTTAAAATTATAAGCTTAGATGTAGAAAATAACCGCATCAGTCTATCTAAAAAGGCAGCAGAATTAAGCCTTGAGTATGACTATGATGACGAAGCTTATGATGATGAAAACTATGAAGATGATACTGATCCTGAAGTTGGGTCAGAAGAGTAAGTTTATAATAGTAAATTTTAAAGGAGGTTTGGCATGACTATTTGGTATACAATAATATCTGTGGCTATAATTTTATCTTGTATCGCATTGATTGTCATTATACTTGAACAATCAAAACGCACATCAGGAATGGGCAATCTTTCTGGTATGGGCGGTGGAGGCGGCGGTCAATCGTCGTATTGGGACAAGAACAAAAAGCATTCAAAAGAAGGAAAGCTTGAACGATATACAAAAATTCTTGGAATACTTTTCGTTGTTTTGACTATTGTTTTGCTTGTTATTCGATGATAATAGCTTAAAATTAAAGTGCTACCTATGTTGGGGGTAGCACTTTTTTGATGTTTTTATAATTTTTTATTCTTCAATGGCGTCAATTTTTGTTTCATGAACAGTACCAAATGGATGATGTGGAGGGGCATAAACAGATATCAGCTTAAGAGGCCTTTTTCCTGTGTTAACAACATTATGCCAAGTGTTTGCAGGTATAAAAATAGCGCAGTCATCGTACACCGGCTGCCTGAACCAAAGGAATTCCTTTGTGTCTCCCATCAGAGTTAGCCCTTGTCCGTCCACTATATACAAAAATTGATCAGTATAAGGATGAATTTCAAGCCCTATATCATCACCGGGTTCAATATCCATCATAGTAAGCTGCAAATGAGCTCCTGTCCAGAGAGCTGTTCGATAAGTATTGTTGTGGTAAGCAGCTTTTCTAATATCCACAGTAAAAGGATTAGGTCCATAATCCGTAATCAAACCGTCTTGATGCGGCATCCATTGCATATGTGGTTCATCTTTGAAAGAGTCATTGTAATTTTGCAAATTAGTTTCCTCCAAATCCAGTTTTCAATCTTTATTTGCATTATATGAATTTGGATTTGTTATGGTTACTTATGGGTGCTGTTTTTAACCCCAAACAATATGTTTTTTATGTATGCTTTAAGAATTTGGTTAAACCCAAATACCATTCTAATATTATTTTTTGGAGGAAATGTTCTTAATCCATATTTGATAGAATGCCAATTCAAATTAGCAGGCACTCCGAGTTTTAACACTTCCCAATAGTATCTTTTTAAAGACATTTTTGATGGATAAACTACAACATCACCAAAGCTCCATTTTTCGTAATCCTCTTTTGAATATATCAGCCTATCTTTATATTCTTCATAAAGCGGCGTTAAAGGATGTGGAACAAGAGGAGTAAATGATATAAACTCTGGCTTTAAAATTTTGAGTGATTTTCGAAGCTGCTTAAAATCCTTTTTAGAGAAATCCGGATGCAAAATAAATGTTCCCCAACATGCTATTTTGCTATTATTTAATACCTGTTTTGCTTTGTGATTTTCGCCAACTGTGGCTTTTTTATTCCATTGTTTTAATTGTGCCTCATCAAAACTTTCCATACCAACTATTACTGCTTTTAATCCGTTATTTGATAATCTATCAAATAAGTATTCCTTTTCTAAAATACTATTTACACTTCCGTAGCAAATATAAGTTTTTTTAATATTTCTTTTTTCCAGGAGATCTAAAAATTCTATTAATCGCTTTTCATTTATTAAAAAATCACTATCGCAAATCATTACATTAGATTCGTTTAACGATTCAATTTCATCTACAACATCTTCAATAGGTAGTTCAGTTACTTTGCTGCCCTCTAGTCTTACTCTTAGACAAAAAGAACAGTAATTTCTACATCCATAAGAAGTTTGAATTATCGCAACCGGCTGATATCCTGCGTATTTGTATTGATTTCTGTATTTATCAGTAGATTCACGATCTGCTTTTACATATTCATTTGAACAAGCCGAAATAGTGCTTTGATACTTCAATTTTCTACTAAAAACGCCCATTATTTCTTCGTTTGTATTATTTTGAATCTGGTTTAACAATTGTTTTATATTTTCTCGTGTTGTTGCTTTAAATACATAATCAATATTTTTGTCAAAATATGCTTCGGGTGTAATTATTGCTTGTACCCCGCCTGCTAACACAACTATCTTTTTATTGATTTGTTTAACTTCCTCTGCCAATATTTTTATATTAGTGATATCACTGCATTGAGAAGTAAACCCTATAATATCCGGGTCATATTTTTCTATATACTTTTTAAAATTTCTTTTTGATTCAGCCATAAAATCTAAAATTACAACTTCATGCCCCTGTTCTTTAAATATAGTAGAAACACATTCTATTCCTAACGGTTCTCCGAACATAAAGTTCCTTACTGTAGTAATTTCTTTATTTAAGTTTGGTCTGACTAAAAATACCTTCAACCTTTAACCCTCCACTAACTTTTTAAAGTATTGTATATTTACTTTAAATGCCCCGATGCTTAACTTGATTGTATCATTGACTCCATATTTCCTTATCATATACCAAGCAGCCTTGGGGTTTATTGTGGCACTATAATATAGCCATATAGTATAAAGATAATATTTTCTAACAGATATATTTGTAGGTTTTACAACTAAATGTGCTAAGTCCCATTTTTCATATTTATCTTCACTAATTATAAAATCACTTTTATATTTTTCGTATAGTTCAGTTCTTTTTAATGGTGTTAATGGCTGCAAGTTTACGAATACTAACCCTAACTTTTTAATCCATTTAGATAATGCGTTAAAGTCTTTTTTTACCCACTCTAATCCTAGTATAAATGTACCATAACACTCTATATCGTATTTTTGAAGAATACGTACTGCTTTCTCATTTGTTACAACTTTGGTCTTCTTATTATAATCAACCAATTCTTTACTATCACAAGATTCCAAACCTACTATTACAGCCCGAAGCCCCACCGATTTAAAAAGTTCTATTATATCTTCATTGTTTGCTATAAAATCAGCTCTGGCATATATTAAATATTTTTTATCAACATTATGCTCCTTTAAAAGCTCGCAAAACCCCTGAATCCTATCTTTATCTACCAAAAAATCATCATCAACTATATACACTTCTTGTTCCTTTATAGATTTTAATTCTCTAATTATATCGTTTAATTCCCTATAAAAATAATTCCCATCAGTAATTTGTCTACAGAAACAAAATTTGCAATCATAAGGGCAGCCAAATGATGTTTTTATTAAGCTGCAATTTCTATGAAACATATAATAATATTTCGATCTATATTTGTTTACCTTTTCTCTATCCGGATATAAATAGTGAAAAGTATTATCTTTTTTGCAGCTTTTAACATTTTCACTATAGATAGAATCCATATCAATGGTGCTTTTCTTTTTAAGCTTGTCTAGTATCTCAATAAAAGTTCTTATTCCATTTGCCCTAATGATATAATCTATTTCATTGCATACAAAATCCTCAGGATTAACTTCCGCATGAACCCCGCCGACTATTATTTTTATATTACTATTGCATTCTTTTATTTCTCTTGCATAGCCTTTAATTATGTTAACATGGGCGATATAACCGGTTATTCCAACAACGTCTGGGTTATACTTTTTAACAAAATAGCTTATTTGCTTCTTTTCAATAATCATATCTATAATATCTACTTTATGCCCTTTTGCTTCTGCGTTGGAAGACAAATATTCTAGTTCTAATGGCTCACATATCATTACATTTTGTAGTCCAATAGTATCTTTATGAGGTTTTGGTCTTATCAATAAAACTTTCATAAGCTACTTCTCCAAATAGAATAAGGCTATTGTTGGCATATACCTTTTTTCTTTTATAATCTTTATATCTATACATTTTAATGAAGCATTATCAAATAGTTTTGACATATCTCTTATTGATAAATACTGTGATTTACTTGTGGTTGCTTTAAGCAAAAATGTTATAATTTTATCTTTCAAGTTATTGTTAGAAGCATTTGCGATAATTACTTTTGCACCCTTATTACATAGTTTGGATATCTTTTTCATCATTTGCCTCTTTTCTGGAAAGTATGGAAATGCGTGAGTACAAATGATTAAATCAAACGTTTCTTTAGTTTTGTATTTTTCAATGGACATCTTTTCAAACTTTATATTTTTTACTTTATTGTCTTTTTTAGCAATTTCTATCATGTTATTGGCGGCATCAATTCCAAAATAAGATATATTTCCATTCTTAACGCTTATTTCTTTAATAAACTGTCCTGTTCCGCAACCAATTTCTAATATCTTGATCTTAGGATTATTTTTTATTAAAGGTAAAACAATTTTTCTCACTTCTCTTCGAGTCGGTCTGAGTGAATACTTCTGTACCCATAACCTATTATATTTATGTGCTAGCTTTTCCCAAACAGTATAATTCATTGTTTCTTCCCCCCCAAACTTTTAATTGCTTCAAACCAAAAGTTTGCAGTTGCTATCATTGCTGATTTTAAATAAACCGGAGATAACACTTTTGCTTTTAAGATTAGCTTGCCTAGCTTAAAATATAATTTGTAAAACTCTTTATAAAATGTAAAATTACTCATCTTTCTTGGGCTTATTACTAAATGCACAAAATCCCATTTTTTATAATCGCTTGTTATAAATCTATCTTTATATTTCTCATATTGTTCAGTGCCCGGCATAGGTGTTAATACTGAAACAGTAGATAGATATAACTCATGCTTTTCAATAAACTTATACAATTTTTCAAAGTAATCTTTTTCTGCGTCAATATCAATCATTAAAAGCCCGATACAGGTTATATTACATTTTTTTAATACTTCTAATGCTTTTAATATTAGAGTAACATTAGTTCCTTTATTATAGTTTTTTAACACCTCATCATCTATTACTTCTAGCCCAACGGCGCACATCTTCACGCCAATACCCGCTAGTTCTTGCATTATTTCCGGATTATTGGCAATAAAATCTACTCTATAATATAATGAATAGTTTTTTTGTATATTTTCTTTTTTTATCAAGTCAATAAACACTTTAAGTTTATTTTTATCAACATAAAATGTATCATCAACAATCCATATATTTTCACAGTTTATATTTTTAATTTCCTCAACTACATTTTTTGGTTCTCTACAAATATATTTGCCATTGTTTAATAAAGTTGAAAAACAATAATTGCAATTTTGTGGGCAGCTATAACTCGCTTTTACAATAGCGCAAGGCTTCAGATTAACATATTTATATTTTTTAATATTTTTGTAGAAATGATTTCTGTTAGGGAATGGTAAATCACTAATATCAAAAGCTTCTCTTTCATTTTGTACCCATTCCGAGTTCTTCAAGTAATATATTCCCTTTATATCTTTCAAATCAATATTCTCATATTTAATAATATTCTCAAATGCTTTAAATCCACCGCTATAAGTTACAATATCTATACCATCAAAGAAAAAATCTTCGGGCTTAACTTCTGCGTGAGACCCGCCTAAAATAACCTTGATATTAGGATTAATTTTCTTAATCTGTTTTACATATTTTTTTACCGTATCTATATGAATAAAGTTAGCAGTTATTCCAACTATATCAGGTTTAAATCTCTTTACTGATCTAGCAACACTATGCTTTTTTAACGTCATATCACATATTTCAGATTCCACATTATTTCTATCACAAATAGAAACCATATATTCTAATTCTAATGGTTCCGTTGTTATTAATGATAATCTTGTAAAAACATTTTCAAATTTTGGTTTTATCAATAATGCTTTCATAGTGTTACTACTTCTCCCTATAAACCCGAAACTTTTTAAAGTCATACTTGTATTCTAAAAGTCTTTTGTTTATACTTATCATTTTGTTTAGAAAGATATTTGTATGATGAGCATAAAAATATCTTTTTGATAATTGTGATCCAATTTTTAATTTTGTTTCTTCTGATGTTTGACCAAAATCTATAATCTTACAATTGTTCTCAATAGCATAAATTATAATTTTGTATAGCATATAAAAATATAAATCCGCAGTATCTACATTATAATTCATGCCACATAGCATAAAATATAACCTTTCTTGATATTTCTTTAGTAATACAAAACCAAGTTCAACATCATCTTTAGAAAATACTAACCCTTGTGCATCAACTTTATTAAAAAAATCGGGCTCTAATTTTTCTAGTTTATAAGGTGATCTTTCATAAGTTCGCAAGTATAATTCATATAAGCTTCCGGGGCATTTACCGTCCAGTTGCTCTACTATCAAATCTTCACAATTTTTAATTGCTGTATTTATTCTTCTTCTATATGAGCTTCGTAAAGATAGCATATATTCATCAATGCTTTTAAAATCATTAACAAATATGCAAGTGGGCAAAGTATTTCCAACTGTTATCCCATCAATCTGTATTGGTTCTTTGACATTCAAAACAAGTTTCAGACCCGTAATGGTTTTTATAAATTTCAGCATCATTTCTTCATTATTTGTGAAATAACCATTTTCACTTATTGAGAAAGGCATACCAATAATTTTTACTTTTACATTTAGTTTGAAGTTTCCAAATGTGAATATATTTAATTTCATTTTGTATAATATGAAAAATGCAAAATCTTTTTTGTTTCTTATGTAATAGTATTCTTGATGAAATAAATTTTCTTCTTTTAACAAGTTGATAAACTTTCTATCGAAAGGGAAATCTAATTTTATTTGATTAGATATGCTATCAAAATTGTCACTGTTATGAACCTCTAGGTTACTATCTATCTTTTTCATATACTACATACTCTTTATACAAATCATCACAAATTGCTTTGCAAATACTATTAGAGTCAACATTTTCTTCTAATATCCAAGAGCTTTCACCTTTCTTAATTCCATACTTATTTATTTTTAAAACTACTTGATTTATTAATCCAAATGCCAGTCCGGATTTTCTATAATCTTCTAATATTCCAATTTCAACAATTTTTGCTTTTTCAAATTTTCTATTAAAAAATAAGTTCTTGAAATATGTCTTGATTCCAAACGCTTCTCCTTGCAAAACAAGTTCATTAAAATCCGGATACCAAAGAATGAAGGCAACAGGTTCATCATCTTTGAAAGCAAAAATTAATGATTCAGGCTTTACAAATAACAACATTTCTTTTAACATCTCTTTATCTTCTTTATACGTTCTATTGTAATAATACCTATGCCCCGGAAAACATTTATTGTTTAAATCCGTATATATTTTAGAATAATATTCTAACTTATCCTTTTCCAAAATTTTAAAAGAATAGGCTCTGTTTATTTTGCTTATTATGGCAGAAAACCTATTCACTTTGCTTTCCACACCACTCCATGTATAAGTATTTAATAATACCTCATCAAATTTTAACTCTTTAAAATATTTATTATAATAACTAGGGTTACCACTTACACCAAAAGAGTTTTTTATATCAAAATGGCTGTTTAATAACCCTAAACCATAATTAACATGTCCGTTTAATCCAATTACTAATTTAGTACATCCATATTTTTTGCCTATTTGAATCACTTTATCTACCAGCATTTTTACTGCTATAGATGAATTATCTTCACTTTCAAAGAAACATAGCTGTATATATTCCGGCAGTTTCTTTGTATAAACAACAATACACTCACATTTTATATTAAAATTATCATCTTCAATATAAATTGGTATTACTTCTTTATCATCCGCAAAACAAGTTTTATTTGAAAATAATTGCTTTATCGTAAATAAGTTATTATCTACAAAACTGGAGTTACTTTTATAAATTTTTTTTCTAAATTTTATAAATTGCTTTTGCTCTTCCCTTGTTTTAACAACTATTTCCTGCATGATTACCTCTTTATCTGGTCATTTCTGATTCAATATGTTTTATTAAATCTCCAACCGTGTTTAAAGATAAATAATGTTCTTCTTCTATAACAACTCCGTATTTTTCTTCTATTAAGCATATTAAGTTAATAAAATCAAACGAAGTTAGACCAAAATCTTTTTTAAAATTAGAGCATTGTTCTACGTTAGTAACTTCGTAATTTGTTTTTAATATTTCTTTAAATTCATTAAACATATTTACTCCTTATTATTTTTTTTGTGCTCGTTTTTTCAAATTCTTCGTCAACAATTTCATATTCATCAATTCTCATATAGTAAGGCAGTCCCGAGTTGATTATTTCTATATCTTTTGCTAGATTATCACTTTGTTCTTCTAAAAATATTTTAGCATTAATCTTAACAATATCTTTATGCTTTTTTGAAAAAACTACACATTCTTTTATATAATCAACTTGTAGTAATTTTTCTTCTATTTCTTCCGGGGAAAAGTTTTTCCCGTTAGGAAGAATAATCAAGTTTTTCTTTCTCCCGGTAATAAAAAGCACATTGTCTTTTACATAACCTAAATCCCCTGTTTTATAATAACCATCTGTCATTACTTCCTTGGTTGCATTTTCGTCTTTGTAATAACCCATCATAATATTTGGGCCTTTTGCTAATATCTCGCTGTCTTCTGCTATTTTTATTGATACACCATCAATTATTATTCCAACACTACCTACGACATTATGGATATCTCTATTCACAGAAATTAGCGGAGAACACTCTGTTAGTCCATAACCATTTAATACATTAATTCCTATTTCGTTGTACTTATGTATATAAGATTCATCTAAGCTCGCACCACCGGATACAAAGAGCCTGAAGTTTTTTGATAATAATTTCCCAAATAAAAAATGCCTGATATCTATTTTGAATTTTAGTAAAAATTTACTAACTTTGATCATTCTAAAAAAAAGTTTTTCTTTTCTTCTTCTTTTAACTTCAGCAAGTATATTCTTATATACACCCTCAACAACAAGCGGAACTGACCCAATATAATATGGATCATATTCTTTTAAGTCTTTTTGAAAATGTTTTAAATCCATAGTGAGACAGATAGTTATGCCTTTATATATCGCAGTTAATATTCCGGAATTAAATCCGTATGTATGATTCATTGGCAATATGTATAATAAAGGGCTTTTTAAATTATTATTTTTATGAGCTGCACATAGGTTTGAAACAATATTATATTGAGATAACATTGCCCCTTTAATATCTGAAGTAGTCCCAGATGTAAAGCCTAGCGTTGAAAACTTATCTTTTGATACTGTCCTGATATTTTCAAACATCTCATCAATATTTCTTTTATCGGCAACAATTTCATCAAATTCTTCATCAATATTAATAAGCTTAACATTTAATTTATTAGAAGCCTCAAGCACTTTGCCTTTTGCCTTGTTTGTATAAAACAAAACTTTAATATCAAACTTTTCTAACAAATTTCTTAGTTTACTTTCATTCATTTCTCTATCAATTGGCGCAATCACATTTGAAAATAAAGTGCCTAAATATATAGGAATATACTCATATCTGTTTTCAGATATAATCCCTACATTGGTGTCATTCAGGTTGTTGTTTTTAAAATAATTATAAAAACTACAAATATTCTCAATTAGCTCTAAATATGAAATATTTATAATTTGTTCATCTTTTCTATACTTAACTGCGGTTCTGTTTTTATATGAGTTATAAACATTTAATAACATTTCATAAAAATTGCAATATTCTTCTGTTTTGTAATAGTTAGAATTACTACTCATCTTATACCTCAGACATGATTTTAGGCAACATAAATCTTAGTTTGATAGCCCTTAACAATGCTTTGCGCTTTTCAACATTTTTATCTAAATATATTATCATATTAACAGTGATTTTTCTATACTTGAAAAATATTTGCTAAGAGTTATCTGGAGTATGTGGACATAAGCCGACCTGACGAAAGCAGGTTATGCACCCTTGCCATATGAAAAAAACCGAGAAGATGAATGAGAGAGGGTTGTTTGCAAATTCAATGCGCTAAAGAATTTTATCATTAATGCTACCCTTGCAATACAATGTACAACACGCCTAAAGCCGCTAAAAATTCGCTTCTTCACGTATCGGAAGGAAGTCCGACGGCGTAGCCGCTTTTGCCGTAGGCAAAAGTACTGAATTATTTTCGG
>WRBF01000001.1 GCA_009784685.1 Defluviitaleaceae bacterium | reverse complement strand
TGACCCGCAATCTTCATGCTGTGGACTGTGAGCCATGTTCATTGCTGCTACAACGCTCAAGTGCCATTTGCGTTAATAATGATAAATATGGTGTTGAAATTTTTTGCATGAAGATTCCGGGTCGAGCCAGGAATGACAGAGCTTAGGCATATTCGTTACAAATTAGATTCACGTGACTAGCTTCGAATTATCAATTGTAAATTGTAATTTGTAATTTTTAATGGTATAATGTAGCAAATTGGTGTGTTTTATAACAATAGAACGTATCCTAGACAATTTTGAAAGGCGTGGTTTAATGTTCAACAAAAAGACTGTTGACAACATATCGGTATCCGGTAAAAGAGTTCTCGTTCGATGCGATTTCAACGTGCCTATGAAGGACGGAGCTATATCGGATGAAACGCGCATAATAACTGCTCTCCGCACAATTAAAAAGCTTATAGAAGATGGCGGTAAGGTAATACTATGCTCTCATCTTAAAAAACCAAAAGGTCCGGACCCAACGGCTACTTTAGCGCCTATTGCGGAAAGACTATCAGTTTATTTGGAAACGGACGTTAAGTTTTTAGACGATGATAATGTGGTAAGCGATGCAGTTAGAGCCGAAGTTTCGAAAATGAAAGATGGAGATGTAATTCTCCTTCAAAATACCCGCTTTAGACATGAAGAAACAAAAAACGGGGAAAGTTTTTCAAAGGATCTTGCAAGCATATGTGATATTTATGTAAATGATGCATTTGGTACAGCTCATAGAAAACACTGTTCAACAGCTGGCGTAACGGAGTTTATAAAAGAGACAGCCGTCGGATATCTTATTGAAAAGGAAATCAAATATTTAAGCAGAGTAGTTAATAACCCTATAAGCCCTGTTGCCGCTATACTTGGAGGGGCAAAAGTTTCTGATAAGATTAATGTAATTAATAATCTTCTTGAAAAAGTTGACATTTTAATAATCGGCGGCGGAATGGCGTTTACATTCCTTAAAGCACAAGGCTATGAAATCGGAAACTCCATTATTGAAGAAGAAAAGATAGACTTTGCAAAACAAATGATTGAAAAGGCCGAAGAAAAGGGTGTTAAGTTTTTACTGCCTGTGGATATTGTTGCTGCAAAAGAATTTAAAAACGATACTGAATTTAAAAATGTTGATATTGATGCAATTCCTGCGGACTATTTAGGGCTTGATATTGGCGAAAAAACGCAAGAGTTATTTGCTGATGTTCTTAAAGATGCAGAAACTATTGTCTGGAATGGTCCGATGGGTGTTTTTGAAATGCCTAACTTCGCAAAAGGCACTATGGCTGTTGCAAGGGCACTTGCCGGCAGCACTGCTACTACTGTAGTCGGTGGTGGTGATTCAGCAGCAGCGCTTACAAAAATCGGTCTTGCAAGTAAAATTTCACATGTTTCAACAGGCGGCGGTGCATCGCTTGAATTCCTTGAGGGTACTGCGCTTCCGGGTATTATGGTTATTGGTGATAAGGTAACAAGAAAAAGAGTGGTAGCGGCAAACTGGAAGATGAACATGACGCCGCCAGAAGCCGTTCAGTTTATCCACAGTATTAAGGGATTACTTAATTACGAAGATAATGAAGTTATATTCTGTGTTCCGGCGATGAGTATTACTGCCGCAGTGAAAGCGGTTAGTGATACCGATATTTCAGTCGGGGCTCAAAACATGCATTTCCTTGACAGCGGAGCTTATACAGGTGAAATATCTGCTGATATGATTCTTGATGCCGGTGCGAAATATGTAATTTTGGGGCATTCTGAAAGAAGAGAATATCCCGGCGAAACTAATGATGTAGTCAATAAAAAGGTGCTTAAAGCAATTGAAAAAGGGCTTATCCCAATCGTTTGTATTGGTGAAAAACTTGAACAGCGTGAGCAGGGTGTTACTATTGAGCTTATACGCTTACAAACAAAAGTTGCTTTCCAAAACGTTACTGCTGAACAGGCCAAAAATGTGATTATCGCATATGAACCTGTTTGGGCAATCGGAACAGGAAAAACTGCAACAACAGAACAGGCAGAAGAAGTTTGTTCAGCTATTCGCCGGGTTATAAGAGAGATGTATGGTGCAAATACATCTGATGCTATCCGTATATTGTATGGCGGAAGCGTTAACGGCGGCAATGCAAACGAGCTGTTTTCAATGCGGAATATTGACGGCGGCTTAGTTGGCGGAGCGGGAATCAAGCCGGAGTTTGAGCAAATCGTAAACTGTGAAAGCCGAAAGGAAGGTTAAATGGCGATTAAACCAACGGTACTTATGATTTTAGACGGTTATGGACTAACCGACAATACAAAAGGTAATGCGGTAATCACCGCAAAAACGCCTAACCTTGATAAACTATTTAAAGAATATCCTTTTGCGGAAGGTGCTGCCAGCGGTCTTGATGTCGGTCTTCCTGAAGGACAGATGGGAAATTCGGAAGTTGGGCATCTTAATATTGGAGCAGGCAGGATTATTTACCAAGATTTAACGAGAATAACGAAATCAATCGAAGACGGTGATTTTTTCACAAACGAAGCCCTGCTTTCGGCTATTGAAAATTGCAAAAAACATAGTTCAGACTTGCATTTATACGGTCTTTTATCTGATGGCGGAGTTCACAGCCATATTGAACATTTGTTTAGCCTTTTGAAGCTTGCTAAAGATAATGGTCTGACAAATGTATTCGTTCATGCATTTTTAGATGGGAGAGACACTCCTCCAACTTCAGGCAAATCATATATCGAGCAGCTTGAAGCTGAAATAGATAAAACCGGAGTAGGGAAGATAGCAACTGTTTTAGGTAGATTTTATGCTATGGACAGGGATAAACGTTACGAAAGAGTCCAAGTGGCTTATGATGCTTTGGTGCTTGGAAAAGGTAAAGAATACAGCTCAGCTGTAGAATGTATAAACGATTCTTACTCAAACGGAGTAAGTGACGAATTCGTTGTTCCTTCCGTTATAATGAGTGACGATAAACCAACCGCATCAATTAAAGAAAACGATTCAATTATTTTCTTTAATTTCAGACCTGATAGGGCAAGAGAAATTACAAGATGTTTTTGTGATCCAGCATTTAATGAAGTTAAGCGTAATCATGGATATTTCCCCTTGAAATATGTTTGTTTTACGGAATATGACGAAACAATGCCTAATGTTGAGGTTGCATATTCGAATGAACCACCTCATAATACACTTGGGGAATATGTCTCAAGTATAGGTTTAACTCAGCTGCGGCTTGCTGAGACGGAAAAGTATGCACATGTTACCTTTTTCTTTAACGGCGGCATTGAAGCTGAATTTGAAGGAGAAGACAGAATCCTTGTGCCTTCACCTAAAGTTGAAACATATGACTTACTGCCGGAAATGAGCGCAATTGAGGTTGCTAACAAGCTTTGTGATGCGATTAAGGCTAAAAAGCATGATTTAATTATCATAAACTTTGCAAACCCGGATATGGTTGGACATACGGGGGTAATTTCTGCGGCGGTTGCTGCTGTTGAAACGGTTGATACCTGTGTCGGCAGGGCTGTTGAAGCACTTTTATCTGTAGGTGGACAGATGCTTTTATGCTCTGACCACGGTAATTCCGAAAAAATGGTTGATTATGAAACAGGAGAAAGTTTTACAGCACATACGACAAACCCTGTACCATTTGTGTTAATTAACTGTGAAGACGTTAAGGGAATTAAAAACGGAGGAAAGCTATGCGATATTTCTCCAACCTTGCTTGATATGATGGGACTTGAAAAACCAAAAGAAATGACAGGTCATTCACTAATTATCCGGTAGCTTTCATAAATTCAAAAGTAAAAAATAAAATATAAATACGGCGGAAGAGTAGGGGAGATCAGGTATGAAAATCTTAATTCTTACATCTGCCGCCTGTAACGGAGGTTATGCACTATGAAAGGATTTATTGAAATTTTAGATGTTTATGCAAGAGAAATTATGGATTCCAGAGGTAATCCAACTGTTGAGGTTGAGGTTGTTGTTGAGAGCGATTCGGGCAACCAATGCATAGGAAGATATGCCGTTCCAAGTGGTGCTTCAACAGGTGCTTTTGAAGCAGTAGAGCTTCGTGACGGCGGAAGTCGCTATTTGGGGTTGGGCGTTGAGAAAGCTGTTAAGAACGTAAATAGTATTATTGCTGATGAAATAATAGGCCTTAATGCGCTTGACCAAGCTGATATCGACAGAGCTATGATTAAGCTTGATGGGACTCCAAATAAAGCAAAGCTTGGCGCTAACGCAATTTTAGGCGTTTCAATAGCTGTTGCAAAAGCGGCGGCTGAAGCCCTTAACGTTCCTCTGTATCAATATCTTGGAGGGTTTAATGCAAAAGTTCTTCCGGTTCCTATGATGAACATATTAAATGGCGGAAAACATGCTGATAACACTGTAGATTTCCAAGAATTTATGATCATGCCGGTTGGATCAGAAAGCTTTAAAGAAGCTCTTCGTATGTGTGCTGAAATTTATCATACTCTTAAAAAAGTGCTTAAGGCTCGTGGACTTGCAACAGGCGTGGGTGATGAAGGCGGTTTTGCTCCTGATCTTGCGACGCCGGAGGAAGTGCTTGATTTAATCGTTGAAGCAGTTGAAAAAGCTGGGTATAAAATGAAAGATGATATTCGCATAGCTTTTGATGCCGCTGCTACTGAACTATATCAAAGAGATGGCGAACACGCAGGCAAATACTACTTTGAAGGCGAAAGCAAAATGCTCGGTAAAGAAATCGTTCGTACTTCTGAAGAAATGGTTGATCTTTGGGAAAGACTTGTTAATAACGAAAAATATGCTATCATTTCTATTGAAGACGGTCTTGACGAGGACGATTGGGCAGGTTGGAAGCTTTTAACTGACAGAGTTGGAAACAGAGTTCAAATTGTCGGTGACGATCTTTTTGTTACAAACACTGAAAGACTTCAAAAAGGCATAGACACAAATACGGCTAATTCAATCCTCGTTAAAGTTAATCAAATTGGAACTCTTACAGAAACATTTAACGCTATAACACTTGCGAACAAGAAAAACATGACAGCAGTTATTTCTCATCGCTCTGGTGAAACAGAGGATGCTACAATTGCTGACATTGCCGTCGCAGTAAACGCAGGACAGATTAAAACAGGCGCACCGGGACGTTCAGACAGAGTTGCTAAGTACAATCAGCTTTTAAGAATTGAAGAAGAGCTTGGTGAAGTTGCCGAATATCGTGGTATGGGTACTTTCTTTAACTTGAAATAAATAAATAAATTTAAGCGTGTTTGATTAAATATTTATACATCAAAATTATTTTGCTTAAAACCGCAACTGCCGCCATTGCTAGGTTTTCAAACCTCACAATGGCGGCAGTTATACTTAGCTATTAAGTATTACATTAACCAACAACTACCTTCTTGTTAACATGCATAACAAATTCTTCAATCTTTTTATAGTCAGGGTTCACAGGCAATCCGGATGTTTCCTTGGCGTAATCTAGCCGTCTTTCAAATTCATTTATTAGGTCAAAAAACTCTGATTGATAAGTTCCGTCTTCGTTTATGTATTTGCCATTTCGAATTGATAACAGCAGCGGTAAATCATTTTCACGATAAGTAATAATTTCTTCTTTTTCAAAAATATCTATTGCCATTAAGTAAAGCCTGGTGAGATTTTGGGCGTACTTATTAAGAATTTTCTTGGTTTTTTTATTGTTGTCTTTTGCAACGGCATTTTGAAGCCGTTTAAGTTGTTTGTTGGCGTATCCACCAAAGGAATTAACGACTTTTCGAGAAAGAAACATTTTTCTATTGCTAATCATCTCTTGTCCAACTGAGTTTACAATATAATGCTCAGGCTTACATCCAAGTAATTCAACTGCGTTTGGGTTACAGTTTATTAGCAAGTTAATTAGTTTATTGAAGCTGTATATTATTGTTTTATTATCTGTGAACTGTTCGAACGAGCTTAGCCCAATTAAATCTGACTTTTGATTGAACGCACATCCTCGTATATCTATATCAGAGTTAGCATCATTTGTGCCATATGCATGACTGCCGCCGAAGCATAAGAAGATAATATTATTCCCTAAGTGCTTATCTGTGCGAAGGAAGTCATATTCTAGCTTGCTTATAGCATCATTAATATTTTTCATTTATCATACCTCATCTTAAATAGCTTTAATCATCTTTTTCCTGTTTTTTTGACCATGTTTTATAATATTTCAGCATATTTTTTGTTGGTATTATCCATAATTAACCTTCATGATATTTATTCTTGAAGTATGATATTTATTACCGCAAATTAATTTCTTTATAAACTTGCCTTTACAATACAAAAAGAAAACCCCCGCTTTCGTTGTAACGAAAACAGGGGTTGTTTGATTATTTTAAGTTAATCTCTTAGTTTTCAAATGGGACGCTTGAATGATGTAATTGTAAACGCAAGTTACCTTCAGCATCACGAAAATAACCTTTGCTTTTTTCTACTCTAATTTCTTCGTCTTGATCGTTAGTTAGAAAAACGGAACCCATCCACAAAGCAGTTTCACCGTTTAATATGAATCTACCATCGTTTGCAAATCTTACGCTTGTCCAAGGATTTAAAGCAAATCCTGTATCTTCGCTTATAGAACCGCCAATGAAATAAGAAGCCGCCTCTGCCTCGGTAAATCTAAATGGAACTTCGCTTGCAACGGTTGGCTTAAATAAAACTACTCCATCCGCATATCCGTATAAAGTATCAAGAACATTTTGAGCTATACTTGCATAGTCTTCATCTTCTGCATAAGCAGCGCTAATAGCTACCAGACCTTCGCCCCATGCCACTTGTGCTGCTCTGATTTCTTCTTCGGTAATAGGATTTATTGCTGCTGATGTTTCTTCCGTTTCTACATAAACTGTTTGTGTTGGTCCGTACCAGTCAACAGAAACTCCTAAAGCGTCGCCTAATGCTCTAACAGGCAAAAATGTTCTGCCTTCCATTATAAACGGTCTGTCAGCATCATCTACTTGGAGAATTTCTCCATTGATATTAATATCTACTCCAAAGAATATCTCTCGCATCACACCGCCAGAATTTGCCCAAACCAATGACGCAGAAAGAATAACAGTAGTAAGAACTACTGCCGTAAAGCCCTTAACTTGTAACTTTTTAAATCTTTCTCTCATAAATTTACCTCCTATTTTTTACACTTTTAGTATGACGAAGTTAAATTGCTTCATCATTTTTGGTGTTTGTGGCTTTCTGTAAAAAACTACACAGAAACTTACCCCGCATTATTTTATATCAGATACACTTAACTTGTCAACCCATTATATACTCATATCCCCTAAGGCAGAACAAAAACTTGTCTTTTTTTCGCTATATGTCTCAGTGCTTTTGCTACGCAAAAGCCGCCTTTAGCCTCCGTCCTTCTTTGCGGTACACTTCAAAATTAGAGAGCGTTCCCATCTATCAGGGACTAATAGGAGCACGCCCTAAATCAATATAGCACACAATTGTCGTTCCCTTACCTTCTACGCTTTCCAAATGGACTTTTCCATTATGATGATCTGTAATATGCTTTACAATCGAAAGCCCCAACCCTGTTCCGCCGGTTTTTTTCGAACGTGAGCTGTCTATGCGATAGAATCGTTCAAAAACACGGTTTTGATGCTCTTTAGAAATGCCTATTCCTGTATCAGCAACGGTTATTTTACACAATCCATCTTCTTCGCATAAATCAACAGTCACGCTGCCATATTCTTTGTTGTATTTAACGGCGTTGTCGATTAGATTAAGCATGAGTTCGTCAATCAATCTACTATTGGCTTTCACCTGTAATGGTTTCCCCGTAAGTTCAATCGTTACTAACCTTTCAGCAGCTTTTTCTTGCAAAGCGTCTATAACTGATTTTGCTAAATCATAAATATCAAATGTAGTAAAGTTTTTGTCTTTTTTGTTTTCATCAAATTCTGATAATCGGATTATATCATCAATTATATTGATTAGGCGCTTGGTTTGTCCATAAATTTTGTCTGCAGAGCTAGTAACATCATTAGCTTTTACCATACCGCTTGCTATCATTTCTGACAAAGCTGAAATAGTTGTGAGAGGTGTTCTTAATTCATGCGATATATTTGCGGTAAATTCTTTGCGTTGTGTTTCGGCTTTAAATTGTGCTGTTGCATCTAAAAAGAAAATAATAGCCCCACAATTGATATCATCGTTAATTACAGGGTTAAGCAGCACATTGTATGCTCTGTTGTTTCTGGTAAAATTCAGTTCTAGGTGTGCCCCGCCAAGGCATTGATTAACGCATTGCATAAAGTCAGGATTACGGTAAATATGCAAAATATTTTTTTGTACTATATCCTGCTCATTTGATATTTCAAAAATATCCAACACGCTTTTATTAGCAGCCATTACCAATCCTTTTTCATCTAAAATCACAAGCCCTTCTCTCATATTTGCAATTATGGCTTCGATAGTTTCGGCTCTATTTCTCAGTATCATCATTTGACTTGTTATTTTTTGATTTTGATGGTCGATTTTTTTAACATAAGGCCAAAGTTCTTCATACAGTTTTTCACTGAAGGAATGATCTGCGATGATTCCTTCAGTTTCAAAGTCCACTTCAGTAAGTGGCTTAACGATTTTTTGAGTTAATCGGTGAGCTGTAAAATATGCTAATGCCAATATAACTGATGCTGTTGCAAAGAGACTTGGCAGTGTTGATATAAACACTGCGCCCAAGCTGTGCAATGTGCGGGAAAGGCGTAAAACATTTCCGTCTTGCAGTCGCACTGTATAATAAAAAGTTTCAGCACCTAATGTATCTGAACGGCGTATAGTTTCGCCGTTGCCATACGTTATGGCTTAAATAAATTCCATACGGTCATTGCGATTAACAGTCAAATCCGTCTCATCATGGCTATCTGACAGCACCCAGCCATCTTGCGAGATAATGGTCATACGAGTTTCGCCGCTATCTAAACTTTCGTTATTTTCAAAAGTTCCTTGATTAAGCAGCTCAGCAATAAGATGGGTTTTATCTCTAATTGAGGTCATCTCGTGAGTTTGTGCTGATCTAAAAAACAACAGACCAAACGATATTGCTAAAAACACAACACAAATTAATATCAACATTACGAAGTTCAAGAAAATACGTTTTTGCAAAGTTATTCCCCCAATTTGTAGCCAACATTACGAATAGTTTTTATGTGTTCGCCTGCTGTTCCAAGCTTTTGCCGCAACGACTTTATGTGCATATCTAACGTGCGGCTTTCACCCTCATAGTCATAACCCCATACCGTTTCTAAAATTTTATCTCTATTCAAGACAATACCGGAGTTTATAAGAAGATAATGTAACAGTTCATATTCCTTAAAAGTCAGCGTTAATGCGTGAAATAAGCTCCACTACACCAAAAGGCTTTGGTTATATAGTCATTCAAATCTATCAAGTATTTTATGAAATATCCTAGGCAATTCAAAAAATAACATTTCGTCGTCTTCTCTATATCCTAATCTATGTAACAGACGAGGGGTTTCTTCCAACATATTTATAAAGTGTTCTATAGATTTTTGTTTTTGACTGTTAGATTTTTTAGAGTTTAGGACGTCCAACAACTCTTTTCCTAAATCATAAACCCAAGGATAATCTTCCCTGAAAAGAGAAAGTGCTATTAGGAAGCCATAGTTTGGAAAACAATCGTTTGAACCAAATTTTTCACTCCTAAAATATAGCAATTCATCAAGCATCATTGGGTGCAGCTTTTTCTTTCGGCGATTATGCTCCCTAAGACTATTGCGATTATCAGAGAGGTGCGATATTTTCTCCTCGATATTCCCGATTTTTTCAATTGCAATATTTTCAGAATTTCTTAATAGTTTTTGATTATCCCTAGAAATAGTCAAAATTTCCTCTAGTACAGGGGATTGGTTAGTGTTTATAGCTAAATCGTCACCTGCGCCTTGGCTGATAGTTCCAGGCTCTAATTCTGCAACGGCATCTTCTAGGTCTGGATACCATTTTTCAAAAATTTCATCCAAGCTATCTATGCGCTTTTCGATTTTATCATTCAATGTGACTATTAATTTTTTAACTTCATTTTTAGAAAAAATTACTGTTTGAAATTGCAAAAGCGGACTTCCTGTCAAGTCAGATGGCTTTAGCCCGAAAAGCATAGGCACAACTAATGCTTTGTCCATTGCCTTTGATAAAGCCCCAGCTTCAAATAGTAACCATGGTGCCTTAAAGTTATCCTTAGTTACACACAACAAGCCAAAGTTGGTATCTTCCAACTCCTTAGCAATATCAGCACTCCAACGAGAACCTTTTTCAATATCTTCGGAAGAAACAAATGGTTCAACGGATTGTATTACATTTTTAATCCATTTTCTCATTATTTCAGCTATTTTTTTACTGGGCTCACCAGACCAACTTATAAATATTTTCATTAGTAATTCCCCCAATTTGTATAAGTTTTATAAGAAGTAGCTTATAGCTAGGCTTATCATTAATGTAATTATAGCATAGTTACTTGGAATGTAAAGTCTAGGTAAATTTTTTATAATTATATAGGGCATTTAAGAATGTTTGATCTTACTAGGGTGTGTTCGATAATTCCATTCCGTCATATTTTCGGTTTATTTTCCGCTATGCACTTTTGCGGAAAAGCCTTACGTACCTTTGGGTATGTGCGGTTTTTCGCAAAAGCACTTATCGAAAAAACGCTCAAAAATCTAACGAAAGCGAATTATCGAACACACCCTAATTTTAAACTCAAAATTCCCGACACTTTAAAAAAGCCTATCGCATATATTGGATATAACGCCGGAAGTTAAACTAGGAGAGTATTTGCCGATGTTATTTTCATTCCTTCAATTTTTTTTCTTAATAGGATATATTGCACCTAGCAACTCATACCCATCCCCATTAAGCTCTAAAGAAGAAGCTGTAATTATTGAGCGCACAAAAAAAGGTGACGAAGATGCCAGAAATATTTTAATTGAGCGCAACTTGCGCCTTGTTGCTCATATTGCAAAAAAATATAATAATCATGTCAAAGATATTGAGGATCTGCTTTCTGTGGGAGATATCGGGCTTATAAAAGCAATTGCAAGTTATGAACCTGATAAAAACACGAAATTTGCGACATATGCTTCTCGTTGTATAAATAATGAAATTCTTATGTTTTTACGTTCCGGAAAAAAACATAACTGTAATATATATCTTCAAGAGCCTATTGGGGTTGATAAAGAAGGTAATGAAGTTACTATAGAAGACAAAGTAGCCGATAATTGCGATAGTGTTGATGATCAAGTAAATCTTATTTTACAAACAAAACATTTATACGAAAAAATTAAAAGCGTCCTTAAAAGCCGTGAAAGGATTGTAATACAAATGCGATACGGGCTTTGTGGTTACGATGAGATAACTCAGAGAGAAATAGCAGAAATGCTTGGTATATCACGTTCATATATTTCAAGGATAGAAAAAAAAGCTCTTCAAAAACTTAGAAAAGAGTTTGAAAAGCCGGATTAGGCCATGAAATTAATCTAGCCTTTTTACAAGGTCTTATTGATTATTGCTTTGATTTATGAGAAAGCAGCATTTGATTTGTACAAGCCCTAGAATTTTTATTGATGGAGTAATTAGGTTTATGCAGCAGCAAAGCCTATGAAAAAAATAGCAGGTTTAATATAGTAATTTTGGGTTCATTTAACTATATTAGCAAACATATGAGAAAATATTTGTTAAATTTACCCTGATATGATATAATGTTCCTTGTAGCCAATCGTAAAGTTGTAAATTTAAGAGGTGGAGTCATTGAGTTTTAATGACATATATAACGATGATTCATCAAATAATTTCAAAATTATGCCAGGTGTGATATTGGAACGCTTTCCCGTTGCATGTGGTTGTTTTGATTCAAAAGGTAGGTTAATTTCGGCAAATAAGCGATTTTTACTACTCTTTAATATAGATGATATCTCAGAGTTTGAAGCACTTTTGTTAGATTGCCAATTTGGTGGTAAGCCAATCATCGAATATTTTTATCAACATATTCAAGAGGCTCAAAGAGTAGGGGAGATTCATTTTGAGCTTTGCTTTAATGAGTTAGCCCTTTGTTTAGATATCACTTTAAAATGTGAATCGCAAGACCTAATAGTTGCTTGTATGCATGAAATAGGTCGTTATAAAGAAGCTATAAATTCAGCGCAAGTTAAAGAGCAGGAAGCAAATGAGATAAATGAGATGTTGATTGGATCAGCACCTTTTGTGATGAACTTATGGGATGATAAATATAATCTTGTTGCTACTAGTGATCAAGCCGCAAAAATTTTTGGGCTTAAAGATAAGGATCAATATATCAGCTGCTTTACAGAACTTTCACCGGATATTCAGCCTTGCGGTATGACATCATCTGAAGCATTTGATAATATGCTTAAAAGCGCATTAGAGTCGGGTTATGCTCGGTTTGAATGGATGCATAGGACTTTAGATGGTGAACCTTTGCCGATGGAGATTACACTTGTACGATTTAAACGTCAAGGCAGATATATGCTTGTTTCATATTCAAGCGACTTACGCCCTGTTAAGGCGATGATTGAGAAAGAGAGGCAATCTTTTGAGTTAGCTCAAATGTTTGTTGATTCGGCTCCTTTTTTTGTTGAAACTTGGGATAGTAATTTGAATTTAATAGGGTGTAACAAAACAGCAACTAAAATGTTTGGTCTTACCGACGCAGATGAGTATGTACGGAAATTTGGCAGTCTTTCGCCTAAATATCAGCCATGTGGAACATCATCAGATGAGAAAGTACGTTCTGTAATAGGGAGGGCGTTAAGAGAAGGATCTACGCGTTTAGAATGGATACATATAGGTCCTGATGGTGAGCCGTTGCCTGTTGATGTTACGTATGTGCATCTAAAATACGGTGATGATGATATTGTCGTAGGATATAATCAAGATTTAAGGCCTCTTAGGTTTGCAATGGAAAAAGAGCGTGAATCAGAAGAGAGGGCAAAAATCCTACTTGATACTTCGCCTATTGCAATAATATCTTTCGACGAAAGCCTTAACGTTGTTGACTGTAATTTAGCGGCGATAAACTTATTTTTGACCAAACCGGACAAATCTATAATCGAAACATATTATGAGCAAGAAGATTTAGAGTTTTGCCCTTATACAGACTGTGACCAGTATGAGGGCTGTGGACGTGATCATTGCCGTGTTCGTAAATTTTTTATTAAGAACCACCGCCATATCTTCCCAGGTTATAAGCGGAATAAAGAAGCCGTGGAGAATTTTATAGCACAATATTGCCTTGATGCTGCTAAATCAGGCATGAAAAAATCTGAATATGATCTCACAACTTTATATGGCGAGATTATTCCATGTGAATTAACGGTTGTATCTGTAAACTATCAAGGAAGTCAAGGTTTTGCTATCTATATACGAGACTTACGTGAGGAAAAGCTTAGAGAAATTGCCGAGGATGCAAACAGGGCGAAAAGTTCATTTTTAAGCACAATTAGCCATGAAATCCGTACACCGATGAATGCTATCCTAGGCATGACAGAAATTCAATTGCTTAATACAGAAATTGATCCACAGACAAAAGAAGTGTTTGAAAAGATACACATTTCCGGAGATTTGCTGCTTAATATAATTAACGACTTGCTTGATCTTTCAAAAATAGAGGCTGGAAAACTTGATTTAACAATAAATAAATATGAGGCAGCGAGTTTTATCAGCAATACAGCACAATTAAATATGATGCGAATAGGCAGTAAAGATATTGATTTTAAGCTTTGTATTGATGAAAATATGCCTGCATATATGGTAGGTGACGAGCTTAGAGTAAAGCAAATTTTAAACAATTTGCTTTCAAATGCATTTAAATACACAGAAAAAGGTATTGTAACTCTTTCGATGAGTTTAATCGAGAGCGAATCTAATAATAACGAAGTGATTTTATCAATTGTTGTGCAAGACACGGGAGTTGGCATGACAAAAGATCAGATAAGTAAGGTATTTGAAGACTATTCCAGATTTAACGTAGAATCTAACCGTTCAACCGAAGGAACAGGGCTTGGTATGAGCATTACTCGAAACTTGGTAACGCTTATGAAAGGGGAGATTTTTATAGAAAGTGAACCTGACAAAGGCTCTACTTTTACTGTGCGTCTACCGCAAGGAAAGATAGGTGACAGCATATTAGGAAAAGAAGCAGTCGAAAACTTGAGCAAATTCCGTACAAGAAATAGAGCACAAATGAAAAGATCACAAGTCATGCGTGAACTTATGCCTTACGGCAAAGTTCTAATTGTTGATGATGTGGATATTAATATAACTGTTGCAAAGGGCCTATTAGCTCCGTATAAGCTTCAAATTGATGAGGCTTCAAGCGGCTTTAAAGCAATTGAAAAAATAAAAAACGGAGAAGTTTATGATGTAGTGCTTATGGATCATATGATGCCTGGGATGGATGGAATGGAAACAACAAAAAAATTGCGTGAAATGGGATATAATAATCCAATTGTAGCGTTAACAGCAAACGCAATTTCCGGACAAGCTGAAATATTCTTTGAAAATGGGTTCGATGATTTTATCTCTAAGCCAATTGATGTTCGTAGTATGAATAAGATGTTGAATAAGTTAATACGAGATAAGCATCCTGCAAAAGTAGTAGATGTAGTGTAAGGTCAAAATAAACAATAATATTGATTTTACAAGACCTTCAATGCCAATATCTTGACATTAATGTCTAAATATGCTAATATATCAATACAAATAAGGCAATAATTATTCATTTTAGTAATACGAAGTATGTCCAAATATATCAGATGATAAAATAAATTTATGGTTCGTCAATATTTCATTTTATCGAAACATCTAATAAAAACAAAAAACAATTGATAAACTGCTTACATTACGGAAATACTTAAATATGTTAATTATGGCAGTAATATCCCAAGTTATGGAGGTATGATATGTTTGGTCAAAAAAATGGAAAGATGATTAACTCTGCGGAAGTAAAGACTGCGACAATAATTGCAGAAGGCCTAACAGTTAAAGACAATGTTTTGTGCGGCGCAGGCGATGTTACAATATCCGGTGTGTTTTTTGGTGATGTAGATATTGACGGCTTTTTAATAATATCTGACAGCGGAAGCGTTCGTGGAGATGTTAGGGCTGAAAGTGCTTACGTATATGGTGAAGTCGAAGGTAATGTTGACGTAACCGGTCAAGCGCACATATACTCGCATGGCAGAATTTATGGCAATATTATATGCGGTTCGCTCGCTGTTGACGAAGGTGCTGCATTCAGAGGGCAGTGTGAAATGGGCGAAAGGCAAAATGGGAATATTCTGCGTGACAGTGGAAAGATTCTTAAAGTGCAAAACAAAGAAAATTTGGAATATGAAAGTGAATTAGCAACATAGGGATTTCTTTATATAATAGCAAAAAGCGCCGAGTACGGCGCTTTTTTGACTTTTAAATTATATACTCGTATCCCCTCAAAACAGTAACAAAAACTTGTCTTTTTGCCGCTATACGTCTCAGTACTTTTGCTACGCAAAAGCCGCCTTTGACGGCCGCCCTTCTTGGCGGTACATATCAAAAGAACCTTACCGTACCTTCGGGTACGCTAAGAACCTTTTTCCTAGTCTAGCGAAAAAAATTCTGCGTTTTTCTGATACTGTTTTGAGAGGATACGAGTATAAGTTGCTTCGTTCATCGAACTAATCTTATCTCGTTATATAGCCTTAGCGTTTTATTATTGTCGCTAAAGCTTATAAAAATATCTCTTGCGTTAGCCCGTTCAATATGAATAGTTGGATACGAACTTGCTCTTACAAACAATAGTTTTTCACCGTTTGCATCTGATCTAAAATTACCTTTTAATGCATCACCCAAACCGGCAAAACCGTTTGTTCTTCTTCCGGGCCCGATATTTCTCATACTGCTGTCAATCAACGTAATGCTTGATATTTCTGAAAACTCAACAGTCAAACCGTATATTCCGGTTATTTGTATACTTGATTGTGACACATTGACAGTCGGCCCTCTGAAGCCCGAAACCATTAATACACCAACGCCAATAAGGACTATAACAGTGATTGCAAGGGTGAGTTTTGTAAATTTTCTAAATCCTGGTGCTGTGTTTTCTGCCCCTTCTTTTAAGTATCGGCGGCTTTTGTTAAAGAAAACTACACCAACGAGTGGAACTATAATCGTTAACGCTGTTCCTACTAAAGTCAGCCAATCTATCTTAAAATGAATACCGATGAAAAGCAATACCATGCTTAATGTAACAACTAACAACATTTTGCCAACATCACGGCATAGTTTTTTTTCATTAATATTTGCCTTCGCTTCTTTTGACATCATATTATAGCCTGAAATAAGGAACGCACCTCTGCCGCTTAAAAGCAGCAGAGACATTAGTAACATAATAATGCTGAATATGATCATAAAAATCATCATAGGATTTTACCCTCCTCGCTAATTGTTGTGATCTCCATGCTCTTTCTCCTTTTAACTGCTTCAGATAAAATATATTCTATTTGACCGTTGATGGAACGGAATTCGTCATCGGCCCATTTATTTATTTCGTTCCAAAGATTAGAGGATAGGCGTAAAGGAACTTGTTTTTTATCACTTTTTTCAGCCATTGCAGCTCTTAATATAGACTTCCACTGTTGACGATTGGCTGAGCATCTCTGTTGCCGCAAAGAACAACTAACAAATTAGATACCATTGCTGCCTTCCGTTCATCGTCAAGATCTACTATATTACCTTCAGAAAGTTTCCTAAGTGCCATTTCAACCATGCCAACCGCACCTTCGACTATTTTCTGTTTAGCATCAATTACTGCTTTTGCTTGTTGCCTTTGAAGCATTGCTGCTGCTATTTCCGGAGCATATGCAAGATGGGCAATTCTTGTTTCTATTATTTCTATTCCCGCAAACTCAACACGGTTTTGAAGCTCTGTTCTAAGCTCTTCGGCAACTTTGCTTGAACTTCCTCTAAGAGATGTTTCTTCGCCGTCTTCTGAAATATCATAAGGGTATTGTCTTGATACGTTGCGTATTGCTGCATCGCTTTGAATTGATACATAGGTGTTATAATTATCAACTTCAAAAACAGCTTTAGTAGCGTTTATAACACGCCAAATAACAACAACGCCTATTTCAATAGGGTTACCTTCACGGTCGTTAATTTTTTGCCTTTCGTTGCTTAAAGTGATTGCCTTGAGTGAAACTTTTTTGCTTGGCACGCTCCAACTGCTCCAATCATATGGAGGGGTTGTTGGGTTAGACATTGTACAAAACGGGTTGATAAAATAAAACCCCGGCGTTGCAATAGTTCCGTAATATCTTCCGAATAAAACATAAACCGCAGCTTCATTAGGGTTAACTATTTTAAGACCTGCGCAAGCAAGCGGAAAGATGATCACCCAGTAAGCTATCATAGCAAGCAAAAGCGCAAGAGCTGAGCTGCTAAACCCATAATTATTTAAATCAATAACTGCAACAACAAACCCCCAGATACTTGCAATAAGTAGTATAATTGAAGGGATAAGTACGATAAAGCCATTTGGTGGTGAAAGAAGTTTTTCGTCTCTTCCTGTTTTGTTTTTAGACATTTTGGTTCCTCCTTAAAAGATTTATTATTATGATATCGAAATGATATCATAATAATATTTGAATGTCAAGAGTATTCAAAAAGAATTTTATCAAAATTGATTATAAATAAACTGTTGGCTGTCAAACCCATATCCATAAACCCCGAAAATTATAATTGCGAATACAAGAAGGGTGATAAGCACGCATCTATAGTCCGGCTTTAACGATAAAAACTCAATCTTTTTGTTATAATGGAAAAAACCGACCGTTATCATAACGAATATTGAGATAGAGACGACTATATATTCAACGTAATCAATCCCGAGCCCGCTAAAGCCCTTATGCAAAAACCTATCCCACCCAAAATCGGTTAAAACTGACCAATACATCCTAAATGTATGGCGTACATTTGCATATACATCAAGAGTTCGAATAAGGCTCATAAGCCAAAATGTTCTAAAGACTTGAAATCCGTGATACCAAACCCTGTCACCCACTGAGAATCGTTTATGAAACATAGCATAAAGCGGCTTTAATTCCTCGGAAATAACAATAACAATTCCATTTGCCAATCCCCAGACAATAAAATGCCATTCAGCCCCATGCCAAAGCCCTGTAGCAAACCAAAGTATCATAGTTGATACATAAATTGGGATGCGCTTTCCAAGCTTCTCTCCTAAAATCATTTTAGACCATTTGAAAAATCTTAGCATCGGTCTTGATGCTGATATTGGGTAGAATAGGTAATCTTTAAACCAAGTTCCCATTGTTATATGCCAGCGCCGCCAATAATCGGCTGTCGATGTTGCATAAAATGGTCGGTTAAAGTTTTCTTTCACAGTAATTCCAAGCATTCTCGCTATCCCGATAGTTATGTCTATACCGCCTGTAAAGTCTGCGTAAAGTGCAATAGCGTAAAACAGCACAGTAAATATTACATAAACTCCTGTATATTCCCCGGGTGTTGCAACAAGCGCTCTTAGTACAATCATCATTCTATCTGCAACAACGAGCTTTTTAAAAAATCCCCAGACAACTCTTGCAAGTCCTGACTGAAAGACTTCAAAGCTAAATTTGTGTTGTGAAAAAAGCGTTTTTTTGAGATCTCCAAAACGGCTTATCGGTCCTTGAATAAGCTGTGGGAAAAAAGAAGTGAATAGCCCAAGCTTAAAAATGTTTGGCTCATCTTCAGCACCTCGATATACATCTATTATATATCCCATTGTTTGAAATGTGTAAAACGAAATACCCATCGGAAGCAGGAAATTAACAGGCTCAAAGCCCGTGTCGGTTATCATATTTGTATTTCGAATCACAAAATCCGTATATTTAACAACAGCAAGTATCGCAAAATTAAACAAAAGACAAAAAGCAAGCCACATTTTCTGTCGTTTGTTAACAGTAGCTTTATATGCTTTTTTATCCTCTTTTGATAAATCGTGATTTTTTTCAACAAATTGCTTCTGTTTTAACCGCAAGCGAGAAATTTGCCGGCTTGCAAACCAAGTTGAGCATATCGTGACGCTAATATAAATAAGGTTTGAAAACCCGGAAAATGCATAGAAAAAAAAGCTGCCGATTAGAAGAAGCTGCCATTGAAATTTGCGAAATATTGTATAGTATCCAATAAGCAAACATGCGATAAATAAACCAAAGTTAACAGAAGTAAAAAACATAATAAATCTTATTCACCCCGAAGCTTGATAATTAATTCATAAAGCGCAGCGGCAGAGTTAAAATTTTCCGGAATTATTTCAAGTGGGGGTATTCTTACATCAAAAACATCATTAATCTCAGCAACGAGAGCAACGATATCAAAAGAATCTAAAATACATTGTTCAATAAGCTCGTTATGGTTAAAGAAGTCTATTTCAGGATGCATTTCTGTTAGTATTTTAATCAATTCATCCATTTAGCATATCCTCCGTTAATTTGAGCAGCTCGGCTCTGTCAATTTTATGATTATCTTGCTTCGGTAAAAAATCAAGCTTTGTTAATAAATTTGGGATCATATAATGCGGTAACTTTGCTCTAAGTGATATCAAAAGCTCTTTTTCGTTTAACTCTCCGGAATAAAAAAGCGATATACTATCAAAACGACTGCTGTAAATACAACAAGCAACTGTAACGCCATCTATCTCATTTGCGTTTTTTTCAATTTCCATAAGCTCAACTCGATAACCATGTCTTTTTATTTGATGGTCGTTGCGGCATACATATACTAAATTACCTTGCCCATCATACTTACCAACATCTCCGGTGTTGTAAACTATTTCCCGGTAATTATTGTGCAGGGGATTTTGGATAAATACCTCATTTGTTTTTTCATCATCACAATAATACCCGAGAGTTATGCCTGAGCCTCTGATGTAGATGATACCATGTGTTTCCGGCTCTGTAATCTCTTTGCCTTCTACGGCGATAAAAATATCGGTGTTTGGAAATGCTTTGCCGATAGGTATTACCTCTTTCGGCGGTGAACTATTATCTATCTGATAGAATGAACTCATTCCCGTAGCTTCGGTAGGTCCATAAAGGTTGAAAAAGCCGACATTAGGAAGGGCTTCAAGCCAAGTATTAAAATGGTTTATAGGGAATACTTCACTCCCAAAAGCTATTGTATGGAGGTACTTCGGCCTTATATCGCTGAAAATCCCAAGTCCTGAAATAATCGAAAAGGCAGAAGAAACCCAACATACGGTATTAATTTTATACTCGTTCATGTACGAAATAAGCTTTGCCGGAAACATAAAATGGCTCTTTGGTATCAAAAAAGCAGATGCCCCGCATTTTAGCACAGAATAAATCTCTTTTAAGCTTGCATCAAGGTACAGCGGGGTTTGATTTCCGAATACTGTTGATTCATTTATACCTAGTATACTTGTTAAATCATCAATGTAGCTGATTACAGAGCGATGATTTGCAACAATGCCCTTAGGCTCGCCGGTTGATCCGGACGTAAAAACTATGTATAACGGGTCAGTATCAATTTGACGTCTTCGGATTTTGTTAAGAGCTTCATTATCTGTTTTAGTTTGGCTAATCTCATCGTACAAGAAGATATCAATTTTACAGTCTAAGGCATGAAGAATTTCTGCTGATTTTTCATCACATACAGCGGCTGTTGGTGAAAGTTTTTGGATGATTTGAGCTATACGGCTTTGATGCATATTGGCATCAAGAGGAACATAAATATTCCCACTGTAAGCAACGCCTAAAAATGCACCAATCATCTCAGGGCATTTTTGCATAACAACGAGAATTAAGCTGCGTTTATAACAGCTTAAAAAACTGCCCAATGAACGTGCGGCATTATAAATTTCATTAAAGCTTTTGCCGTTTGTTCCATCTGTAAAAGCAATTTTATTAGGATAGACCTTAACGGTTTGCTCTAAATATTCCAGTACGTTTTTTTTCATAAATTAGCCCCTATATTTATTGCATAAAAATATAAATACCGTATGTGGCATAAATCCCAATAAGGATGCTTGCTTCATATCGTCTAAGGTCTCTATCAATGGCTGAAAATACCCATAAAAGCACAACGGCTATCAGCATATAGAATATGTCAACAACGCTAAATGCCGCTGTTGAAACATCACCTAATAACGCAACCGGCAGACCGATAACTATGCAAATATTAAATATATTACTGCCAACTATGTTACCAATTGCCATGCCATTTTCGCCTTTTTTTGCGGCAGTTATTGTTGTTATAAGCTCCGGCAGAGATGTTCCTATTGATATTATTGTCACTGATATTATTTTTTGACTTATTCCAATACTTGCGGCAATTTCGGCAGCATTATTAACAATCAAATCGCTGCTCCAAATAATGCCGGCGAGTCCAAGTATCATCAATATTATAGAAACGAGAGTTTTATATTTAGGCTCTTGATTTTCTGTGCTGTTGTCTGAATTTTTTAGTATAGCGATTAAATAATAGACAAAGATAGTGAAAAACAAGATTAGCACAATTCCGTCAGATCTTGTTAAAGTGTTTGGAATAGAATTATCAAATAAATTATCTAAAAACAATACCGAGAATCCAAGCGTTACAAGAAGTAAAATAGGTATCTCTTTTTTAATCACATCTCCATTTATCTTAAAAGGTCTAATTAAAACGGCAAGACCCAAGATAAGAAGGATGTTGGAAATACTACTACCTATTACATTTCCAAATAGCATATCTGTGTTGCCTGATAAATGAGAGTTGAATGAAATAGCCAATTCAGGTGCGGATGAGCCAAATGCGACTATTGTTAAACCTATTACGACAGTAGGTATTTTGAAGTTTTTCGCAAAAGATGCCGCTCCGTCTACAAAATAATCAGCACATTTTATTAAAATAACAAATCCTGCTATCGTCATCAAAACATTAAGCAACAAGTTAATCAACCTCTTTTGTGTATTTTATTTACCTAATATCCAGATGTTCAAACAATGATCTGTCATAAGTGTAGTAATTTCTCCCTCTGGCCGCTGTAAGGCTTGCCGCTGTTGCATCGTTAAACATAAAACCGTTGCCCGGTGAACCTATAAAAGGTGTTGTATCAAAATGATACCACCCATCGCCCACGTTAACGAAATGCCAGTAGTGTCTTGCTGATTCACCGGGGATGCGGGAGACTTGTATATTTTTAATTCCAGCCCTTGTAAGCAAAATTTCGGCGGCGGAATAAAATATGAAGCAGTCGCCCCTAGCCCTTGTAAATGCAGTAAAAGCACCCAATACAGGGTCATCTCTTTCGCTGGAAAATGAATACGCAATATTCTCACGAGTCCAGTTAAATATAGCTCTGGATTTTTCAAGTTGAGTCATTTCATCCGTAATAATGCTATCAAGAATTCGGTCTGCATACGACATTACTCTTTCTAATGGGGCGTTAGTTTTAACTATATAAGCGAAAACGGTATCTGTATTGTTATTTCGGTCGGTTATTGTATAATAAACTCGGTATCTGCCCGGCTCATTTTCATTAACCAGTGAAGTATTATAAGTGACTACAGATAGTGGGTCACTTCCGTTACGGACTTTAACTTGGTACAAAAAGTCAACAGGTTCTCCTATTTGAAAATACCTATTTGGGATATATTCAAACCCAGGATTTAAGAATTCTTGGTCAAGTATAATCAATTTAGACATTACTACCGCAGCGTTTCCAAATTCATCAGTCAAGAGTATTGGAACTTCAACCTCTCCAGTAATAAAAACATTAGGTTCGCCACCTAAAAAGCTAACGCTTACAGACGAATAATCGTGTATATTTTGCACAAAGGCTTCTGCTGATACAGGGAAACCTATTGCTGTCGTAACTATGTTTGATTCCGCAATTGGCGGCGTTGTATCAATGACCGAAATTGTTAAATGACTCACATCTCCGTCAATTTCAACAGACTTGTAGTAAAACCCGGGAACAGAAGAATCAAAAACCATTTCATTATCAGCAATTTCATTAGTTATAAAGTTTATATTGCTCAAGTCAGTAGACGGAGCAAAAAAGCGACCTAGATTCATATACTCTCCGTTTGAATCAGCTTCTTGTGTGATGTGTCGTTTTCCATCATAAACGGTTAGAATAGCTTCGATAGTCCGGATCTCTGCGGTTTCATTTTGCAGGTTAATGCTTATAGTATTTTGCCCGGGGAGGTTAAAAGGTATCACAGTGTCAAAACTTGCGGTTATATTTATGTCACCATTGTTTGTAAATGAGTTTGGCGAAAGGAAATCACCTTTTATAATTGAGCGGTTTACAGGGGATATGTTTTCAAAGTCAACTGCTTGAGGAGGGATTCTTCTATGTCTAATATCACCGGAACCGCTTACAAGAGGCGCACCTGAAAATCCAAATACATACAAGTATTTTTCAAATACTTCGTCAATAGTTTTCATGCCTAAACCAAATGTATGTGTAACAGCATAATTGCCAAACCTAACATAAGGTATAAAAGTTGTTTCGCCGCCACTTCCTGTAACAGACAGCATTGCTGATATCACACTTAATGTCGCATCTGCGTTAAAATCAATTGCATATATTTGATGAATTTGTACATTTTCATACCCAAAAGCTCTCATATCAGAAAGAGCAGCATATTCGAATTCCAAAACATGAACCCTAAGAACGTCTTGCAAAGGAAACAAGACACCACTGAATCGTTCAACAACGTTATATGGATGAATAGGGGATGTACTAACTAAGCGGCCATAGCGTACTATCTGTGATTTAGCCTCAAAGCTGCTATAAATACCTTCGCCTTCTATAACACGAACATTAACAGGAATATGTCTTGTTCTAAGTTGAGCATTTGATGCCTCAAATGCTCTCCATATAGAAAAAAAAGCAACAGATGCAACCATTATAGCAAGAACAAGAACAACAATTATCGTTTTTAAAAGCATCCCTGAGCTTCTTTTGCGATCCAATTAATGTTCCCCCTTTCGCCAAGATAATACAATTTCGTATATGATTATAGCAGTTGGATATATCATTTGCAACATTGTTAAGATTTATTATAGTCCAAAGAAAACAGTAAGATTGACGTGCTTTACGCGTAAATGCTGATGCAATCTGTGGATAACATCTATTGCAACAACTATAATTATACCTTATAATACCCTTCTAGCTTCTAAAACTTGTGGAGAATGTGAATAATGAACGAAATTTATCAACAATCAAGCCTTTTTCAAGATACAGTGGATGTTGTACAAAATAAGCTTTTGATTTTATATCTAATTGATAAAATGGATATTCCGCTTTCAAACAGCGAAATAACTCAGTTTGTCTTGGAAGATAACTTTATGACGTACTATGTGTTGCAGTCCACAATAAGTGACATGATAGATGATAACTATCTTGAAAAATTCCGTGATACAGATAAAACAAGATATTTTATAACCGCCGAGGGCAACACAATTCTTGAATATTTTGAAAAACATCTTGCTATTGAAATTAGGACAAAGATTGTTCAATATGTTGCAAAAAACCGCAATGATATTAAAAAAGATTACGAGACAACGGCAAATTATTTTTATGAGCATACAAATAACGAGTTTATAGTGAAATGTGGTCTTTGTGAAGATGAAAAAACGCTTATGGATATCACTATTACCGTAGTGACAAGGGAACAAGCGAAACTTATTTGCGCAAATTGGAAAAAAAATGTGAATCAGAAGTATAAAAATATATTGGATGAGCTTATAGCAAAACCTATTGAAGAACTAACGGAAGAAGTGGAAGAAAATGCCGATATTTGAATATGGACAAAAAGAGGTAGAACATTTAAAAAAGAGAGATAAAAAACTCGGAAAAGCAATAGATGATCTAGGCTTTATTGAGCGTGAAGTAAACGATGATATTTTTACTTCGCTTGTTTCAAGCATTATAAGTCAACAAATATCAAGCAAAGCAGCTGTTACAATCTTTAATCGGCTTACAACTTTAGCAGGAAACATAACACAAAATTCAATCCAATCCTTAGATATAAATCTCATACAAAAATGCGGTATGTCACTTAGAAAAGCCGGCTATATAAAATCTGCAGCAGAGGCAGATATTGATTTTGATATACTGCCACAGCTTTCCGATGAAGATGTCATAAGTCGATTGACTGCCTTACCCGGCATAGGAGTTTGGACTGCTGAAATGCTGCTTCTTTTTTCGCTTAAACGTTACGATATTTTAAGCTACAGTGATTTAGCTATCCGGCGAGGAATAATGAATTTGTATGGAATAGAGAAAGTGACAAAAGCAGATTTTGAAAAATACCGCAAGAAATATTCGCCTTATGGATCAGTTGCCAGTTTGTACTTATGGGAATTGTCATAGAAGCATATCAAAACCCTCTTTGCCAAACCTTGTCAGCCGGCATAAACATATCGGAATAAATTTTAAGAACATATCGGTCTGTCATACCTGCAACATAGTCGCAAACAACAACAGGAAGTTCTTTCCCGGATTCCCACATCGAAATATATTCCGCAGGCATATTTTGCGGCGATCCCATGTAATAATCATATAAGCCTTTGAGCGTATGTTCAACTTTAAAGCTGTTTTTTAGATGCTCACCATCAAGGTACACATTTTCAAACATAAATTTCCGAAGACCTTTAAGCGCATCTGAAACAATCGTGTCCATTGTTACATAATTTTTATCCATGCTGTTTTCAATTATGCTGTTTATAAGCGTATTTATGCGGTCGCTTGCTGTGTCCCCCAGTATATCAATACAACTTTTAGGCAAATCAGGCATTTTAATAAGACCTGCGCGAACAGCATCATCAATATCATGATTTACATATGCAATTTTATCTGAAAGCTGTACAACTTTACCTTCAAGTGTTTTAGGTTCAAGCTTAGAGCGATGGTTAAAAATGCCGTCAAGCACTTCAGCAGTAAGGTTTAACCCTTTACCTCCGTTTTCAAGATATTCTAATATCCTTACGCTTTGTGAATTATGCTCAAAGCCATAAGGATTTAACTTAGCAAGAACGTTCTCGCCTATATGCCCAAAAGGGGTATGTCCTAAATCATGTCCAAGTGCTATCGCTTCTGTTAAATCATCATTTAACCTAAGCGCACGTGAAATTGCACGTGATATTTGTGAAACTTCTATCGTATGAGTCAATCTTGTGCGGCAGTGGTCACTGTCAGGAAATATAAAAACCTGTGTTTTATGCATAAGGCGGCGAAACGCTTTAGAGTGTGTTATACGGTCTCGGTCACGCTGAAAATCCGTTCTAACATCACATTTATCACATGGTTTTTTACGTCCTTTAGTTTCAGAACTTTTAGCAGCATATTCGGATAAATTTTCTGTCTCATAATTTTCGGTTCGTTTACGTATAGTAATCATTTTGCAGCACTTCCAAACTTTGTATAATGCGGAAGCCAAGTAAGATGTACAGTTCCCGTTGGGCCGTTACGCTGCTTAGCGATAATTAATTCAGCCTTGCCACGAGAGTCATCATTTTCCGGGTTATAATATTCATCTCTATACAAAAACGTAACAATATCAGCATCCTGCTCAATTGCCCCTGACTCTCTTAAATCTGAAAGCATCGGGCGGTGATCCGCACGTGATTCACAAGCACGGCTCAACTGTGAAAGTGCTATAAGAGGTGCGTTTATTTCCCTTGCTACAGCTTTTAAAGATCGTGAAATTTCAGAAATTTCTTCTTGGCGTGAGTTTGATCTGCTTCCGCCTGACATAAGCTGTAAATAGTCAACCATTACGAGGTCAAGACCTTTTTCAAGCTTCATTTTACGGCACTTCGCACGAAGCTCATTAACGGTAATACCCGGTGTATCATCTATATAAAGCGGTGCCCTTGATAACGATTCAACTGCTTTAAAGATATTATCCCAATCATCATCTGCTAAATCACCATTTCGAAGCTTTTGAGAGTCAATCATAGCTTCAGCACATAAAAGCCTTGTTGCAAGCTGTTCTTTTGACATCTCCAGACTGAAAATACAAACAGGCATATTTTGACGTACAGCGGCATACTGCGCCATATTAAGAGCAAACGCTGTTTTACCCATTGAAGGGCGTGCGGCAACTAAAACAAGATCAGAACGTTGAAGTCCTGCTGTGTAATGGTCAAAATCATGAAAGCCTGTAGCAATTCCGGTCAGTTTACCCTTTGAAGAATAGATTTCTTCAATCCGGCTTATAGAACCTTGAAGCACAGCTTCAATATGTGAAAAATCCGTCGTGTTTCTTTTTTGAGCGATGTTAAATATTGTTTTCTCAGCATCAGCCAGTATGTTCTCGACAGATTCTTTCCCTTCATAACCTGCGCTTGCAATGTTGCTTCCTGCTTTTATAAGTCTGCGAAGAGTTGACCGCTCTTCGACAATTTTTATATATTGTGCAACATTTGAAGAGCTATAGTAATTCCCGACTAAATAGGATATATATTCAATTCCACCAACTACATCAAGAACGCCGTTTTCTGCCAGTTTGTTTTTAAGCGTGATAGCATCTACAGGGATGTTTTTCATAAACAATTCTATCATTGCATCATAAACAGCCGCATTGTCAGGGCGGTAAAAATCATCTGATGATATAAGCTCATAAGCGGCAGCAATCGAATCCCGATCGAAAAGCATGCAGCTTAAAACAGCCTGTTCCGCTTCTTGATCATTTGGCGGAACATGCTTAATGTCTTGATATAACTGCTGCTGATCTGAATGTCCATGACTAAAGTCATTATCCCAAGCCGCTGAATTATCAAACTCCATAATTATGCCTCGATAACATTAACGATTATTTTAGCCGAAACATCATGCATAACTTTAATTTCTACGTCTTTTTCGCCTACGGTTTTAATAGGTTCATTTAAGACAATTTTCTTTTTATCAATCGAAACCCCAATTTGATCCAAAAGTGCCTGTGCGATTTCTTTGTTTGTAACCGACCCGAACAGTTTACCGTTTTCACCCATTTTAACCTTGATATTGATTTTCTTTTCGTTAAGGCTTGCCGCAAATTCTTTTGCGTTTTCAAGCTCTTTTTCGGCTTTTGCAACTAAAGCTTTGTTTTTTGCTTCAAGCTCGTTTACATTTCCTTTTGTAGCTTCTACTGCCATTTTCCTTGGGATAAGATAATTTCTTGCATATCCATCTGCTGCCTCAAGAAGTTGTCCTTTTTTTCCTACGTTTTTAATATCTTGGAGAAGAATTACTTGCATAATAAAAAGCCCCTTTCATAAATAATCTATCCGATTATATCACTAAGGGGATGTAAAATCAAATAAAAGTCGTTATTGTGTATCAAGCTGATATGAAAATCATTATTGCTTCTTTTGGCGCATCTAGGGTATGTTCCCACTATACTGAAACGCTCATCTTTTAAATTTCCCAAGTTCATCTGCAAGAGCATCATTTAACACTTGAACATGAGTACCTTTTACACCAAGCGACCGCACTTCAATAAGTCCTGCGCTCTCAAGTTTTCTTAAACAATTAACTATTGCAGATTTTGCAACTCCCTTTTCTTTTGAAACGTTACTTGATATAAAATGACCGCTTTTGCCTTCTAATAAATCGAATACATGCAAAGCTGCAGTCAGCTCTGAATATGAAAGAGAGCCAACCGCAGCTTTTACACGTCTGATATTTTTTTCACTTTGTTCATTAGAGAATCTTATCAGTAATGATACTAAAGATGCAAGAGCATAAAAAGCTTGCTTATCGCAGCTATTAAATAAAGCATTTTGCCGCTTAATTATAATAGACCCAATGTTGTCAAGTCCAGATGTTAACTTTGCAAAAATCTCATCTGCTGAGGTTAGATCAGCAGAGTTACATTTGCTTTCAAATAAGGGTTTATCTGTTTTATCTAGCACAAGAACATAGCAATCAAATTCACTAGAAAAAACAAGGCAAATCTCGTTTAATATTTGCCTTTCATCGTAAACTTTATTAACTAGATCAAACATATCCTTGATTATATTACTTTGCGCTTCCACAACTCTTTACTTCTCCTCAAGCGGCTTATCAAATTTACAACTTGAACTGCTGCAAACGACTTTCTTATTTTTTGTCCCTTTTTCGACTAAAAATTCGCCGCATTGAGGGCATTTTTCTCCAGTTGGTTTATTCCATGAAATAAATTGACATTCAGGGCTTTTATCACATCCGTAAAAAATTCTGCCGTTTTTAGATTTTTTAATCAAAACTTTTCCGTCGCATAATGGGCAATCTACACCGGCTTCTTCGTGTAGTGCTTTAACATTTTTGCAGTCAGGATATCCGGGACAGGCTAAAAATCTACCATATCTCCCCATTTTGACAACCATATTTTTGCCGCATTTTTCACATAAAATGTCGCTTATTTCGGGAGCAATTTCTATCTTACTTATTGCATCTTCAGCCTTTTCAAGCGCAACAGAAAACGGTTTGTAAAACTGTCTTACAACTTCCTTCCACTGAATATCACCTTCTGAAATTTGGTCAAGCTCATCTTCCATTTTTGCTGTAAATTCAACATCTACAATGTTTTCAAAGTATTCTTTCATTATATTGTTAACTATGTTGCCAAGCTCTGTTGCATAAAAGACTTTTGCTTCTTTTGTTACATATCTTCTGGCAATTATCGTACTTATAATTGATGCATACGTACTCGGACGCCCTATGCCAAGTTCTTCAAGTGTTTTAACAAGCATCGCTTCGGAAAATCTCGGTGGTGGCTGTGTAAAATGTTGTTCCGGCTTAACAGATACAAGGTTAAGCTTATCGCCTACAGCAAGCTCAGGCATTGAAGCCTCAACATTTTCAGAATCGGCAGATTCATTTTTCTTATAAATTGCCAAATATCCATCAAAGACAAGCTTCGATCCGGTTGCTCTAAACTGATAATCTCCTGCCATTATTTTAACAGACAATGTATCATAATTAGCCGCCGGCATTATGCTAGCCATAAAGCGTTCCCAAATAAGCTTATATAACTTAAACAAGTCTTTTGAAATTAACTCTTTCATTTTTTCAGGTGTACGGCTTACATCTGTCGGTCGTATGGCTTCATGCGCATCTTGCGCTCTGCCTTTTGATTTATGAACAGGCTTTTCACTTATAGTATATTTTTCGCCTAAGTTTTCCAATAAGTAATTTTTACCGCTTTCAAAAGCATCGTCAGAAATGCGCATTGAATCCGTACGGATATAAGATACAAAACCAACAGTTCCTTCGCCTTTTATGTCTATTCCTTCATAAAGCTGCTGTGCAAGCATCATTGTTTTTGCAGTTGCAAAGCCTAACACTTTAGATGCTTCTTGCTGCAAGGTGCTTGTAGTAAATGGTGCAGGGGCTTTACGGTTTCGACTGCCTTTTTTAGATTCTTTTACTATAAAATCAGATTTTTCAACTGCTTTGAGGATTCTATTAGCCTCTTCCTCTGTTTTAACTTCAAGTTTTTCAGTCTCTGTTCCATAAAACTTTGCTAAAAAAGATTCTTTGCCCTTTTTCAAAATGGCATCCATTGTCCAGTATTCTTCTTTTTGGAAGTTCTCAATCTCTTCCTCACGATCACAAATTACTTTAAGCGCAACAGATTGAACACGCCCTGCACTAAGACCTCGCTTTACTTTTTTCCAAAGAAGAGGACCTATTTTATAGCCAACTATTCTATCAAGCTCTCGCCTTGCCTGTTGAGCATCAACAAGCTTCATATCAATTTCACGTGCTTCCTTTATAGACTTTGTAACAGCACTTTTCGTTATTTCGTTAAACGTAATACGCTTTGCATTATCCGGGCTTAACTTTAATGCGTGCATCAAATGCCAACTGATTGCTTCGCCTTCACGGTCAGGGTCAGTTGCAAGGAATACTCGGTCAGAAGCTTTTACTTCTTTACGCAATTTCGCTAAAACTTCGCCTTTGCCTCGAATTGTTATATATTTGGGCTCAAAATCGTTTTCAATGTCAATTCCCAATTCGCTTTTAGGCAAGTCGCGAACATGACCAATAGAAGCTTCTATTCTATAGCTGCTCCCAAGAAATTTTTTAAGGGTTTTTGCCTTTGCGGGCGATTCTACGATTACAAGATTTTTAGGCATTTACTTTTTGTCCTCCATTATTCAGCTACGAATTAAGCGGTGTCGCTGCTGACTGATTACTGACAGTATATTTATATCCCGATGCTTTTCTAATATACCCTTTTATTTCGAGTAACATAAGGGCAGAACTCATATTTTTCGGATCAACATCTTCTGAGTTTTGAATAAGTTCATCTATATTCATCGGGGTTTCCAAAATTTTTAAATAAACAAATTTTTCATCAGTTGATAAATCTGATGGGATTATTGGCTTACTATTGTTCACTTTGTTCGTTTTATCTGATTTTGCTTTATTATCAAGGTCTTTCCTAACATTGTTTGAATTCTTGTTATTGGCATTTTCGCTGTTTTCGCTTTCAATGATATTAGTTGGTTGAATTTCTAAACCTATAGTATTCAACACATCTTTATAGTCTAAAACTACTGCCGCACCATCTTTTATAAGTTCGTTTGTGCCTCGGCTTAGTTTGCTTGTAACATTTCCGGGTACAGCCATTACTTCCCGACCTTGTTCAAGTGCATGATTTGTTGTTATAAGCGTTCCACTTTTATCTGATGCTTCAACAACAACCGTTCCAACGCAAAGTCCGCTGATTATTCTGTTCCTTCTGGGAAAATTTATTGGAATAGGGTAGACTCCCGGATAGTATTCAGAAATAACACAGCCGTTTTTGCTTATTCTATCCATAAGGGCTTTGTTTTCAGGAGGATAACATACATCAACTCCACATCCTAAAACAGCTATAGTCTTTCCTCCGCCGTCCAATGCGCCTTTATGTGCCATGCTGTCTATGCCTCTTGCCATACCGCTTACAACTATAACTCCGTTGGCGGCTAAATCCTTACTAAGAGAATAGGCAACTTCAAGTCCATAGTCACTGCTTTTACGAGAACCTATTATACTTATGCGGGTGATGTAGTCGTCCGGAAGCTCCCCTAAAACATATAGACCTAAAGGTGGATCAGGTATTTGTTTTAAAAGAGTGGGATATTTTTCGTTTTGAATACCGACAAAAGTTATCTCGCATTGTGCAAGTAAGTTTTCATGTTTTCTTAAAAGTTTTTCATTTTGCGCAGCCATTATATTGATAATGTCTGATTCTGAAAGACCTTTAACAGAGTCTAGCTGATATTTTGTTGCATTAAATATTGCCTTTGCAAGCGGAAAGGCATTTATAAGTAAGAGCTGCTTTTTAAAGGAAAGCTCATTTATTTGAGAAAGCCATAAAGCATATAAGTCATCGTTCATGTATTCCCCCCAACGGTCAATATCTAAAATAAATTACCGCCGTGTACATAATATATAATTTCCTATTGAAATGCAATAGGAAAAAGGGTAAAATTTAGAAAAGAGCAAGTAAATGATTTAATGACTTATTAAGCTGGAGGCAATTTAGTATAATGGTATCAAAAATAAACACCGCCGGTCTAACCGGAATAAGTGGATATATCGTTGATGTTGAAGTTGACATCAACAGGGGTATGCCGTCGTTTGACATAGTTGGGCTGCCTGATTCTGCGATTCGAGAGTCAAGAGAGCGTGTAACAACAGCTCTTTCATCTATCGTAAAAGATTTTTATTCAAGGCGAATTACGATAAACCTAGCCCCTGCAAGTACCAGAAAGGAAGGCGCAGCGTTTGACCTTCCGATAGCTGTTGCAATTTTGGTATGCATAGGCATTATCGACCAAGAAAGAGTTGAAAGCACTTTAATTTCCGGTGAATTATCACTAGATGGAACAGTGCGCTCAGTTAATGGTATCTTACCTATGGTCTACAGTGCGAAGGAAGCAGGGTTAACAAAATGCGTAGTTCCTTTTGAAAACAGCGAAGAAGCTGCTTTGGTTGAGGGGATAGAAGTTATAGGGGTTAACAACTTAAGCGAGGCAGTGCTTCACTTTACTTCTATGCCTCTTTCACCGATAACAGTTGATATTGATAAGTTTTTTGAGGTAGATGAAAGCGATTTTTATGGTCTTGATTTTGCTGATGTAAAGGGGCAAAAAAGTGTTAAACGTGCTATTGAAGTTGCAGCGGCAGGAAGACATAATATTCTTATAATAGGACCTCCGGGGTCAGGTAAGACGATGCTTGCAAAAAGGCTTCCGGGGGTACTACCTGACCTTACCGTTGATGAGAGCTTAGATGTAACGATGATTTACAGTATATCAGGGCTTTTAAGTAATAAATCATGCCTAATAACAAGAAGACCATTTAGGTCACCGCATCATACAATCTCATATTCTGCGCTGACAGGCGGCGGACGTGTTCCAAAGCCAGGAGAAATCAGCCTTGCGCATAACGGCGTGCTTTTTCTTGACGAACTGCCGGAATTTCCAAAAGCAGTTCTAGAAGTGTTAAGACAGCCGCTTGAAGATGGTGAAGTAACCGTTTCAAGAGTAAACGGAACTGTTACATACCCTGCTGACTGTATGCTTCTTGCATCAATGAACCCTTGCCCATGCGGCCATTATGGAGACAGCAACAAATGCAGGTGTAAGCATAATGAAGTTGCTAAATACTTAGGTAAAATATCAGGTCCGCTGCTTGACAGAATTGATATTCAAGTTGAAGCACCTGCTGTTAAATATGATGAGCTTGGTAATACGAAAAGAGATGGTGAAACATCAAAGGAAGTAAAGAAAAGGGTAACAGCTTGCCAAAACATACAAAGGGAACGCTATAAAGACGAAGGCATTCTTACAAACTCGCAGTTAAATGCTCCACAGATAGACAAGTTTTGTATCCTTGGCGATTCTGAAAGAGAAATACTTAAGCGTGCGTTTGACAGCCTTGGGTTGACAGGACGAGCTTATCATAAAATACTTAAAGTTGCAAGAACTATAGCCGATCTTGACGGATCGCAGGATATTAAAACAAATCATCTGGCAGAAGCCATTTCTTACCGGAGTTTGGATAGAAAATATTGGACATAGATAAAGAATTATAAGGAGCGTGCTAAAATTGCAGAAATTAAAAATAGGCATTATAGGCGGCGGACAGCTTGGCAAAATGATGACATTAGAAGCTAAAAAAATGGGGTTTTATGTTACAGTGCTGGATCCAACTAAAAACTGTCCGTCTCATAGTATTTCAGACGAACACATTATTGCAAGCTTTGATGATGTTAACGCAATAAATGAACTGGCAGCAAAAAGTGATGTTGTTACTTATGAATTTGAACATATCGATCACAAAGCACTTATTGATCTTGAAAATAACGGCAAGAAAATTTATCCGACAGCAAAAAGCCTTAAGGTTATACAAGACAAGCTTACCCAAAAACAGGCTCTTGTTGAAGGTGGTGCGCCTGTCGGTGAGTTTATCGAAGTTAAGTCAATTGATGATATAATAAAAAGCGGGGAAAGTTTTGGGTATCCGTTTTTATTAAAAGCGCGAACCGGCGGGTACGACGGCAAAGGCAATTATATTATTAAAAGCCATGATGAAATACAAATTGCCTATGAATCGCTTGGAAGTGGAAAATTGCCGCTTATGGCTGAAAGATATATTGATTTTTTAATGGAAATATCAGTTTTAGCATGTCGGACTGCAAATGGAGAAACAGCTATATATCCTGTTGGACAAAATCATCATGAAGATAATATATTGCTTGAAACTAAAGTCCCCGCAAGCATAAGCAAAGAAAATGAAGAAGCCGCCATGAAAGCGGCAGGGCTTGTAATGGATATTTTTAAAGGAGTAGGGATGTTTTGCACAGAAATGTTCGTACTGAAAGACGGAGGGGTGTTAATTAACGAAGTTGCTCCACGTCCGCATAATTCCGGGCATTATTCTATTGAAGGTTCTGTTACCAGTCAATTTGAAAACCATATCAGAGCAATATGCGGTCTTCCGCTTGGCGACACTACTTTAATACGTCCAACTGTTATGTGGAACATATTAGGTTCAAATATTCAAAACGATGGTAAAGCCGTTGTTGATGGCATGAATGAATCATTGGCTGTTCAAGGTGTTAAAGTACATGTGTATGGCAAAGAAACTTCAAAGCCGCAAAGAAAGATGGGGCATTTAACAGTTACGGCAGAAACGCTTGATTTAGCGACAGAGCGTGCAAAACTCGCTCATTCGCTGGTTAAAATATACTAAAAAGGAGATTTAAAATGTCTACAGTTGGAATAATTATGGGAAGTGATTCTGACCTTCCTGTTATGAGTGAAGCGGCTAAATCACTTGAAGAGCTTGGTATAGACTACGAAATACTTATAGTTTCAGCGCATAGAACGCCTGAAAAGATGTTTGACTATGCAAAAACAGCGCGTTCACGAGGGCTAAAGATCATTATAGCCGGAGCAGGCGGATCTGCGCATCTTCCCGGTATGGTTGCAGCTATAACTGATTTGCCGGTTATCGGCGTACCTGTTAAATCAAAGACATTAAATGGCGTAGATTCACTTTATTCAATAGTCCAAATGCCGCCCGGTATCCCTGTTGCAACAGTAGCTATAGACGGTGCAAAAAACGCCGGACTGCTTGCAGGGCAAATTATAGGCGCATTTGACGATGAAATTGCAGCCAAGGTTCAAGGCTATAGAGAAAGTCTTAAAAACATGGTGGAAGAAAAATCAGAAAGGCTTGAGCAAATTGGATATGCGAAATACTTAAGTTAACGGACAGGTTTAATGAAGAAACTCGGTAAACCGCTATAATATTTTACCGGGTCTTTGTCGATAAATCCGTTAAGGTGTATTGTATATTTATGGAGCAACTTGACCCAAGGAGGGACAAAGTATGAACCTTACGGATTTAATCGCAACACCTAAGATGTCAAATCATGTAAAGAACAGAGATTTTAACATGTTACGCAGAGGCGAAATTGATAATCGAAGCTTAACAAGGCGGACGATATCTGAAGAAGATAATTGTACTAAATCTGCTGAGATTGAAAGAGTAATCGCTCAAAGAGAAGCTTTGCTCGAAGATTTAAGAAGGCTTAAGGAGGATAACCGCACAGCTTTGACTATTGCAACAATTGAAGCTGCACTTAGATCAGGAAGAAGACTTTCAAAGGCAGAACTTGATTTTTTAAGAGAAAATAATCCGGAATTATATGAAAAAGCGAAAAAAATTGAACGTGAACGTGAAGCATATGCAAGAGAGCTGGCAAACGCAAGAAGCAAAGAGGATGTTGCGAGAATACATAAACGCAAAGCTATGCAGTTCGCTGCCGAAGCAAAAACGGTAATTAAGTCAAACATGTCAAGAACTGATAAGTTTGAAGAGATGGAGTTTATATTTATGCGCATGGCTGCCGTATTTAACGAACACCGCAGCTTTGTACAGTCTCGTGAATATCAAGAATTACCCGATGAATGTGATAATAAAACAATATATGTCACAGCTGTTTATGAAGGAAATGACATAGTCGATCCTGTACAGTTTTTAAATGATTTATTTGCTGATACACAAAGCCAGTATGGAGGATTAATACATGAAAAGAGTAATACTGATAATTCTTGACAGCGTAGGAGTAGGCGCAATGCCAGATGCTCATGAGTTTGGTGTTGACGATATAAATTCAAATACTATAGGCAACATTTACAAGAGCATTGGTAAGCTTGACATACCAAATCTTTATGAAATGGGAATAGGAAATATAGACGGTTCAGTTCTTCCAAAGGTTAAAAATCCGATTGCGCTGCACGGGAAAATCGCAGAACTAACCAAAGCAAAGGACACTATAAGCGGACATTGGGAAATAGCCGGCAAAATGCTTAGCAAACCGTTTCAAACTTATACCGAAAATGGATTTCCTCGTGAATGTATCGAGCTGTTTGAAAATGCCATAAACAGGAAATCATTGGCAAATGAATCAGCATCAGGAACTGAAATAATACAACGGCTTGGCGATGAGCATGTTAAAACAGGATACCCAATTGTTTATACATCAGCAGATAGTGTTTTCCAAATAGCCGCACATGAAGAAATAATACCATTAAGCGAGCTTTATGAAATTTGTGAAAAAGCGTATGGTTTGTTATGCGAAAAATATGGCATTGCCCGTGTAATAGCCCGACCGTTTTTAGGGAAGACCGGCAATTATCATCGAACTGAAAACCGAAAAGATTTTGTTATCCCTCCGCCGGATGGAACTATGCTAGACTTAATTAAAGATGCAGGCTTAAATGTCCATGCGATAGGGAAAATAGAAGATATTTTTGCGGGTAGGGGAGTCACAAGCAAAGATTACGCAAAAAACAACAAATCCGGGATAGATGCAATATTAAAGGCAGCTGAAACAATTGGTAGCGGGCTTATTTTTGCGAATCTTGTTGATTTTGATATGCTTTATGGTCACAGAAATGATGTTAAAGGATATGCGGAAGCATTGGAATATTTCGACAAAAGACTTCCGGAAATTACAAACGCAATGAAACCCGGCGATATACTAATAATGACAGCAGATCATGGATGTGACCCAACAACTCAAACAACTGACCATTCAAGAGAATATGTTCCATGTTTAATTTACGGTCGCAACATTAACCCTAAAAATATTGGGATTAGAGATACCTTTGCTGACATAGGGGCAACAGTTTGCGACTATCTTGGCGTTTCGGGATATACACTTGGAAAGTCTGTGTTGTAATAAATTAGAGTGTATTAAGCACATAAAAAGTCCGCCTAACGGCACTGCTAAGCTTGCTTACGGCACACAATTTGCATTACTTAGTGCTGCTTCATTCCTGACCTGACACGGTTCGTAAGAAACTGTTGCGTAAGACTTAGCCGCTGTCAAACGGACTGTTTGCTATTATATCCTACTTTTATTTTTATGTCAAATATTTCATCAGAAAATTTTGCGCATAAGCTCTTTCAACGAGCCTATTTAATCCATCAATGCCTATTGGTGCTTGTCTTTGCGCCGGAGCAAAGCCTTTTGTTTGGATAAATCCATTCCGAATTTCAAATACAGTGTCGTTTATAATGAAATCACGGCTTGTGTCAATGCCTAATTGGTGCAACAATGACAACGCAAGCCTATTCATTTCAGGGTCATTTGCCAAACTTGAATTGCCGCTACTGGTTGCAGCTAAAAGCCTATTCAAAGCAAGGGAATAAGGCGAATCTACATTTGCGAAAAAAGGAACATCTCCAAGATCGGTTGGGGGATGAGTGCCGTTTTTGACTGCTCCGACCAAGAAATCGAACACCCATAAAGAGTAATTTCCCATTGGAACTTTAGAACCTATGCCGATTGTAATTGCATTAAGTGTGGAGTTGAAGCTGAACCTTTGATGAGGTAAATTAAACGGTTCATGCCCAAAGCTGTTGTTAAGCCTCTTTGACCAAGCATTTAAGTCTGTACAAATCATTTCAATTCCGCTTTTATGAAAGAAGTAATTGCTTTCACGGAGCAAATTGCCACTTTCTCTCCAAAGTGTTCTTGCTTCTCGATAATCTTGCTTAGCTTCTGAAATTTTATCAGCGCATTCGCCTTGCATAGCTTCCATTTTGCGCTGAAACGCATCTCCTACTGCAAGATTAAGCTTATGAGCCTGTGCAAGAGCCATTTCATCAGAATTAAGCGGAACATCTGTTGCATTTTGGTTAGCATTTGACTGAGCCGCTTTTATACTTGGAGTAGATGTTCTAAAAAAAGAACCGACGCTTATGTTGTTTGATATTGGCATGATTACCCTCCCTCTTAAGATACCAATCCTTTGGCTTATAACTGCAAAAGTACCTCAATAATGTATTTGCTACATCTTAATATTATAATGTATCGTGCAATTTCTTGTAAAGTCATGAAAACGTTACAAATAATGACTTTATCGGTGGTATTGAAAATAGGTAGTAATGCAACTATTCGCATGGAAGGCGAGAGAATCACTGGAAATGAAATTCAGTATATCGTTAAATATTATCCTTGAAATTCCCATCTTACTATGTTAAACTTGTTCTTGCAGTTAATTTCACTCAGGTGGGTGTTTTACAAATGAAAACAGCATTCGACGTTCTTAACGAACGTGGCTTTATTGAACAAACAACACATATTGAAGAGGTTAAGGAACTTCTTGCAAAAGAAAAAGTCACTTTTTATGTAGGGTTTGACCCAACAGCGGACAGCCTTACAGTTGGACATTTTATTCCGGTTATGGCTATGGCACATATGCAAAGGGCAGGGCATAGACCAATTGCAATCGTCGGCGGCGGAACCGGAATGGTTGGTGATCCTTCACATAGAAATGAGCTTAGGCGGGTTATGACACCGGATGAAATCCAACATAATGTGGATTCACAGAGAAAGCAACTTGAAAAATTCATTGACTTTGAAGACGAAAAAGCACTTATGGTTAATAATGCTGACTGGCTGTTAAAGCTTGAGTATGTTTCTTTTTTACGTGAATATGGTACGCATTTTTCCGTTAACCGTATGCTTACTGCTGAATGTTATAAAAGCCGTATGGAGAAAGGGCTTTCGTTTTTCGAGTTTAACTATATGATAATGCAGGCTTATGACTTTTTAGAACTTTATCGTAGATACAACTGTAAAATTCAAATGGGTGGAAATGACCAATGGTCGAACATCATCGCCGGATCGGAACTTATCCGCCGGGTAGACAACGGCAGTGCATATGGTATGACATTCAAGCTTCTGACAAAAAGTGACGGACAAAAGATGGGGAAAAGTGAAAAGGGAGCTGTTTGGCTTGATCCAAACAAAACACCGCCTTATGAATTTTTCCAATATTGGCGCAACGTAGCTGATGATGATGTTGAAAAATGCCTCAAACTGCTCACTTTCTTGCCAATTGAAGAAATATCGGAGCTTTGCAAAGAAGGTGGAAGCACTCTGAATAAGGCTAAAGAAGTTCTTGCTTATGAACTTACGAAAATCGTTCATAACTCAGAGGATGCGGATAAAGCTTTAGCGGCAGCAAAGTCTCTTTTTTCCGGTGATAAATCAGGAGATTCTGTACCGATTATTAAAGTAGACTTTAAAGAAAATGTTAACATTATTGAACTTCTTGTCGCAGCAAAAATCGTTCCTTCAAAAAGCGAAGGACGCAGGCTTATTGAACAAGGTGGGCTTAGAATAAATGAAAATAAGATAGATGACATAAATACGGAAATAGTACAAGCGGACTTTGTTAATGGGTTTTTGATGATTCAAAAAGGCAAAAAACATTTTTATAAATTGGAATGCAGTTGAAAATTTGCAAAGATAAATTTAAAGACACATTTTTAAATAAAGGAGAATAAGCAAAAATGACTGAAAAAATTTATACAATTCTTTCAATTAATCCGGGTTCAACTTCTACAAAGATAGCAGTTTACAGAAATGAAACAATTGTTATCGAAAACACAGTGCGTCATTCAACAGCAGAAATTGAAAAATATGACAGCATTATCGACCAAAAAGGGCTAAGAAGCGAAAATATCGCAAAAACGCTTGAAGAAGCCGGTGTTTCACTTGAAGAAATTGATGTTGTTGTTGGGCGAGGCGGGCTTATAAAGCCGCTTGAAAGTGGTACATATGCAATAAACGATGCAATGGTTGCTGACCTTCAAGGTCCTTCCGCAATAATTCATGCATCATGTCTTGGTGGGTTGATTGCTAAAGAACTTGGTGATAAACTCGGACTTCCATCTTTTATAGTAGATCCGGTTGTTGTAGATGAATTTGAAGAATGTTCAAGACTTTCCGGTAACCCGCTAATCAAAAGAAGAAGTGCATTCCACGCTCTTAATCAAAAAGCGACTGCTCGCCGTTATTCAAAAGAACAAGGCAAAAATTATGAAGATTTAAAGCTCGTTGTAGCACATTTAGGCGGAGGAATAAGCGTTGGCGCACATAAATATGGGCGAGTTATCGACGTATTTGATGCAGTAGCCGAGGGCACATTCTCGCCGGAACGCTGCGGCAGTGTTCCATGTTATAACATAATAGAACTGTGTTTTTCCGGAAAACATGAAGCTAAAGAGCTTCTTGGATATCAAGTTGGCAAAGGCGGCTTAGTTGCATATCTTGGTACAAGCGATCTTCGTGAAGTCGAACAGATGATAAATGACGGTGATAAAAAAGCAAAATTAGTGTTTGATGCTATGGTACATCAAATAGCAAAAGATATAGGTGCAATGTGCGCTGTTTTAGACGGAGAAGTAGATGCGATACTTTTAACAGGCGGCGTTGCTTATTCCAAGATGCTTGTTGAAGCAGTTTCAAAGAAAGTTGGCAAATTTGCATCAATCGGTGTTTATCCCGGAGAAGGAGAAATGCTTGCGCTTACAGAAGGAGCTTTACGTGTCATGAGAGGCGAAGCTCAAGTTAAGGAATACAAAGGATAGTTTTTAAAATCATTATTATATAAAATAAAATAGAAATGAGGAATTTAAAATGAAAGTACCGGTAGCAGTTTCAGCAAGACATTTACATTTAAGCCAGAAGGATCTTGATATTCTTTTTGGTGCGGGTTATCAACTCACATATAAAAAAGAGTTGTCTCAACCAGGGCAATATGCTTGTAATGAACGAGTTGAAGTTATTGGTTCTAAAGGATCATTAACTATGACAATTCTTGCGCCGCTTCGCCCTGATACACAAGTTGAAATGTCTGTTACAGATGCACGCAAAATCGGCATTGATGTCTTTGCAAGAGACTCCGGTGATATTAAAGGCTCTGCTGGCGCAACTCTTAAAGGACCTAAAGGCGAAATAGAAATTAAAGAAGGCGTTATAATCGCCAAAAGACATATTCATATGAGCCCTGCGGAAGCTGAATCAATCGGAATTAAAGATAAAGATCATGTTGACGTGCTTATAGAAGGCGAAGACGATAGAGGTCTTATCCTTAAGCATGTTCTTATTCGTACGAATCCGGATTTCTCTGCTGATATGCACATTGATACTGATGAAGGCAACGCAGCAGGTGTTTATAACGGTGGGTTTGGAACTGTTATCGTGAATAAATAAATTTAGATATAGATAAATTCTCTAACCGGTCAACAGAGATTAGCAATTTTCTCTTTTGACTGGTTTTTTTAATGGTTTTGTAGTATACTCATATTACTTCAAAGCAGTAACAAGAGTATAAAATGTTTTAAGGTGATAACATGAATATGATAATTAGATTAGCGGCAATTAATGACATTTTTGAAATCGAAAAATTCTATAATGCAGTTATTGACTATGCTAATGATAATATAAACTACTGCGGATGGAAAAAAGGAATTTATCCGGCTAGGAAAGATATTGAACAGGATATTTCTGAAGGAACGATATATATTGCTTTTGTAAATGGTGAAATCTCCGGGGCAATAGTTTTAAACCATGAACCTACTCAAAGCCCGGATAATGGCAGTTGGATGATAGATGCAAAAGATGAAGAAGTATTTAATGTTCGTCGGTTTGCTGTTCATCCGGATTTTTGGGGTCAAAAAGTTGGCAAATTATTATTAGAGTTTTCTTATAATTTGGCAAAGAAAAGAGGCATAAAAGCTCTAAGGCTTGATGTTTTTAAGGATAATATGCCCGCTATAAAATCATACGAAAAATGCGGATATTCTTACATTGATACTGTTGACCTTGGTTTAGGGTGTTATGGTCTTGATTTGTTTAGACTATACGAAAAGCTTGTTGAGCAATAATGGAGGTTTTGAATATGAACAAAACGGAAGAAATCAGATTTATGCCTTGTAAATGGGAGGAAATACAGTCAGCTGTTGTTGATCATATAAATTCAAATAAAATCATTGTCGAAGGATATTGGGAAGAGCATGTAGTTAGCAGCAACCATTACAAAATGATATGCGGTGATGATCCGGTTGGGTATTTTGCTATTTTTAAAGTAGGAGACGATCCGCATAAGGATGCAACGCTTACGCTGTTTAACGTATTTGAACCATATGCGAGTCAGTCCCAAGAGCTGTTTTCAAGGGTTAGAAAGTATGAAACAGTTACAAATGCAATGGTTGCAACAGGTGACGAAGTTTTTTTGAGCCACTGTTTAGATAATTTTATGAAGGTTGAAAAGATGGCATATTTTTTTGAGTATACCGACAAAGAAACCCCAAAATCAATGCGGCCGCTTGAGTTTAAACTTGCTAAAAGTAAAGATGATTTTGAAGCGTTTAAGCTTGCTAAAGGTTTCCTTGATGAAGAAATTGCTAAATTTGAAAAAGGTGCAACTTATTTAGAGGTTTATATCGTAGAGGAAAATAGCGAGATTATTGGATTTGGTATCGTTGAATATGGACGAGCTATCAAAAGCATGGCAAGTATTGGTATGTATGTTTGTGAAAAATATCGCCGTCGAGGTTTAGCTGTTGATATATTACAAGGAATGAAGAGAATAGTGAATGACAAAGGCTTAAGGGCGGTTTCCGGCTGTTGGTATTACAATCACAATTCTAAGAAAAGCTTGGAGAAAGCCGGTGGATATTGTAAAACGAGATTGATTAGATTTTGCTTTTAGAGCAACTGAAACCGCTTATTCAATATTTACACTGAGAATGAATATTAAAATATTTGCCTATTCAACCAAGGAGGATATAAAAATGAACAAAATCACATTAGGAAGAACCAACATAGAAGTAAGCGAACTTTGCTTTGGCGCATTGCCGATAGGTCCTTTGCAAAAGAATGTGCCTATTGAAGAAGGGGCAGATATAATTGCTCATGCACTTGAAAGCGGCATAACTTTTGTTGATACTGCACAAATGTATAAAACATATGAAATGATTGAAGGCGCAATGAAAAAAACAGGGAAACGCCCTATAATTTCTACGAAGTCAACCGCTGCCACATATGAAGATATGGAAAAGGCAATTAAGGAAGCCCTTGAGAAACTGGATATCGACTATATAGACATTTTTCTTCTTCATGCTGCAAGGGTTGGTGCAGATGTTTTTGAAGTAAGAGCAGGGGCGTGGGAATGCCTTAAAGACTACAAAGCAAAAGGCATAATTAAAGCGATAGGCGGAAGTTTTCATTCAGTTTTGGCAGTTAATGCAGCAGCGCAAAATGAAGAATGCGACATCGTGTTCCCACTTGTAAACAAAAGCGGTATGGGCGTTATGCATGGAAGCTGTGAAGATATGGAAAAAGCTGTCGAGCTTTGTTTTAAAAAAAACAAAGGCGTTTTCTTTATGAAACTTTTTGCCGGCGGGGTTTATTTGAATGATTATAAAGCGGCTGTAGAATATGGAAAAAACCTCTCGAAAGGCCGTGCATCCTATGCTGTTGGAATGATAACAAAACAGGAAGTTGATATGAACCTTAAATACTTTACCGGGGAATCAGTGGATGACGAAATTAATGCTCTCAAGTCGTATTCAAAATCGTTCTTTGTTGCTGACTTTTTGTGTAAAAGCTGTGGATTTTGTTTAGAACAATGTGCGGCTGATGCTATTTATCAAGGAGATAAACATGCGATAATCGAATCTGATAAATGTGTAAGATGCGGGTATTGTGTTGGTGAATGTCCGGAGTTTGCTATTCGGATGGTGTAAATTCTAAATTAAAACACGAATGGGAAGATATAGCATTTTGAAAAAGGTAGGGTGATAACAAAATGTCAGAATGTATTTTTTGCAAAATAATAAAAGATGAAATACCTTCATATACCGTTTATGAAGATGATTATTTTAAAGTAATTCTTGACAAGTTTCCGTCCAATTTGGGGCATATGCTTATAATTACGAAAAAGCACTATTCAAATATTTATGAGCTTGACTTAGCAGTGGCGGAGAGGCTGTATCCTCTTGCTGCTGAAACAGCAATTAAGTTAAAAAAGGTACTAAACTGCGAAGGTATAAATATATTACAAAATAACGAGGCTGCGGCAAACCAAACAGTACATCATTTTCATATGCACGTCATCCCAAGATATGAAAATGACAGTGTAAGCATAGATTGGAACTCAAAAGATCCTACGTCTAAAGAATTTGAGGATATGTTAAAACTATATTCTAAGCTATATTTATTGGCGTGATGTTGGTATATCTTTGAAAAATTCTGAATATTCAACCTGAAAGAACTGCTGCATAGCAACCAGATCAGAAACGAATATGTTATTACGACCAGATTCTATCTGGGCATAAGAAACTCGGTGCAATGGGCTGCCTAAAAGATGCAAACCTACAACAACTTGATCTTGAGTATATCCCTGTAACAGCCTGATTCGTTTGATGTTTTCTCCAATATGTGAATCTCGCAAAATCTTTTTCATATTTATACCTCAAAAATATTTGTAGCTATCCGACTACGCTTAATCTTGATTGTACCCCTTAATTATGTTATTATTGTAGTCGTATAACTACAGAAAAAGAGAAAATGTTACAATTAACAAAGGAAATTAAATATAAGCGTCAATTTGACATGCAAGTGATCTAACTGTATAATTGCGTAATGTAAGATTTTAAAAAATATAACGAAAAATTGGCAATAGGTGGGGCTTTATGGATTACGATAACAACATAGGTTATTTCATGGAACTATATTTTAGATTTTACAGCGATTCACTTGAAAAACATAAAAAAGGGAATAAGCTTAAAATTCAGAAATATTTTCTCTCTTTTTTTCGAAGATGGTATTACTCTGCGCTTATTGAGGATACGCTTTTATCCCCTGCGAATTTTGTATCAGAAATTAATAAAATTCATAATAGGAAAATATTCCCTCAACCGTTTATTGGTAAGAGGCAGGGTAGTAGTCAGATAACTGAAAATGTTTTAATGATGACCTACTTAGTTGAGGATCATCCTGTGGTAGGAGATTTAAAAGCTTTTGTTGAGCATTGTATGCCTGATATTAAAGTTGATGAAGATTTGTTTATAACAGAAAAGGATGTTTCTCTGGTATTAAATAAAGTTAGCCTTTTAGACCCTTTTTACGTTGAGTATTTAAATCTTGTTGCTGTAAACCTTGGTATTTTAACTGAAGCACCTTCGATTCATTCACACCATGCAAGGGTAAGCGAAGAATATGAAAAATTGTACAGTCTGCCTAATAAAGAAATATTCTTTAAGATATATGAGGCAACCGCAGAAGTAGCCGCTTCCCATATTAATCAAGTTATCCCGCTTAACAAAGGAGTTATAGATGCAGATTCTATTCTTGAATTGATTCAAAATCCAATTACTACAGATGCTTTGTTTGAAAAAATTTATTCGTCTCTTGGTATAGATATTGCAGAGTTTTTTGACCTTGATGAGAGTAATTTTCTTGATTTTGATGATGAAGATGGGTTTGATGAATTCTATCATATGGTTATGTCAAGCACATTCTTTTTAGGGATTATTATTGATAAATACTTTCACACTCCATTTGGGTTTTATTTGAAAATTATAACACCGGAGTTTCTTATACCATATGATCTAGAGGAAGATATAGATTTCTTTATAGAAGTTATTAATGAAGGCGGCGATATTGATACCACACTTTTTTCTCCATGTACATACTTTCATTTAACTGAGCTTGGAAAAATTGTTACAAACAGTAAAGGTGTCAACCCAAGAGGAGATGGTGTTCCAGGTCCCTTTGACGGTAACCTTAAATTTGAACGAGCTCTTAAAATGATACAAATAGTTCACGGAGACGAAGAAGCAAATGATGCTGAAGTTAGAAGCATTGTTTCGGATATTTTTGGCATGCCCGATATAGACGATGTTTATGAAATTAAAATTTCAATCATGTCTGACCGGAAATACTGGAAAGCTATGGAAATCATACCAATTAACCCGTTGAAAGTTTTATTTGCAGAAATATGTTCCGCCTTTGGTGTTAGAGGGACTAATGACTATTGCTTTTACATGAGTGGGCAAGAAGATGTTTTTTCACGTTATACACCGTATGATCGTAAGAAAAATTCAAGTAAAACAACGGATGATAATCTCGCAGACCTTAACTTACCTATTGGTCATAAGTTTTTGCTTGTTATTGAAGGGGAATCGCCTCTTAAATTTGAAATTGAAATCAAAGCTATAAAAAAATATAATCACAAAAAGGCATACCCGAATATTCTAAGAATAGGGCAGGTTTTCAAAAATATAGAAGAATAGGATGGATTTTATGCAAAATTTTATAGAAATATCACCAAGGGATATTAACGATAACGTATTTAATGTTATAGCAAATAAATGGATGCTTGTTACAGCAGAAAAAGACGGCAAAGTAAACACTATGACCGCATCATGGGGCGGGCTTGGGCATATGTGGCATAGGGATGCGGCATTTATTGTTATACGTCCACAAAGGTTTACAAAAGAATTTATAGATTCGGCAGAAAATTTCTCTCTAACATTCTTTAACGAGTGCTATAAAGAAAAATTGCGTTATTTAGGAGTAACTTCCGGGCGTGATGAAGATAAGATTAAAAAAGCAGAACTTACAGTTGTGTATGATGGCAAAGATCCTTATTTTTCTGAAGGTGAACTTACAATAATATGTAGAAAGCTATATGAAGAGCCGCTTAAAGAAGCTTGCTTTATTGACAAAAGAATTATAGATCAACATTACCCTGAAAAAGATTTTCATGTGTTATATGTTGGAGAAATTTTGAAAGTCTTGAAAAAAGCATGAGACTAAAAAAAGAAGTTACTACAGAAAGGCTTAGGATAATAAGCGCAGTTGAATCAGATATAAATTTTATAATTGAGACCGAAAAACATCCGGATAATAAAGATTTCATTTGGATTGGGACATATGAAGAACATTTGGCTGAGATTAACGACGGCCAACATCTTTTGCTTGTTTTTTATCATGTTGAAGACAATATCCCAATAGGTTATTCGCTTTCAAAGGTTGATTTTAAGTCTGAGGTTTTCGAGCTTAGGCGTTTTGTTGTAACTGATAAGGGGAAAGGCTATGGGCGCGAAGCTATTAATGCTCACTTAAAGTACGCTTTTGAAGAATTAAACATTAACCGGTTTTGGCTAGATGTATATCCGGATAATGTTGCCGGGATAAAGCTTTATGAAAGCCTTAAAATGAAGAAAGATGGGGTCTTAAGGCAAAGTTATAAAGCAGACAGAGGATATTTAGATCAAATTGTATACTCAATGTTGAAAAATGAATACTTCTCTAACTTGATACAATAAAACACCAAGGAGCAGGTAATGTCCAAAATCGACAAAAATAAACTCGCAGAGCAAAAAAAATATATAACCGCCGTAAAAGAGCTCAACCAAGCTAATAAACAGGTTTTAGGAAGGCAAAAAACCGCTTATATATCTACTTTCGGATGTCAGATGAATGCGCATGATTCCGAAATTCTTTTAGGACTTTTGTTTGAAATGGGATATGCGGCTTCTGAAAACGAAAAAGAAGCGGATATTATAATTTACAATACATGCTGTGTAAGGGAAAATGCAGAAAATAGAGTATACGGTAACTTAGGCTATCTTAAAAAGCTTAAGCAAGAACGACCGGATATTAAAATCGTGTTATGCGGCTGCATGATGCAGCAAGATACTGTTATATCAAAGATAAAAGAATCGTACCGAAATGTTGACTTAATATTCGGTACGTTTAATATGCATGTATTGCCTGAGCTTTTATATACTTGCCTTACCTCTGGCGGAATGATTATTGATGTTTGGGAATCGCATGATGAATTTGAAACCGAGACTGTTGCTGTGCGGCAACATAAATACAAAGCAAGTGTTAACATAATGTATGGTTGTAATAACTTTTGCTCATACTGTATAGTCCCATATGTAAGAGGCAGAGAAAGAAGCCGACGTAAAGCTGACATAATAAATGAAGTTAAAGAGCTTGCTGCTGATGGTGTTATTGAGATAATGCTGCTTGGGCAAAATGTAAACAGCTATGGTAATGATTTAGTAAATGGTGAAACTTTCGGCGGTCTTTTGCGGGAAATAAATTCTATCCAAGGCGTTAAGCGTATAAGGTTTATGACATCGCATCCAAAGGATTTATCAGATGAAGTTATTTATGCTATACGTGATTGTGATAATATATGCAACCATATTCACCTTCCTTTACAATCCGGAAGCAGCCGTGTTCTTGAACTTATGAACCGGAAATATTCCAAAGATGATTATTTATATCTTGCTGATAAAATTAAGAAGGAAATACCCGGGGCAGCTATTACTACTGACATTATAGTAGGTTTTCCGTCAGAAACGGAAGAGGATTTTCTTGAAACACTTGATGTTGTTAAAAGGGTTGGGTATTCAACAGCCTATACGTTCCTGTATTCAAAACGGACAGGCACTCCCGCCGCAAATATGGACGAGCAGGTTCCGGAAGATGTTGCAAAAGAAAGATTTAACAGGCTTTTAAAGATGTTGAATGACGGTATTTATGAAATAAATAAACAATTGGTCGGCGAAACGATTGAAGTATTTGCCGAAGAAGTAAATGAAAAGGATGAAACCTTAATTACGGGCAGAGCATACAACAACACTACTGTGCATTTTAAAGGGGATTCGTCGCTTATCGGGAAAATTTTAAACATTAAAGTAACTGATTGTAAAACATTTTATTTGATGGGCGTTATAGCCTAAAAGGAGATATTTAAATGTCAACTTATTATGAAAAGGCAAGAGAGTTAGGCAATTTGATTTTGGAATCAAATGAAGCAAAAAAACTTCATGATGCAAGGAAAAAATTTGATGAAAACCTTGATGCCAAAAAAGGACTTGAGGAATACAGCGCATTTCAAACAGATGTAAGATCAAGAGCTGCCAGAGGCGAAATTGCCCCGGATGAATTTGCTGCAAATTCAGAAAAACTTATGAAAATGGCAGAAGAGCTTAAAAACAATGAAACGATAGAAAATCTTATGATGGCTGAATCAGAATTTAACGAGTTTGTAAACGGCGTTATGAATATTTTAAAGTTTACAATAACAGGTGTTGATGCATCCGATGAATGCGGATGTCATGGATGTTCTGGTGATAGCTGCAACAGCTGCGGTTAACTAACACTTTCCCATAATTAAAAATACGTATAAAATTGCAGCATTTTTGATACAAGACTAGCATTGTATTTAAGTTTTCAAATTTATTAAACTCCTAATCACAGGAAGGCATTTTATTTTATGGCTAAATATTCACCGATGATGGAACAATATCTCCAAATTAAAGCGGTAAACAGTGATTCCTTTTTATTCTTTAGGCTTGGAGATTTTTATGAGATGTTTTTTGAAGATGCAGTGAAAGCATCAGAAATTCTTGGTCTCGTTTTAACCGGAAGGGAGTGCGGACAAAAAGAAAGAGTACCTATGTGTGGAATTCCCTTTCATGCTGCGGACACATATATAGCAAAGCTTGTTGAAAATGGTCATAAAGTTGCGATTTGCGAACAAGTTGAAGAAGCATCTAAGACTAAATCGTTAGTTAAACGGGAAGTAGTACGTATTATTACTCCCGGTACTGTAACTGACGGGAAGATACTTGATGATACTGCTAACAACTATATTATGAGCTTATTTTATTCAATTGAAGGCATAGGTCTTGCTTTTTGTGATGTTACAACAGGTGAGTTTTTTACTACTCAAATTGAGAATGACTTTAGTAACGAAGTAATTGATGAAATTGCAAGAATTAAACCGAAGGAACTTATTGTAAACAAAGTACCCGATAACCAAAAGAGTATTGAACAGTTGTTTAACATAAAACCATTTGAATATTACAGTTGGAATTTTGAGTATTCAACTGCTGCAAAAAATATTTGTACTCATTTTAAAATCCATAATATAAACAGCTTTGGCTTGGAGGGCAGGGGAGTCGCAGTTTCTGCTTCCGGGGCTCTTTTGCAATATTTGAAAGAGACTCAACGGAATGATCTTTCTCATATTAACTTAATAAAATATTATGGAAAAAACAAATTTATGTCTCTTGATGCATCATCACGAAGACATCTTGAGCTGACTGAATCTATTAGAGACAGAAGTAAAAAGGGTACGCTTTTATGGGTTCTTGATAAAACAAAAACATCTATGGGTGGGAGACTGCTGCGAAAATGGATAGAGCAGCCGCTTATTGATAGTGATGATATTAAAAGACGGCTTGACACTGTATCTGAACTGAAGGATAGTATGTATGTAAGAAATGATATAAGAGATACTCTTTCGATTATAGGTGATATTGAAAGGCTAATGGGTAAAATAATCTACCGTAGCGCAAGCGGACGGGATTTAACTAGCTTAAAGCTTTCACTGCTTCAAATCCCGGAAATAAAGAGATTTATTTCAGAGTGTAATTCTAAACTTACAAAAGAAATGTACGAGGCACTTGATACTCTTGAAGATATTTATGAATTAATCGAAAACTCTATAGATGAACATGCCCCTGCTAATTTAAAAGACGGCAACATGATAAAGTCAGGGTACAATCAAGAACTTGACAGATACAAAAATGCGAGAAATAAAGGTGCTGTATGGTTGCTTGAAAAAGAAGCTGAAGAACGTAAAGCGACCGGTATTAAAAGCCTAAAGATAAAATATAACAAAATATTCGGCTACTTTATTGAGGTTACTAATTCAAACATTAACCTCGTGCCTTCAAATTACATACGCCGTCAAACTATGGCAAATGGTGAAAGATATACGACTATTGAGCTTAAAGAAATCGAAGATGCGATACTTGAAGCTGAAGAAAAAATCTTAGAACTTGAAAACATGCTCTATTTAGAGATTTTGGAAAAGATAGCGAATGAAGTACATAGAATACAACTTACAGCACAAATAATTTCAACTATTGATGTTTTTCAGTCGTTGGCTGAGTCGGCGGATAACTATAACTATGCAAAGCCTGAGATAACAAACGGTGATGAGATTAACATTAAAGATGGAAGGCATCCTGTTCTTGAAACTATATCCGGCATTTCATTCGTGCCAAATGATGTATTTTTAGATGAATCCGATGATAGACTATTGATAATCACCGGACCTAATATGGCAGGAAAATCAACGTATATGCGTCAGACAGCACTTATTATACTTATGGCTCAAATTGGTTCGTTTATCCCTGCGGAAAGCGGCGTTATAGGTGTTGTTGATAAAATATTTACTCGTGTTGGGGCTTCTGATGATCTGTCTATCGGTCAGAGCACATTTATGGTTGAAATGTCTGAAGTTGCAAATATCATAAATACTTCAACCAAAAACAGCTTGCTTATTTTGGATGAAATAGGGCGGGGGACAAGCACGTTTGACGGGCTTAGCATTGCTTGGTCGGTTCTTGAATATATTTGCTCCCAAATTGGTGCAAGAACTTTATTTTCAACACATTATCACGAGCTTTCAGAACTTGAAGGTAAGATTTCCGGTGTTAAAAATTATCGGATGCTAATACGAGAACAAGGTGAAGATATAATATTTTTACGAAAGATTGCCAGAGGCGGAGCTGACAACAGCTATGGACTGCATGTTGCAAAGCTTGCCGGATTGCCTAAGAGCATATTATCTCGTGCTGATGAAATATTAAGTTCTTTAAATCATGCAGATATCGCAAGCAGTAGAAAGAAAATAGAAAGCCGCAAAGATGTAGTTTACGGTCAGGATAAAGATAAGGAACTATCCCAGGAATATGTAATCATTAAAGAAATCATGGAGCTTGATATAGATGCAATAACACCTCGTGATGCGCTTCGCAAGCTTTTTGATTATCAAAATATGAGCAAGGGCTTTGGTAAAGCATAATGTCACATATTAAACTTCTAGATACTGATTTAATAAATAAAATAGCCGCAGGCGAAGTTGTCGAGCGGCCTGTTTCTGTTGTAAAAGAGCTTGTTGAGAACTCTATTGATGCCAAGGCGAATGCTATTACGATTGAAATAAAAGACGGCGGCGTTTCACTTGTTCAAATAACTGATAACGGTATCGGTATTGATAAAAACGAAGCTAAAACTGCATTTTTAAAGCATTCGACGAGTAAAATTCGAAATATTGATGACTTGGAAAATGTTATGTCGCTTGGGTTTAGAGGCGAGGCACTTTCGAGCATAGCGTCTGTTGCACAAGTTGAGATGCTAACTAAAACAAAGACATCAGAAATGGGATTTTGCCTTGAAGTTAACGGCGGAGAGTTTGTTAGAGAGCAAGATGTTGCAGCGGCAAACGGAACTATAATATCTGTTCGCAATTTGTTCTATAACATACCCGCACGCCGAAAATTTTTGAAAAAAACTGCAACTGAAAGCGGATATATCTCAGATGTTATAACAAAAATCGCTTTAGGAAACCCGCATATATCATTCAACTATATAAACAATGGCTCGAAATTGATTAGAACAAAAGGTGATGGAGACCTTAAATCAACAATTTATCAGATTTACGGCAAAGAAACAGCCTCCTGTCTTTTGCCCATTGACTATTTAGGTGAAAATGTACATGTAACAGGTTATATATGTAAACCTGAAATGTATAGAAGCAATCGTTCCTATGAACATATGTTCATAAACGGGCGGCATATAAAGAGCGAAATAGTTTCGTCAGCCACAGAGCAGACATTAAAAACAATGCTGCCGATAGGGAAGTTTCCTGTGTTTTTCCTGTTCATAAAAATACATCCGTCGCTTATCGATATAAACGTTCACCCTACAAAGCTTGAAGTTCGGTTTTGGAATGATGAAAAAATACTTGAGATTGTGAGCGCAGCAGTCAAAAAAGCTTTTTCCGGGCAAAATTTGATACCCGCTGCAAGTTGGCAAAAAGATGATTATCTTACTAAGCCTATCCAAGTATCAGAAACAACTGAGTCTTCGTCGGCTAAATCTAGTGTATCAAAATATGCGGATATAATTAACAGTGTGTATGCCAACAAGCCGATACCAAAAGATTCTTCTGATGTTTCTGAACAAACATTCACTCCTAATCCATATAACGAAATTTATGAAGAACAAGCAGGATTATTAATCGAAGATAATTTAGATGAAGTCAATTCAATAGAATGCAATAATATTCCTGTTGAAAAAGATGATACCATTAAAAATTTAAAAGCTGATTCAAGTTATCAAGCTGAAAAAACGAATTCTAAACCTCAAATTTTCATTGACTATAAAATTGTCGGGCAGCTCTTTAATACATATTGGATAATAGAGCAGGGTAGCAAAATGTATATTATGGATCAACACGCTGCTCATGAGCGTTGTTTGTACGATCAGCTTTCTAAAAAGCTAAAGGAAAAGCCCGATATCGTTTCTCAGCCGATTCTTAACCCTTATGTTTTAACTATAACTCCTAAGGAAATGTCAATAGTTGATGAAAATCGGGATTTATTTGAGCAATTTGGATTTGATATAGATAAATTTGGCGAAAAGGAAATCGCAATCCGTGCTGTTCCATATTTGCTAAAAGACACTGAGGATGTTAATTTCTTTTTAGAAATTCTAGATAAGCTTTCTAAAATTGAGACAGCTGTATCAAATATTTATGATGTCAAAACAGATGCTATCGCATCAATTGCATGTAAGGCAGCAGTTAAAGGCAACGATAAACTTAGCTATACAGAGGCAAAAGAGCTTATTAGCCAAGTGACTAAACTTGAAAATCCTTTTACATGTCCACATGGAAGACCAACAATAATAGAAATACCAAAATATGAACTGGAAAAAAGATTTAAGAGGGTTATGTAATGAGCAATACACGGCCACTAATTGTTATAGGTGGTGCAACAGCTGTTGGCAAAAGCAAACTTGCAATTGAACTCGCCAAGCAAATTAATGGCGAGATAATTTCTGCTGACTCTATACAGGTTTACAGATATATGGACATTGGAACGGCTAAGCCCACGAAAGAAGAAATGAACGAAATTAAACATCATATGGTAGATGTTGTAGACCCGGATGAAGATTTTTCCGTCGCTGTATATCAAAAAATTTGCAAAGAATGTATAAGTTGTGTTATTAAAAGCGGAAAAATACCTATCTTGGTCGGCGGCACCGGCTTTTACATTAACTCTGTTATATACGATAACGAATTCTCAGAAGAAACTATAAATCTTGATTATAGACATGGTTTATATGAATGTGCTAAGGAAAAAGGAAATGAGTATTTGCACGATATGCTTACAAAAATTGACCCTGAATCAGCGGTACAAGTACATTTTAACAACGTAAAGCGTGTTGTTCGTGCTATTGAATTTTTCAACACAACAGGAATTAAAATATCTGAACATAACGCAGTCGAACGAAGCCGCTCCTTTGCATATGATGTAAAGTTTTTCATAGCTAACATGAATCGTGAAAAACTTTATAGTAAGATCAATAAGCGAGTAGACCAAATGTTAGGCGATGGGCTTTTAGAAGAGGTTAGGGGACTTCTTGCAATGGGTTATACTTCAAACCTTACTTCAATGCAAGGGATAGGGTACAAAGAGTTGATTCCGTATATAAATGGAGAAGTTTCGCTGGAAGATGCTGCATCTAAGCTTAAGCAAAATACTCGTCATTATGCAAAAAGACAGCTGACATGGTTTAGAAACCAGACCGAAGCAATTTGGTTTGATACCGGAGAAAGAAATATTGAGGAGATTGTTAATGAACAGAAACGAATTCTTGAAGAAGGAATTTAATATTTCACAGGAAACTATTGAATTTTGTGATAAAGCCTTGTTTGAAATTAAAGATAAATTTTTGGAGATTGAAGAAACGTCAGAAAAAAATCAAATGAAAGTTCTTGCAGCAATGCAGCGCAACAAGCTTTCTGAAAGTCATTTTTCGGGAACAACAGGGTACGGATATGATGATGCAGGTAGAGACGTAACAGAAAAGGTTTTTGCTGATGTTTTTAGCAGTGAATCTGCGCTTGTACGTCCGCAAATTATTTCAGGCACTCATGCGCTTACCATAGCTCTTTTTGGTAACTTAAAAAGCGGCGATGAGCTTCTTTCTGCGGTTGGCAAGCCGTATGATACGCTTGAAAGCGTTATCGGAATTAAAAAAACAAAAGGTTCACTTATTGAAAACGGCATAATATATAAACAGGCAGAATTTTTGCCTAACGACCAAATTGACTATGATGGAATTAAAAACATGATAACGAGCAGGACAAAACTTGTGACAATACAGCGTTCCAAAGGATATAGTTACAGGCGTTCTTTAAGTGTTGAGGAAATTGGCAATATTGTAAACTTAGTTAAGTCAATGAATAAAGATATAATTTGTATGATCGATAATTGTTATGGAGAATTTACAGAAGATATAGAGCCGGGAGATGTTTGTGCGGATTTAACCGTTGGTTCTTTGATTAAAAACCCCGGAGGGGGGCTTGCTCCGGTTGGCGGATACATTGCAGGCAGGAATGAATATATTGAAAATGCAGCGATTAGGCTTACAGCCCCGGGACTAGGCAAGGAAGTAGGTCCGACGCTTGGTTTAACGGCTTCTTTTATGCAAGGTTTGTTTTTGGCACCTTCTGTTGTTGAAGCTTCTTTAAAAGGTGCTGTTTTTGCGTCTAAAGTTTTTGACAGTATGGGATATGATGTTTTACCTCGACCACTTGAAAAAAGGACAGATATAGTTCAAGCGATAAAGCTAGGTAAACCGGAAAAAGTAGTTGCATTTTGCAAAGCAATTCAAAATGCTGCACCAGTTGATAGTTTTGTATCTCCGGAGCCTTGGGCAATGCCGGGATATGACTGCGAAGTAATAATGGCTGCCGGGGCATTTGTACAAGGTTCATCAATCGAACTTAGCGCAGACGCACCTATGAAAGAGCCTTATGCAGTTTATTTGCAAGGAGGGCTTACATGGGAGCATATGAAAATTGGTGTTATGCTTGGGGCTGAGGCTATGAGACAGTCCGAAAACCTATAGGATTTCAATTAAAGTGAAGGTATAATTATTTATGAAAATTGCTTTTAGTTTCAAGTATTTTACAGCATCTATGATCTTTCTTATTGTTATAGTGCTAATAGCTCTTTTTGTGGAAAGTGGATTTATTAGAAATCACTTCGGGGATATTTTGATTGTTCTTTTCATCTATTGTCTTATGCGCATTTTTCTTCGGAACAGACTTAAATTTCTTTGGTTGTACATTTTCGCATTTGCTGTTTTAGTAGAGATTATGCAGTATTTCGGATTAGTATATATGATAGGGCTCGGGCATTCTCAGATCGCTAGAGTGGTTATAGGAGTTACGTTTGACTGGTGGGACATAGTAATGTATTTTTTAGGATGCGTTGTCGTAAATTTGTATGAATTAAGAGAAAGTAAAAAGTTAGATAAGTTATCATAAATAACATGCATCGAAGCCGAATACATTTAAAACTGTTTTCGTTGCAAAATTTATCCATAATTATTCTGAAAAGTTGTCTTTAGCGAATAAATATCTGACGCAGTTCGACTGCTTTTGCTCTACCCTCGATATGAGAGCTTCTAGTTTTTTATGAATGGAGACTAATAACCTATGTTACACAACTTCCTTTACAGCGAATACTCTGGTTGGATTATAGCGCGTGTAATTGCAACATTGTTATCTACTTTGTTTGTTACAAAAATTTTTCGAATAATTTGGGGGATTTTTGGGAGGAATACGATCTACCAAAAATTTATTAAGAATGTGCTTAGCGCAGTCATTTGGGTTGTGGGCATTGTTCTTGCATTAGGTCGATTCCCTCAATTTGCAGATGCTGCTGCTGCTTTAATTGCCGGTTCGGGTATAGTTGCAATAACAATAGGTCTTGCAGCACAGGAATCTCTTGGAAACGCTTTTAATGGGTTATTTATATCAATTTCAAAACCGTTCGAGGTCGGCGACCGTGTGCATCTTGTAAATTCTGACATTACAGGCTTTGTTGAAGACATCACAATCAGACACACAGTTATACGTACTTTTATGAACAGCCGGATAATAGTGCCAAATTCAGTTCTAAATAAAGAACTTATTGAGAACGCAAATTTCAACAGCGCACAGGCTTCATCCTTTATAGATGTTATTATTTCGTATGGCTCTGATGTTCCAAAAGCCTGTGAAATTATGGCAAATGTTATAGGGGAACATAGGGATTTTGTAGATACACGTACATTAGAACAGCAACAAACTAATCCGAAAGTGCCGGTTTTTGTGCGTGCTCTTGGGCTTTATGGTGTAGAATTACGTTCAAGTATGTGGACAGCAAGTGTTTCTAACAATTTTATCGCTTGCAGTGATGCACGCAAAAATATTCTTCAAGAACTTGAGAAAGAAAGAATTCAAATTGCAACAAAAACAATTTTATAAATAAAGGGTTGATTTTTTTGAACGAAGCAAAAAAAATCTATATTGCTGATGATGAAACCACGATAAGGCTTGGTATTAAGGCATTTTTAGAGAGTGCAGGATATACTGTTGAAGATTTTGAAAATGGTGATTTGCTTCTTGAAGCTTTTTCAGAAAAGCCTGCAGATTTGGTAGTCTTAGATGTAATGATGCCCGGTTCTAATGGCTTCATAGTATGCAAAGAATTACGCAAGGTTAGCACCGTACCAATAATAATGCTTACTGCAAGAGATAGCGACTTAGATTATGCTACCGGTTTGGATTTAGGCAGCGATGATTATTTAACAAAACCTTTCAGCCCTATGGCACTTACTATGAGGATTAATGCTATTTTTAGGCGCATGGAGTTTGAAAAAAAGGCGTATGATGAACTACATTTTGGACGAAATGGATAAAAATAATGAGATCAAATAATGATAAAAAGAAAACAAGATTGCGTCAAAGAATTCTTGCCGCCTTTTCCTCTGTGCTGTTTTTTTCTTTCTTGCTCACGGGGATTATCTTCAATATCATCATAAGGTTATTTACTTCCGGCGATTATGATTACCATGTTGCGGAAGAAGCAGTAACAGGCAGAGCAGGAGCCACGCTTATTGCACTTGTTGCTATAATGTTTGTAGTTTCAGTGGTTGTTACTTATTTTCTATCTAACTCAATAACACGCCCTATTGAAAAATTAAGTAAATTTGCACTTGGCATAGGTAAAGGTAATTTTGAAACTAATGATTTTGAATTTCAAGACATGGAAATAGAAAGCCTAAATGCTGCTTTTAATAAGTCTGTAAGACAGTTAGGAGCTCATGACAAAATGCAAAAGGATTTTTTCCAAAATGCATCACATGAATTACGAACGCCCCTAATGTCTATCAAAGTTTATGCGGAAGGTATAGTTTATGGGCTTATGGAGCCTAAAAAAGCAGGCGAAACAATTTTAAAGGAAACAGACAGGTTATCGGATTTGGTTACTGATTTGCTGTATATTGCAAAAATTGACAATATTACTACGGCATACAACACAGAAAAATCGGATTTGATTAAAATTATTAAAGAATGTGCCGCACGTCAACAAGTAATAGCAGACAAAAAGCAAGTTAAGTTTATTTTTGACCTTGATAAAGGTGAAATTTCATATGAATGTGTGACCGAGCTTATATCAAGGGCAGTTGACAATCTTATTTCCAACGCAATACGTTACGCAATATCTGAAATTGTGATATCGTGCCGTAAAAAAGATAAACAAATACAAATAAGTGTGACAGATGACGGCAACGGCATAGAATCCGAAACTTTGCCGCATGTTTTCGAGCGCTTTTATAAGGGTAAAGGCGGTAATACAGGTATTGGACTTGCCATTGTAAAGTCAATAGCTGACCAACATGAAGGTCATGTAGCAGCGGAAAATTGCTCAGGTACTGGGGCAGTTTTCACCTTAACACTTCCCCTAAAATAAATCGGAGGTAATAACAAATGTCTGCACGGTTTAACGACAATGAATTTAAGCTGCTTAAAGAGCTTCTTCTTTCATATGAATGGGTGCATAGAACAATGTTAACAAAGTTAAACATTATCCACGAAGCCCATAAGTATTACCAAAACACTAACCCTATTGGGTATATAACTGGGCGTATTAAATCTGCTGAAAGTATTGCAAGCAAATTACATAAGCAAGGCGTTGAATTGACTGCGAAAAATGCAAAAAATCATTTAAACGACATAGCCGGCATCCGGATTATTTGTCCGTATGCTAAGGATATTTATTTTTTGGCAGAGCTTATCAGATCAATGCCGGACGGAAATATCATAAGCGAAAAGGATTATGTAACTAACCCTAAGCATAGCGGGTATCGAAGTTACCATATCATTATGGAAATTGAGATATATCACTCCGGTAAAACAGAAACTTTACCTATAGAAATCCAAATACGTACAGAGGCTATGAATTTTTGGGCTACACTTGAACATCAAGCCAAATACAAATATAAGGAGCAAATACCAAAGCATTTAAGCGATGAACTTATAATCTGTGCTGATAAAATCGCTGAGTTAGATGATCGAATGTTCTTGATACATGAGATTATATCATTGATAAACAATGATAGCGGATAATACCACAAAAAAGAGGCAGGATTACCCTACCTACTCTTTTGCAGCATTATCTATAACTCAAGCTCTTCAACAAGATGTTCCATAGCCTCTGGACCTGATATTAAATAGCTTTTATCATCAACGACTAATGTTGGAATACCAACCAAGCCATTTACTCGTAATTTTGCATGACTCTCATTATTATCCCTAATCTTTAAAAAGTTTTTAAGCCCAAACATACCCGATGTAATATCAACATATGCATACTTAATATTTCTTTGGGAAAGAACCTCTTTCACCGGCTCACAGCCCGGTCAATGTGAGCTTCCATAAATTATTATTTTTTTCATGCTACTGTCCTCCTGTCGGTTCTTGTGTAATTATACCATATAGTTAAAAGTTTGTCGATATATGCTATACGAAAAAAGGGGCGATGCGAACATCGCCCCAATATAATCGTACTGTATTTTACTAAATCGCATTATGCGTAAAGCATACAATAGCATCAGTTGGAATTACACAAATTGCGCCCATTGGGTTGCCGAAAAACGGTGCGCCTTCAGGACCACTTCTTCCAAGACCCGGACTAAACGAATCAAGGCAAGTGCTTCCGATTGGACATGCAGGCGGTGCGCCGATACTTGCAAGAAGTCTTATACAACCAAAGTCTGCTGTTAATAAAACGCCCGTAAAACCAGACCCGGAAATACCTCCGCTTTCAGTAAACACTGTAACAGTCCTGCCTATATGCGGCATTAGGCACTCAATAATACCATTGGCACTTCTATCCATCATATCATTTTCCCCTTTCATACATAGTGGATACTATCTCTTTCTAAAAGCAATAGTATGAGTTGTACACCTCTTCTGTATTGTATGAAAGGGGCTTAGGACTTGTTACTGATTTAGTATCTGCTATTTAATATTAAAACCATCTACTAAAAAGCATTCGTAAGTTATCTGTAAGCCCGGCTTTGGGCACATCTTCCATTATAATAAGATCAGACCTACCTACTTCACTGCCATTTGCAAAGTACACTATCTCCCCTACTTTCTGACCCATAAATACTGGTGCATCAACTTTTTCCGGGAGCTCTAATTTGCTTTCAAGTTCAACGCTTTTTCCTTTAGGGATAACGCAATTTATCTGTGTTTTTATTGACACGCCTACTTGTTCTTGTGCTCCTTTGTTAACATTTATTATCCCTTTTGGCGTTCCTGAAGATTCGCCTTCGATTACCGAGTAATTAGAAAACCCATAATCAAAAAGCCTTGCCGCCTCATGGAATCTGATTTCAGATGTAGGTCCGCCTAAAATAACGGCTATAAGCATCATACCGTCTCTTTCAGCCACAGCCGATATGCAAAACAAAGCATTACCCGTTGACCCTGTTTTAAGACCTACTGCGCCTTGATATGATTTAATTAACCGATTTGTATTATTAAGACCAAATACTTCTTCACCTCTAGCTGTTTTATGGACTATTGAGTCCATCCAAATAGAGGATACTTCAAGCACTTCGGGGAAATTATTAATAAGCTCACGACTCATAATTGCAACATCCTCTGCCGAGGAGTAATGTCCGTCAGCATCAAGTCCGCATGAATTTTGGAAAGAGGTCTCTGTCATCCCAAGACTTAAAGCACGCTTGTTCATAAGCTGCACAAACGCCTCTTCACTGCCTGAAACATACTCAGCAAGGGCAACGGCAGAGTCGTTAGCGGATGCAATTATAACTGATTTGGTTAAATCTCTAACTGTTTGCCTTTCCGTTGGCTCAAGAAATATTTGAGACCCGCCCATGCCTGCGGCATAGTCACTAACCGTAACAATATCATCCCATTTAATTCTTCCTTCGTCTATCGCCTCGTAAACAAGCAGCAATGTCATCACTTTCGTTATTGAAGCTATCGACAGTCTTTCCTGCTTGTTTTGATCTACAAGTATTTTTCCTGTTGAGGCTTCCATCAAAATTGCAGACCTTGCATCAACTGTTATTTCAGCAGCAGGGATGTTTGCAAACACTGCTTTGCAGCTTAACAAAATAGTAGTCATGAGTAATATCACAAATGTTTTATAGCGCATAAAAAGTCCTCCTCTAAACATTAAAACTATTAAAACTTCTTTAATGCTTAGAGTGGACTTTTTTCCCAAAAGTATGCATGAATTTTACTTATAGCCGTTTAACTTGAAAATGGTTCAAAGAAAACAATTACTAATTAAAACACAGGAACAACCGCACCTTCGTAATTTTCAAGAATAAACTCCCTCACCATTTCAGTTTGAAGCGTTCTTAATAATATTTGAACGGCTTCCCTGTTAAGGTCTTCTTCTCTAACTACTATTAAATTTGCATAAGGGGAGTCAGAATTTTCTATAGCCAGAGCATCGTTCATTGGGTTTAATCCTGCTTGAAGAGCAAAATTTGTATTAATTGTCGAAATAGCTGTCTCGTTTAACGTTCGTGGAAGCATAGCTGCATCAATTTCTAAAATATTAAGATCCAGCGGGTTTTCTGCTATGTCATGAACTGTAGCAAGAACTCCTGCTCCTTCACGTAATGTTATTAACCCAACATTTTCTAGAAGCAAAAGAGCCCTTGCTTGATTAGTAGCATCATTTTGTATCCCGACAGTAGACCCTGGTTGTATTTCTGATAAATCATTAAGATTGTTTGAATAAATACCCATAGGTTCAATATGTATTTGACATACCGATACTAAAGGCGCACCGGTGTTTTCAACAAAATTGTTAAGAAACGGAGCATGTTGGAAATAATTAACATCAATTTGACCATCACGCAAAGCCGGGTTAACAAGGGAAAAATCGCTGAACTCTCTAATTTCAAGACTAATACCCTGCTCTAACATATCTGTGCGTATAAACTCAAGTATTTCCGCATGAGGCACAGCAGTTGCACCTATTACAAGCGTTTCAAATTCATTATCTGCTGCTGATTCACAACCAGTTAATACAGCTATTGTCGCAATCAGTAAGCATATACATATAAGCGATATTAATTTTTTCATATTTTTTTGACTCCTCTCAATTTTCAAAAGATTACCTTTTATCAAGTCGCTTTGATATTATTTGACCTACTATTTGAATAAACTGAACTAATATTACAAGTATTAGAACAGTTAATATCAATATATCTGTCCTGAACCTTTGATATCCATGGCGCAGAGCTACATCTCCAAGACCGCCGCCGCCAATTGTGCCTGCCATTGCTGAGTATCCTATTAAGCTTATAATTGTTAGTGTAAAGCTCGAAACAAGGCTTGATGCACTCTCAGGCAAAAGCACACGGAATATTATTTGCATGGGCGTTGCCCCCGCAGAAACAGCAGCTTCTACTATTCCTTGCCCAAGTTCGTTAAGGTTTGCTTCAACAAGCCTAGCAACAAAAGGGATAGCCGCTATTGTAAGAGGCACAATTGCAGCAGTCCGCCCGATTGATGTACCTACTATGAACCTTGATAACGGGAACACAGCGATGATGATGATTACAAAAGGTATGCTGCGACCGATATTTACTATAGTTCCGAGAATCTTGTTTAATAGGGTTATTTCGCAAACACCGCCTGGTTGTGTAATGTAAAGCACTACACCAAGTCCAAGCCCGATAGAAATAGCGAATAGTGAAGAAATTGAAACCATAAATATCGTATCCGCCGTTCCCGGCATTAATATGCTTATCAATTGACTTAAATATCCATAATCAAAGATTTGCATCATATATCACCTCAATCCCAACGCCTAAATCCTTAAGATACTGTATGGAAGAAGCTAAAGCTTCGGCATTGCCGCTAATTTTTAAAATCAATTCGCCTACCATAGTTCCACCGACAGATTCTATGCCGCCGGATAATATCGAAAGCTCTATCTCAAAATTGCGTATTACTTGCATTATAAACGGTTTTAAGGCACTGTCGCCCATAAAAGTAGCTTTGAGAATTTTCCCGTCTTTAGGTAGCTCTGTCAAATGGCTTGTCATATCAAATGTTAGGCTTTTTGAGAAGAATTGCCTTGCGGCACTGCTTTTTGGCGAAACCATCAAATCAATAACCTTGCCCTGTTCTATTATTTCGCCGCCTTCCATAATTGCAACGGAGTGGCATAGTTCTTTAATAACATCCATTTCATGGGTTATTACGATAAAAGTTACGCCTGTTTGCTTATTTATGCTTTTTATAAGTTCTAGTATTGAGCGTGTAGTTTCCGGATCAAGAGCTGAGGTTGCTTCATCACAAATAACCATTTCAGGCTCAGCAGCAAGCGCTCTTGCGATACCAACACGTTGTTTTTGTCCTCCCGAAAGTTTTGAAGGGTAAGAGTCTTTTTTATCAGTTAATCCTACGAGTTCTAAAAGTTCAGCTACTCTATTTTCAATAAAGTTTTTTGGTTTTTTTGCAATTTTAAGTGGGAAAGCTATATTATCAAAAACCGTTGAATTCATCAGTAAATTAAACTGTTGGAACACTAAACCGATTTTTTTTCTAACATCTCTTAATTCACTGCCTTTAATCTTAGTAATATCTGCACTATTTAATATTATTTTACCGCCATCAACCTTTTCAAGCATTGAAATACATCTCGCAAGTGATGTCTTTCCTGCGCCGCTAAGCCCTATAAATCCAAAAATTTCTCCGTCTTCTATATCAACGCTAACATTTTTTAAAGCTTGGAACTTCGTGTTACGATTGATGTAAATTTTGTCAAGATTACGTATGCTTAACATGATCATCATCCCTTCGGAAATTATGGCGACCTCTATGTTGGGAATATATAAAAGGCTTACGTTCTACATATTTAGAACGTAAGCCTTTTTAGATATAAAACATGGACTTTTAAAACTTAACTTACTTTCTCTTATTCTGTAAAAATACAGGAATATCGAAAGTTATGTCACCGTTTTCGTCTCTTGCTTCAAAGTCATCCCTATAATCATGGTAGTGATTAGGCGGCATCTGCGGCTGTGTATGAGAGCCAGCCGGCTGCATGTAAGGCTTGTCATTCTGAATATAATGTTTTGATTGCGCCGGCTGAAGCATAGGCTTAGGCTCAGTACCTTGCATATTCATATTCATCGGCGGCATAGGCTGCATTTCCGGCATACCTTGCATAGGAGGAATGTGAGGAGGCTGAATCTGTTGCGGCTCCATGTTCAGTTGATCGCTCATTAAATTGATTTGAGGTTGTCTTTGAACTTGCTGAGGCAATACGTTAGCCATACGGCGGTTTTGATTTTCTGCATGAGCACTTTCATCATCAAGCCCTGTCGCAATAACAGTTATAATGACTTCGTCATCCAAATCATCATTAATAGTCGTGCCGTATATAATTTCAGCATCAGGATCTATAGTTTCAGTAATATATGTAATTGCAGTATCTGTTTCCAAAAGCGAGAAATGTGGATCTCCTGCAATACTTATCAAAACGCTTCTTGCTCCTTTAATTGATGTTTCAAGCAGAGGACTCTTTATCGCCATTTCTGCTGCAACTTCAGCTTTATCTTTACCTTTTGCTTGTCCAACGCCCATATGCGCAAGACCTTTACCGGACATAATAGTATGAACGTCCGCAAAGTCAAGGTTAATTTGTCCCGGTTTTGAAATTAGGTCAGCAATACCTTGAACACCTTGGCGCAAAGTTTCATCCGCTTTCTTAAAAGCTTGAAGCATTGAAGTATTTCTATCTATTATTTCAAGTAAACGTTGATTAGGAATAACAACTAACGTATCAACATACTTTTTAAGCTCTGCAACACCTGAGAGCGCACTTTTCATTCTATGAGTACCTTCAAATCTGAAGGGCTTTGTTACAACCGCAACGGTTAAAATATTTAAATCACGTGCAATAGACGCAATAACAGGCGCAGCACCTGTGCCTGTGCCGCCCCCCATTCCTGCTGTTATAAACAACATGTCAGAATTAATAAGCAGTTGTTTAATTTCCTCTTTTGATTCTTCTGCCGCTTGACGACCTATTTCAGGGTTTCCTCCTGCACCAAGCCCTTTTGTAAGCTTGTCCCCAAGTTGAATTCTTGTAGGTGCAATAGAGCGTTCTAAAGCTTGGTGATCTGTATTCGCACAAACGAACTCAATTGCCTCAACTCCATCTTCGACCATTCTGTCAACGGCGTTATTTCCGCCGCCGCCTACACCTATAACAGTTATTTTTGCTGCACCCAATTTTGAACTAGCTATATCAATCAAAATCGAAAACCTCCCTGAAGTCTATGTTTTACATCTTAATCACATCTAAATTTAGAATCTAAAAAACTTAAGTTAAAAACCTGAAAATAGGGTCTCTGTTTATGTCACGGATATCTAAAAACCCTTTTAGGTTATCGTCATCAAGTCTTTGGATTATAGCTTTTGCTGTTCTGATCTTTTCATCCGCATCTCTTATATCACCAAAAAATACGCTAACATTCCCCCAAAGTATCTGAATATCAGTAACATCTGATAAATCAACTCTAAGAACATCCGCCTCTATTTCATATTTATTAAAAAGTTGCGTTAAAACAACTAAATGATCAAACGCCGCTTGGTTTGCTACTCTCAAAATCTCCCCAATTCTGAATTCTGTGAATTGAAGACCAACAACTATAGGCATTCTTTCAGTATAATAAGATCTAACATCAAGAACTCTGCCGTTTTTATCTATGTATATAAAGGAACCGCTTGAATGTTCTATAAATCCGCTTAGGACTCGTTCTCTAATGGTTATTGTTAAAACTCCGTTAAAGAGATCTCTTTCGATAACTACTCTTTCGATATAATGGTTTTGTAAGAGTTCTCTTCTCGCACCTCTGGCATTAAAACTTAAAATATTTATTCCGGTTACAACTCCGGAAGCCGTTCTGATTTCCTGTTCGCTTACTCGGTTGTTTCCAAATATTTCAATTTTAGATATTTCAAACATAGAAGACGAAGCTATAAAAAATAACACAAAAATCACAAAAACTATGCCAAGCGCAATTTTAAAAAATCGGCTTTTCATAAATCACCTTTAAATCATTTCTATGTAATGTTTATAATATACTTGTATTAATCTCTAATGTCAATATTATTAAGCAAAAAAGAGTATTCCTTTTTATGCAAAAAGCGATAAATATAGTGTTTTTAATTTCCATTACCTGGTTTCATGCCTAAATAATGGGGCATTTTAATATAGTTCCGCCGCATAAAACCTTACCGCCATCATAAAGAACTAAAGCCTGTCCCGGTGTTGAGGCTCTTTGAGCTTCATCAAATTCACATTTTAATATTCCATTTTTTAATGTAACAGTACAATTAGCAGGTTTTTGATTATATCTTATTTTTGCAGTGCATCTAAATCCATCTTTAATCTCACTTATCGAAACAAAATTAACATTTTTTGCAAATATTTCTTTAGAATAGAGCTTGTCTTCATCAGACAAAGTAACCTCATTTGTAACGGCATCAATATTACTGACAAAAATTTTCTTTCCAACTGCAATTCCAAGTCCTTTTCTCTGCCCTATTGTATAGTTAATAATGCCCTTATGCTTTCCAAGTATGTTGCCGGATGAATCGATGAAATTTCCTTCTCCCGGGTCAATCTTCGCATAACTTTTGATAAATCCAACGTAATCACCATCCGGAATAAAACAAATATCCTGGCTTTCGGGTTTATCGGCAACGCTTAAGTCAAGAGTTTTGGCAATTTCACGGATTTGCGTTTTATTATAATCTCCAAGTGGCATAATAGCTCTACTAAGCTGCTCTTGTGTTAGATTATAAAGTGCATAAGTTTGATCTTTTGCCCCCGAAATAGCATTTCTTAAAGAGTACCGATTATTTGTTGCATCATATTCAACTTTAGCATAATGACCTGTCGCTATATAATCAGCACCAAGTTCCAACGCCTTGCTTAACATTTTTGCCCATTTCATATGCCTGTTACACACAACACAAGGGTTAGGTGTCTCTGCTTTAACATAAGAGTCTATGAAATAGTCCACGACATGCGTTTTAAATTCATCCCGCACATCAAAAGTATAAAATGGTATATCAAGCTTATCACAAACACATGCTGCATCAGAAGCTCCGTTTTTTCCGTTATCCCAAAAATTAAATGTTGCGCCGATTACTTCATACCCTTGTTCCTTTAAAATATATGCCGTAACAGAACTATCAACACCGCCCGACATACCTACTAATACACGTTTTTTCATGTTTTTACTTATCCTTTAGTTTTAATGTTCAGAATGTTCTTCCGGAGATTTTAAACCTTCATAATATTTGCCATTTTTTACAGCATAGTCCCATAACGCTGCATGTAAAGCTTCTTCCGCAAGGCAAGAACAATGAACTTTTTCAGGAGGAAGACCTCCGAGAGCATCCATAACGGCTTTATTGCTTATTTTAATAGCCTCTTCTACAGTTTTACCAATGACCATTTCAGTAGCTGCACTACTTGTAGCAACAGCAGCTCCACATCCAAAAGTTTTAAATTTTGCATCAAGAACAATATCATTTTCTATTTTAAGATGCATTTTCATGATATCGCCGCATTTAGCATTTCCAACCATTCCTACACCGTCTGCATTTAAAATTTCCCCAACGTTGCGCGGGTTTGAAAAATGATCCATAACTTTAGCAGTATACATAATGTTGCCCTCTCTTTCAATTCTAATTTTCCGGGTTATATAATGGAGACATATCTCGCAATCGCTGTACAATTCCGGGAAGAACTTCGAGCACTTTGTCAACATCTGACTCTGTGTTATCTCTTCCAACCGTAAGCCTTAGCGAGCCATGAGCAATTTCATGCGGAAGCCCTATAGCAAGCAATACATGAGAAGGGTCTAAGTCTCCGGATGTACAAGCAGATCCGCTTGAAGCAAATATCCCGCTCATATCAAGATGTAAAAGCAACGATTCACCTTCGATAAACTCAAATGAAACATTAACATTTCCGGGAAGACGTTTTTCTCTGTGCCCGTTAACACGAATATGTGGTATTTTTTCTTCTATCCCCTTAATTAGCTTGTCCCTTAAAAACTCAAGCCTTTTACGCTCGTCTTCAATTTCAACTGACGCAAGTTCGACAGCAACCGCAAGTCCAACAATTCCCGCAACATTTTCTGTTCCGCCTCGTTTTCTGCGTTCTTGTCCGCCGCCATGTATAAATTGTTCAATTTTTGTTCCTTTTTTGATATATAAAGCCCCTACTCCCTTTGGTGCGCCAAGCTTATGACCGGACAAAGCAAGCATATCTATATTCATTTCTTTAACATCTATTTCAACATGCCCAACGGCTTGTACTGCATCAGTATGAAATATTGCCCCGCCGGATTTTGTAATTTCTGCAAGCTCTTTAATAGGTTGAATAGTACCAATTTCATTATTCGCAAACATCAATGATACAACAATTGTTTCAGGTCTCATTGCTTTTTTAAGTTCCTCAGGCTCTATTATGCCATGTTCATTGACAGGAAGATAAGTAACATCAAAACCATTTTTTTCAAGATATTCGCAAGTATGAAGCACGGCATGATGTTCAATAACAGATGTTATAATATGTCTGCCTCTGTTTTTATTTGCATCTGCTGCACCTTTTATTGCCCAATTATCAGCTTCTGTTCCTGAGCCGGTAAAATAGATTTCTTCGGGTTCAGCACCTATCGCTTTTGCGACTTTCAATCGTGCATCTTCGATATGCCTCTTTGCATTTCTTGCTATTTCATAAACGCTTGAAGGATTTCCGAATTCTCTTTCAAAAAAAGGTTTCATAGCCGCAAACACTTCTTTTCGCACAGCAGTAGTCGCTGCATTATCAAAATATATATTCTGTTTCATATTTAACTAACCACTCCCTTATAAATCTTATGTTTCGCCTCGATTATATTGTTCGACATAGTCATTAACTAAATCATTCAAGGTTATACCGTCTAAAACATCATTAACACTTTTGTACATCTTCTCCCAAACAGGCTTCGTTACGCAGTTCTGGCAGCTTCCAACACCGCAGGCTAGTTTTTCTTCGTTTGAAAGACATTCAACAGGGTAAAGTGAACCTTCAAGTAGCTCTAAAATACTGCGGACTGACACTTCTTTCGGATCGCAGTTAAGAGAATACCCGCCAAAAGCTCCTCTTATGCTTTTAACCAACCCTGCACCCTTTAAAACAGCGATAAGCTGTTCCAAATAGTTTTCTGAAATACTTTGTCTTTCGGCTATTGATTTTAATTTTACACTTTTGCCCTGTTCTTGTGATGCTATATCGACCAAGGCACGCAATCCGTAACGTCCGCGCGTTGAAACTTTCAAAGCGTTCACCACCTTTCCAAATATCAATCCATACCATGTTAGTTGGTTTTATTTATTCCATAATATCAACTAAGCTTTTTTTTGTCAATATCTTGTGAGAAAAAATTTTTTATGATATAATTTTGGGAATATACCCTCGAAATTTAAAAGTCTTTAGTCGGCATTCTTTAGCAATACGACAGACTTTTGATAAGGAATAAGATTCATGTCTAATATTAAACTTTCAGCCGACATATCAGATATTATCTACACTTACGATGGAAGCTTCGAAGGGTTTTTGTGTTGTGTGTTTGAATCCGTGTACTCCAAAGAGACTCCTTATGATATTTTACCTGAAAGTGATGTGCCTTTAACGCTTATGGATACAAAGGTAATAGTTACTGACCATGATAAAGCTTCAAGGGTACATAAATCTATTCCAAATAAAATTTCTAAAAAAGCTTTAAACCTTGTTTGCACAGTGTTTTTAAGCTGTCTTCCTCAAAAAGAGCTTAAAATTCTTGCTTTTCTTTTTCGAGGGTACAAAGAAGGCAGTAAACTGTTAAACAAGCTTGGAGATCCTGTAGTTGCCCCGTTGCTTGCAGCAGAATTACATCTGCTTAGGGAGGCTCATAACTTAAAAGGATTTATCCGTTTTTCGGATATCGGAGAGGCTCTTGTTTCAACAATAACTCCTAAAAATTACGTTCTGCCTTTTCTCGCAAATCATTTTACTCTTCGTTATGATAATGAAAACTTCATGATATTTGATAAAACACATAAAGCAGCTCTTGTTTACCAGAATAGAAAGAGTGAAATTATATCAATAGATGACTTAGAGCTGCCTCCTATATCAGAAAAAGAGGAAATGTATCAATCGTTATGGAAACAATTTTATAACACGATTTCAATTGAAAGCAGAGAAAATCCTCGTTGCCGCATGACTCATATGCCTAAACGATACTGGGAAAATATGCTTGAGGTTAAAAGTCTTTTATAAGGAGAAGTTAAACAATGAGTGGTATTTTATATACATCAAAAAATCGTTTTTATGTTAAAACAGATAGCGGAATGAAAGAGTATGACTCTCAAAAAATTTCTAAGTACCTGGAAAATTTAAAAAACATCAAAATCCGCAACGAATGGAAAACAAATGGAACGGGTGCAATGTTTATGGGTACGGGACACTTTCCGGAATCCGACGATACAGAAGCCGGAAATATCAGTATAAATGGAGCTTCTTCATATAGTGGGGGCTTAGTTTACTCTGCGTCGCTTGGTGAACTTGGTGGGCTTTACAAAAAGGGGCTTGAAGATGCCGATATTGAAGGACATGTTATAGCCAGTAATACATTGCAAATCCATAAGATAGATGTCTTTGAGGGTAGTTGTGCAGCAAGTATCGGAGATTTTACAGAAAGACATATTGCCATTTTTGACCTTAAAACAGGAAGATACCAAGAACTTACAGAGGGTGATACAATAGAAGATTACCCAAGCTACTCAAACGATGGAAGTAAAATATTTTTTTCTTCCGCAGGTCTTGCAAAATCACCACAAGGATATGCTATGGGAGTAGGACCATCGGGAATATGCGTTTACTGCACTAAAATCGGCAGCGTTGAAGAGTTGTTTGAATCAGACCAATTTAACTATATAGCCCCAAAAGAGGATAAGAACGGTAATTTGCTTTTTATAAAACGACCTTACCGTAATACACGTGATAAGGGCAATATATTCTTGGACATATTGATGTTCCCTATCAGAATTATTAGAGCTATCTGGGGATTGCTCAACTATTTTTCTATTGCATTCGGCGGTGAATCACTGCGTTCCGGGAAGTCAGGTTCAAACATAAAGGCAAAGCAAAAAAGCGAGAAAGAACTGTTCTTTGAAGGCAATATGATAAATGCTGAGCAAGAATTAAAGGCGAATCAACGCAGAGGAGAAAAATTCCCCGGCATTATCCCATACACCTGGGAACTTGTGCGTACAGATAAAAGTGGCGTCCAAACTTGCTTAAAAAAAGGTGTTATGGATTATACCGTATGTGAGAACGGTGATATCGTATATTCAAATGGACAAGAAATTATTCGCTTGTCAGCGGACGGAAACGAGCAGCTTCTGGAAAAATGTCAATTTGCCTGTAATTTGAGTGAAATTTGATAGTTAATGAGGTGAAAACATGGAAGTTTCTGAAATTCTTAAAATGGTTGACCATACCCTTCTTTCACCAAGTTCGACAAGTGAACAAATTACTTCTTTATGCGATGATGGAATTAATTTTAAAACGGCATCTGTCTGTATTCCACCAAGTTTTGTTAAACTTGCAAGTAAATATGTATTCGGGAAAATCGCTGTATGTACTGTAATTGGCTTTCCATCTGGTTACAGCACTACTAAATCCAAAATCTTTGAGGCATCTACAGCGATAGAAGACGGCGCAGACGAAATTGATATGGTAATAAACATAGGCAGGCTTAAAGAGCGGAAATATAACGATGTGCTCTCTGAAATCAAGAAAATTAAGTCTGAGTGTGAAGGCAAGCTGCTAAAAGTTATAATTGAAGCATGCCTATTAACAAATGATGAGAAGATCAAAATGTGCGAAATTGTTACAGAGTCCGGTGCAGATTATATTAAAACTTCAACAGGGTTTAGCAGCGGAGGCGCAACATTTGAAGATATTGAACTACTTAGCAAATATATCGGCAAAAATGTAAAAATAAAGGCATCCGGAGGAATAAACAATTTTGAGGATGCTGAAAAATTTATAAAACTTGGAGCACAAAGGCTTGGAACAAGCCGCCTTATCAATATTATAAAAAATAACGAAACCGAAAAAGGAGAATATTAATTATGTCTAAAACCCCTACTCCCCATATTTCATGCAATAAAGGCGATTTCGCACCGACTGTCTTAATGCCCGGAGATCCTCTTCGTGCAAAATTTATCGCAGAAACTTTTCTTGAAGATGCAAAGCTAGTCAATAACGTACGCGGGATTCATGGATATACAGGTAAGTATAAAGGCAAACTGGTAAGTGTAATGGCAAGTGGTATGGGAATGCCGTCAATGGGTATATACTCATACGAACTGTTCAATTTTTATGATGTTGAAAACATAATAAGAATTGGCACGGCCGGAGCAATTGATGAGAGTTTACATGTTAAAGACGTAGTTATTGGGATGGGAGCTTGTACAAACTCTTCATATGCTGACCAATATAATTTGCCGGGCACATATGCACCTATAGCAAGCTATGAATTACTTGAAAAAGCGGTTGCTAAAGCAAGAGGAATGAAACTAAACGTTAAGGTGGGTAATGTATTTACATCTGACACATTTTATGATGATGCATTAAGTCTTGTTGCCTGGCAAAAGATGCATGTTTTAGCAGTTGAGATGGAGGCTGCCGCACTATATATGAACGCAGCAAGAGCAGGTAAAAATGCCCTTTGTATTTGTACGATTTCTGACTGCCCGTTTACAGGCGAAGCAGCAACATCGGATGAGCGTCAAACCTCTTTTACGCAAATGATGGAATTGGCGCTTGCGATAGTATAACCGGAGGACTATCATGGATATTAAAAATTTGATTCAAGCAGCATTCAATGCTCGTAAAAACTCTTATTCTCCGTATTCCGGGTTTAAAGTCGGTGCGGCACTTCTTGCTGAAAGCGGAGTTGTTTTTGGTGGCTGCAATATCGAAAATGCTTCTTATTCATGCACAAACTGTGCTGAAAAGACTGCTTTTTTTAAAGCGGTTTCCGGCGGTGTTAAAAAATTCAAAGCAATTGCAATTGTAGGAGGGGCAGGCGAAACACCTGATGAAATATGCGCTCCATGCGGCTCATGCAGGCAAGTAATGCTTGAGTTTTGTGATTATAGCGATTTTGATGTAATCCTTGCATTAAACGAAGAAGAATATGAAATTGTAAAGCTTAAAGACTTAATGCCATACCCCTTTTTACCTGAAAATTTAGAAACGGAATAAATATTGTTGCATATCTCAAACAAAGAAGGGGAATTATATTCGTAAAAATCAACTAAAGGAGGTGATGCCCATGACTAATTCAACATCAGCACCCAATAGATTGATTAACGAAAAATCTCCCTATCTACTGCAACATGCATATAATCCGGTAGATTGGTTTCCATGGGGAGACGAAGCGTTTGAAAAAGCAAAGGCTGAGGATAAGCCTATCTTTCTTTCTATTGGGTACTCATGAATTATGATATATCAACTTGTCACTGGTGTCACGTAATGGAGAACGAGAGCTTTGAAAATAAAGAAATTGCAGGAATTTTAAACGAAAATTTCGTGTCAATTAAATTGGACAAAGAAGAACGGCCTGATGTTGACAGTGTATACATGAGAGTGTGTCAAGCATATACAGGCAGCGGAGGTTGGCCTACAAGTATTTTTATGTCAGCTGATCAAAAACCTTTTTTTGCCGGCACTTATTTTCCGCCAAAAAACTTCGAAAATCTGCTTAACCAAATATTGCGCCACTGGAAAAAAGACAGGCAAAAGCTTACAAAAAGCAGCGATGAGATGATCAAATACCTGAATGCTGAAACCACAAAGCACCATATACCTGAGTTTGATACTCTTACAGAAAATGCTTTTTTGACATTCAAGCGGATGTTTGACACAGAATATGGAGGATTTGGAAGAGCACCTAAATTCCCGTCTCCGCACAATCTTATGTTCCTCCTTGGATACCATGAACAAACTAATAAACAGTCAGAAGTCACAGCGCTTGAAGCACTTGACATGTCAGAAAAGACACTTATTCAAATGTTTAAAGGCGGAATTTTTGATCATATAGGTTATGGGTTTTCGCGTTATTCAACTGATAAGATGTGGCTTGCCCCGCATTTTGAAAAAATGCTTTATGATAATGCTTTACTTGCAACAACCTATATTTTGGCATATGAAATAACCGAAAATGTGCTGTACAAAGAGATAACTGATAAGATATTTGAATATATAGAACGTGAAATGACTGATCATAAAGGCGGACTCTACTCTGCCCAAGATGCTGATAGTGACGGCGTTGAAGGTAAGTATTATGTATTCAATCCGGATGAAATAATTAAAATTTTAGGCGAAGAAGACGGTAAAAAATTTTGCAATTATTACGATATTACAGAAAAAGGCAACTTTGAAGGAGAGAGCATCCCTAATATTATAAGGCAGAAACCGCCTTTTATTGATATGTCAAAATTCATGCCAAAGATTTACGAATACCGCAAAAACCGGACTTGTTTGCACAAAGATAATAAAATACTAACTGCATGGAATAGCTTGATGATTTGGGCGTACGCAAACGCTTACAGAGTTTTTAAAGATGAACGATATTTGAAAAGAGCTGAGAATGCAGCTTCGTTTATCGAAAATAATCTAATTAAAGATGATGTAATACATGTTGCGATAACTGATGGCAAGTTAAGCGGCACAGGATATCTTGATGATTATGCCTTTTATACAATGGCGTTAATTTCTCTGTACGAAGCTTGTTTTAACGAGATCTATTTAGAAAGAGCGCTTGAAGTAAACGGGAAAATTGTTGAACAGTTTCTTGATCACGAGGACAACGGATTTTATCTCTATGGTAAGGATAGCGAGAAGCTTATTGCAAGACCAAAGGAAAGCTACGACGGGGCAATCCCTTCAGGAAATTCTGTTATGGCTTATAATCTTGACAGGCTTTATAAGCTCACAAAGGATAAAGGGCTGTATACACTTTCCCAAAATCAAAATAGCTTTATGGACGGAGAGGCTTCATCTCACCCAGGGAATAATAGCTTTTATATGTATTCTTCTCTTCCTACCAAAGATATTGTTTGCGTTTTAAAGGATGCTGATGATCTGCATAAACTTAAAGTTAAGCATAATTGGGTTGTAAAGGTTTTGAATAAACCAACGGAAGAGTATAAGCTTCTTGATGATAAAACTACATTTTATGTTTGTGAGGGAGATAGATGTCTGCCGCCGGTTAATGCGTTGTAGAAATATTGCCGATGAAAATATTCAACTATAGAGGTGTAGAAGTATAAAGGCTCTCCGATTTAGCCTCGGACAGCCTTTTTTTCATCAAAATATCGACTTAATAATAAGCAGTAGTCCTAAAATTAAAAACGGAATGCCCACAAAAGCACCAATTATCGTAAATGTTAGAAGAAGCCCTAACCCCATTAAAATTAGCCCTAACAATATACCCAAAAGACGACCTGTTAGGTTAAAGACAAGTCCAATTAAAAACCATATTATTTGAAACGGTAACTTTAATAAACTTAACAATTTTGTTCCTCCTATTTTTTGATCTTGTTAATTATCCTAAGACAGCCATCAAGATGCAACATTTGATGCCTTGAAAAAGGCATTAACTTGGTCTGAAATGATTTGAAAATTGCTGACCGCTCTTGTTTTGTTGTTATATGTATCTCCCTGTTGTTCAATTCCACTCCTCCCCCTACTCCTTCTTAACAATCTCGGACACGGCTTCCTCGGTCGGCGTTACATAAGCTGTACTATGATTATCATAAATAACCATACCGGGTTTTGCTCCGTTTGGTTTTTTAACATGTTTTTTTATAACATAATCAACCGGAACAAGGCTGGATTCTTTTGCTTTGCTATAGTATGCAGCAAGGGTCGCTGCTTCTGTCAGCGTTTTATTGGGAGGAGTTTCTCCTCCTGTCCTTACGATAACATGTGAACCGGGTATATCTTTTGTGTGAAACCAAATATCAAGACTTTCTGCGAATTTAAGCGTAAGCTCATCGTTTTGCTTGTTGTTTTTGCCTATGTAAATGTCAAACCCGTCGGAAGAAATGAAATGCATTGGCTTTGAAGTTTTTTGCTTCTGTCCTTTGCGCTTGGGTTTTTTCTTCAAATATCCATTATCTGTCAATTCTTCTCTAATATCTTCAATATCTGCTTCATCGTTACATGACGAAATCATTGTCATGACGGAATCAAGGTAAGCAAGCTCTTCTTTATTCTGTTTCATTTGGTCTTTAAGTGCGATAAACGTTCGCTTTTCTTTTGTGTATCGTTTAAAATATTTTTGAGCATTTTCAGCCGGGGTTTTTGTAGGATCAAGCTGTATCGTTATTTCTTCACCATCTTCCGAATAGAAATTAACGGTTGTGAAGGTGTTCATTCCTTTTTCTATGGCGTAGATGTTTGCCGTTAAAAGCTCACCGTAAACTTTAAGTCTGTCTCTATTTTCAATGCCCTTCAGTGTTTTTTCATAAACATCCTGCTTTTTGACACAACGGTCAAAATTTAGTTTAACCATTTTACGAAGGTCGGCTGTTTTTTGCGACATTCTAAACTGTGAATCTCTGCTTTTGTAATACATCTCTAGAAGTTCTGATGCGCTTTCGGCTTCTATTTTATCATATGCAGCAAACAACTCCATACTGATACAAGAGAATTCCATCGGCTTTTTATTTTTGTCAAGCAGTATATTGAAATCAAACTTGCCGTCTTTAATTTTGTTCATAAGTTGGCTAAATGCGTTAAAGAGCGTTAGAATCTTATCGTTAGATTTGCTGTTAAGAGACATATTGTCATCCGAATCAGCACGAAAACAAACTTCGCTTGCGAAGAAAGGGCTCATTCCGCTATATGTTTTATACAAAAAATCTAACGCTTTTTCAGGCGAGCTTTTTGCAAGTTGAATAAACTGCAATTCATCTAACTTAGTTGGGTCAAGTTTACCTTTAGAGGGCGGAGACACATATGATTTTCCGGGCAAGACTTCACGAACGCTACTTGTATCAAACGACACATATTTGATGCTACCAAGAATAATATCTGCGTGGTCAATCAAAATAATATTGCTGTGCTTACCCATTATTTCGATTATGAGTGTTTTAACTGACAAATCACCCATTTCGCTCATTGACTCAATGCGGATTTTAATTATACGATCAAAATCTTCTTGTTCTATATCAAGCACTTTGCCTCCGGAAAGATGTTTGCGCATGAGCATACAAAATAGAGGTGCATCTATTGGGTTTGACTTTGCTTCGTTAGTTAGACATAAGCGAGCATGAGAAGGGTTTGCTGTTAAAAGTAGTTTATGGTTGCTTCCCTGCGCCCTTATATTTACTATTACTTCATCTTTTTCAGGCTGATATATTTTATCAACACGCCCGTTTGCGATTTTTGAGTTTAGCTCTTTTACAACAGCAGCTATCGTTACACCATCAAGTGCCATTTTTAATCAGTCCATTCGTTTTGATTTATTAACCCTTAACAAAATTCATTGTGGATTAATATTAATTTTCAAACTTAAGCGGCAGGCTTCTTTTATGTTCAGATGTCTTATGCATTCTCTCAATTATTGCAACGTCCTCTTCTCGACCTTTTCCTGTTTCAATATATTTATCTATAGCGCAATAAGTAACGCCCATTTCCATTTCATCTGTCTGACCATCAAAAAGTCCGGCAGACGGTGCTTTTTTTATAATTTCAATCGGACAATTTAGATATTCTAAAAACTTAAAAATCTCCGTGGCTGTTAAGTCTGCTATAGGGTTAAAGTCGCAGCCCGCATCACCCCATTTTGTAAAATAACCCATATGATATTCACTTTTATTACTCGTCCCTGCAACGAGATAACCCTTTGTTTGACCAATTGCATACAGTGTAGTCATTCTAAGACGAGGTGCTATATTGCTTTTTGCGATTTCTGATATAGAAATATTTGCCTCAAACTGTTCTAAAAGAGATTCCCTTGTATCGGTTAGGTCAACTACTTTAGTGTTAATTTCAAATTTGTCTGCCAGTTTCAGAGCATCATCTTTATCAGATGTATAGTTTTGTTTTGAAGCGCAAGGCATAATTACGCCAAGCACGTTATCTGTCGCCATTTTACAAAGGATTCCAACGAGAGCACTGTCTTTTCCACCACTGTTGCCAAATATTATACCTTTTGCTCCGGATTTTGTTAGAATTTCTTTTATCCATTCAACTCTGTTTTTAGCTTCACTTTTATAATCCCGCATAATTTTTTCCTCCAAAAATATACAATCTAACATTTTTATGATATACTGACACGCTACTATTCATTATGCGCTATTATTCAAACAATTACAAGTAGAGTGATTATAAAATTCATCACTTTCAAGAGGAGAATTCACTAAATGGACACATCAAAAAGAAAGACTGCAATTAAAATTTTAATAGCGGGAACTGTTCTACAATTTTTCATAGGAATTTTATATGTTTGGAGCATATTTGTTGCCCCTATTAGCGAACATCTTAATTGGGCAGTTGAATCTGTAATGTTAACATCATCGTACATGCTTGGCTTTTTTGTTATAGGCATAATTATAGGAGGAAAGCTGCTGACAAAGCTTGATTCAAGAACTATTTTGTTTATCGGCGGGATGATGCTTGCTGCGGGTATTGCTGCCACGCCTCTTGTGCCTCAAAGCCACCCTTGGCTTGTATATTTAACCTATGGAGTAATCGGAGGCACGGGTATCGGGATGATTTATAACACGGTGTTAACGGCAGCACAACAATGGTTTCCGAATCGACGCGGATTTGCAATTGGAATCTGCGTTTCATCATTTGGTTTTTCAGCGGTTGTATTTGCGCCTGTTACAGAAGTTTTGGTATCTCAAATCGGGGTTATTAACACGCTTTATACAGTTTCAATAATTATCGCAATTTCTGTTTTGTGTCTATTTAGGCTTATTAGGCTACCGGAATCATCCGGGGCAAATAGAGAAGTAGAATTTGTCGGAAGACAGTTTGAAACAAATGAAATTATCAAAACAAAACAGTTTTATTATATGACTTTAGCACTTGTGTTTGGCACTCCGGCGTATTTGGTCATTCTTCCGGCACTCAAAAGCCTTGCCATTGACCGAGGGCTAAGTGCCGCTGTCGGCACGTCTTTGGTTATGGTCGCCGGTATGGGTAACGCTCTTGGGCGTTTACTTGCGCCGATAATTTCTGAAAAGGCGGGCAGAGAAAACACACTTATTGCGATTACAGCAGCTACTGCAATTTGCTCTCTGCTTTTGATATTTATCAGCGGAGTATTTTTGCTGCCTGTTGTGTTCATAATGGCGTTTTGTTACGGAGGTCCGGCAGGTGTAAACCCTGTTCTTGCCTCTGATTATTTCGGGCTCAAATACATAGGAGGAAATTTAGGTGCAATATTAATCGGTTTAGCGATATCCGCACTGTTTATCCCAATGCTTGTAGGGTTTATTCCAAGCGAAACGGTAAGGTTTTTAGTTCTTGCTATATTGTCTTCCATAGGCGTTATCCTATTAATGCTACTTAGGACTTCAAGAAAGAGATGGCTTGCTGATGTTGGTAGAAGCTAAAATCTGTGATTTCTTATACTGACCAAAAGTAAAGTATGATATCGCACATATAACAGCTACTAATGAAACAGCCTCAATCATTGTAAACTCCTCTGAGTAAACAAATACGCCTATAAGCATTTGCATTGTCGGGGCGATGTAACTAAGTATGCCATAAATCAACATGCTGATATGCTTTTGAGCTATCATTACAAACATAAGCGGGGTCATAGTTACTGCCCCTGATAGCAGCAGCAGTAAATTAATAGGAATCGTTGCAGTAAGTATACTTGATGCCCCTGTAACCATAAGGAATATAACGAAAATTAACGCAAATGGTGTAACTACAAGCGATTCTAAAAACAGACCTGCAACCGGTTCAGCGTTTATTTTTTTCTTGACCGTTAAATAGCCGCTGAACGTAATAGCTAGGTATAGCGCAATAAAAGGCGGTCTGCCATAGCTTATCGTCATATAAATTACTGCCAGGCTTACAAATATAACTGAAACAATTATATATTTGTCCGGTTTTTCTTTAAAGAAAATTACACCGCATAACACCGTCAGTATTGGAGAAATGAAATATCCCAACGCACTTTCTAAAATAAAGCCGTTATTAACAGCATATATGAACATTCCCCAATTAGATACGATAATTAAGCCGGCAATAAGTATCATGCCGGCAAATTTTTTGTCTTTCATTGCTATTAGGGAATCCTTTAAAGCACTTTTGAATGAGAGAATGATTACCGCAGTAACAACACTCATAATGACTCTCATTGCAAGAATTTCATATGCTGATATTGACTCTATAGATTTCCAATAAAATACAAGCATTCCCCATGTTAGCTGTGCTGCTATAGCAGCGATGAAACCTTTTTTTGGTGATTTATGTATTTGCTCCATTATGACTTATAAAATCGTAGTTGATGAATATTCAACTTTGATAGCGTTATCTTTTTGGCGAGAAAGCTTTGCTTTATTTCCATTACCATCTTCGATTGACATTTTTTCAAGTTCGTGTGCGTTAAAAAAGTTAACCGCATCAGATTCAACGAAAGCTGACCAGTTTACTTTCTTTTTAGGTTTTTCGTTCATCATTTCTTCTAACGATTTTGCAGATTCTTGGTTCATTTTGTTCCTCCTAGGTATTTATTAATAATTGCAACAGGGCACATTCTATCACAAATCATCTTTGATTTCAACTATAGTTGATTGTAGATACATGGAATTTGCTATTTTGTCATATCGTCATTTCATTGACAGCTATTACAGCCGTATGATAGACTATTTTTATTAATTTTGTGGAGGAACTATACATGTATCAGATTGACATAAATTCAGACTTAGGCGAAAGTTTTGGCAATTACAGGTTAGGGTATGATGATGAAATATTAAAACACGTGACCTCTGCAAATATTGCCTGCGGATACCATGCGGGAGACCCTGTTGTTATGGAAAAGACTGTCGAGATGGCGGTTAAAAACGGGGTTATGGTCGGAGCGCACCCTGGTTTGCCCGATTTACTGGGTTTTGGTAGAAGGGCTATGGCTGTTTCTACTGAAGAAGTAAAGGCTTATGTTAAATATCAAATAGGCGCATTTTGGGCCTTTGCTAAAGCTAAGGGTCAAAAAATTCAACATGTAAAACCACATGGCGCACTTTATAATATGGCTGCGGTTGATTATAATATTGCTCGAGCAATAGCTGATGCAATTTATGAAATAGATAAAACTATCATATTCCTTGCCCTTGCAAACAGCGAAATGACTAGAGCGGCAAATGACATAGGGCTTAAAGCCGCAAACGAGGTTTTTGCTGACAGAGCTTATAACAAAGACGGCACTTTAGTTGCACGGGGGATAAAAGGGGCAATGATTCATGATGTTGAACAGTGCGCAAAGCGTGTCGTTAAAATGGTTAAGGATAAAACTGTTATTTGTTTAACAGGCGAAGCAATTAACCTTGAACCGCATTCGATTTGTGTTCATGGTGACAACCCGGAAGCCGTAGAGTTTGTTACGGCAATTAAATCTGCGCTAGCGGCTGAGGGGATACATCCGACGGCGTTAAAGGAGATTGTTTAAATGGCGAAATATTTAACATTAGGTGACAAAGCAATCGTAGTTGAATTCGGACAATCTATTTCAGAAGAGCTTAATAAAGCAGTGACGGCATTTCAAAGTGCAGTTATTTCTTCCAAAATTGAAGGAATTACGGAGACGTTTCCGTCGTATAAAGCACTGACTATAACCTATGACCCTCTAGTTATTTCTTATTCAGAGCTTGTATCTAAGCTTAAAGAGTCTGAGCTAAATATGTGCACTAAAGACATTAAAAATCCGAATATTATTGAAATTCCTGTTTGTTATGGCGGCGAATTTGGTCCAGATATTGAGTCTGTTGCAGAAATTAATGGAATTACAGCACAGGAAGTTGTAAAAATTCATACTTCAAAGCCTTATCTGATTTACATGCTCGGTTTTATGCCGGGATTTTCATTTTTAGGTGAACTTGATAAGAAAATAAACGCTCCCCGCTTAACATCTCCCAGAACAAAAGTTATACCTGGAAGCGTAGGAATTGCAGGAGCTCAAACAGGAATTTATGCAATAGAAAGCCCCGGCGGATGGCAGTTGATCGGAAGGACACCATATAAAATGTTTGACCCTAATCGTGAAAAGCCTATATTATATGAGGCGGGAGATTTAATACAATTTATATCAATAACACCCGAAGAATACATCCGGCTAGAATAGGAGACTAGATAAATTATGACTGCTGAAATTATAACTCCCGGTATTTTAACAATTGTTGTTGATTCAGGGCGCAAAGGGTTTAGAAAACTTGGAATACCTTCGTCAGGCGCAATGGACTCACTTGCATACAAAACGGCTAATATATTAGTTGGCAATGATGAAAATTCAGCTGTGTTGGAATTCAGTCTAACCGCCCCAAGCATGAGGTTTTTGTCTGATTCAGTAATCGCTATTACAGGGGCAGAGTTTTCGCCTGAAATAGATGGCAATCCTGTACCTATGTGGGAGAGCATCTTTATAAAAAAGGGAAGTGTTTTGAGTTTTGGGATGCTAAAATCCGGATGCAGAGGGTATCTCTCGTTTGCCGGTGGAATTGATGTACCCGTTGTTATGAATTCAAAAACAACTTTTTTACGAGCAGGAATAGGCGGATATGAAGGCAGAGCTTTAAAAGTGTCTGATATCATCACAACAAGCGCACCATCAAAAACCCTTAGGGAACTGATTGGAAATCGTATAAAACAAGTTTATTCCTATACGGGAGAATATACAGTTAGAGTAGTTTTGGGTCCGCAGGATGATTTTTTTACTAACAGCGGAATTGAGACATTTCTTAACAGCTCTTATCAAGTAACAAATCAGTTTGACAGAATGGGATACAGATTGAACGGTCCTCAAATAGAAACAAAATCCGGAAGTGATATTATTTCCGAGGGAATAGTTACAGGAAGCATACAAATACCAGGCGACGGCAACCCAATTATTGTTATGGAAGACGGGCAAACAGCAGGAGGTTACGCAAAAATAGCTACTGTTATTTCATCAGACTTGCATATAGTTGCTCAATCTAAAACCGGAGACATTATTCGGTTTGAAGGCATATCGATTGAAGAAGCACACGCTATTTTAGTGCAAAATACAAATAGCTTGGTTAATGCTATTGAACATCACCCTAAAAACAGGCATAACTTTCTTGTTAAAGTCAATGGGAAACCATATGACATTGTTGTTGAAGAAGTATTTTAACAATTCCGCACAAAACCCCAAACTTGTACATAAACTGATAACGAGAGGGGTTTTTATCATGTCTGTATTCGATAACCAAATAATGTCATTGTTTTCTATAGACATATTCCGGCAAGTTATGAATGGCGAGCCTATTTCAATGTGTAGATTTAACGTATTAATATCCCTGCTTATATCTGCCGGAATCCCTTATGATACATCGTTTTCAGCAGGAACACGAAAAGAAGCCCCTTCAATTCAACTAACAATCCATATAAACCCGACGACTACACTTGTATTTGTTGTGCCGCTTGGATTAGGTTCGACGGCATTTACGCCAAGCCCTTAGAGCGTGTGGATACAAGCAAAACCTGATAGATTTTTAAATACTCATATGGTATAATGATAGATGCTATGGGACGGTTGGCATGAACATATTATATACTCCATAAAATTCATATTGTTTTCTGGTTGAAATATATGAAAAAATACGATATACTATTAAGAAGATGGTGGTTTAAGAGGGAGGCAAATTATTTGTCGATTACTGTCGATGACATAATAATAGGCGGGGGAAGCTTCGTTATAATCGGCGGACCTTGCGCTGTTGAAAACAGGGAACAATTTTTGTCTGCTGCTCGTTATGTTAAAGAATCGGGCGCAAATATCTTGCGTGGCAGTGCTTACAAGCCAAGAACGTCCCCCTACTCTTTTCAAGGTATTGAAGAAGAAGGGCTTAAATACATATACGAGGCAAAAATGGAAACAGGTTTGCCTACTATTTGCGAAGTTCTTGATGCTAACCTTATAGAAAAAACTGCAAAGTATGTAGATATTTTGCAAATTGGTGCAAGGAATATGCAAAATTTTCCTTTGCTTCGTGCTGTAGGCAAATCAGGTAAGCCTGTAATTCTTAAAAGAGGTATTGCTGCTACGATTGACGAATGGCTTAATGCCGCAGAATATATTAGAAGCGAAGGAAATTATAATGTTATCCTATGCGAAAGAGGCATACGAACCTACGAAACTAGCACTCGAAATACGCTTGATATAAGTGCTGTGCCCGTTATCAAAAGCAGGTCAGATATGCCAATAATCGTTGACCCAAGCCATGCGGCAGGGGTCAGAGAATATGTAGCTCCACTTTCCAAAGCGGCAGTAGCTGCAGGAGCCGACGGTTTAATGATTGAAGTTCATCCAAATCCTGAAAAGGCACTATCTGATGGGCATCAATCTCTTAATCCTCATGAATTTAAAACTCTTTGTTCAGATATTAAAAAGCTAGCAAATTTTATGGGTTTTGGATTAGCGTAAATAAAACTTTATTAAAACATCTTAGGAGGAAATAAAAAATGATTAGAAGAAGGTCTTTGAAATTTATCAGTATGATGATAGCACTTGTTATGGTTATGATCTTAGTGCTATCTGCTTGTGCAACACCCGGAGAAACAGGCGGCTCAAATGGCACAGCACCTGCTGAACGCAGAAGTGTTGACCGTTCTAACCCTGCCGAATATTTTAACGCTACTTGGGCATACACTATGCGTCATCTTGAATCAGAGCTTATGAGCCTTGGTGACAACAGAGTATTTGCACAAATGGGCGAAATATTTGCAACGGGTGAATTTGATATTGAACTTTTACTTAATGTTAATAGCTTCATGGGCTTTGATGCCGGAATGCCTTTAATAACTTCAAACTTAAGCAACAGTTTAAGAGACAGAGTTTTGGCTCTTACCGTAGATGTTCAAGAAATGATGGATATTGGGCTTTTCTTGACGGATTCAGATGTTATTGTAAGCTTTTTAGGCGAAAACATCTCTGTCAGTGCTTCTAATTTCTTTGATGATCTAATGGCGTTTTCTAACGCAAACGGTCTTGGACTTGAACGTGAACTTGATATTGCAATGCTTGAAGAAATGGGAATTAGCGGATTATCATATAGCGAGTTATTCATTGGACCTTCCGGCGGCTTAGCTGCAAATGACTCTTTAAGCGAATACACACTGAATAGACTTGAAGAACTTTATGATGAATTAGCAAGAGGTTTCGTTTATACAATTGAAGATAGAACAGTTGACTTTGATCAAATTCAAGGAGATGTAATAGTAACATCAATTGCAGTAAATGGTTCGAGATTAAATGAATTTATTGTTGATGCTTTAAAAGTTATATTAGATGATGAAATTTATCAATCAATGGGATTCAACGCTATGTTGATGGATGAAATGCACGCATCTATTGATGAATTATCCGGCTTAATGAGTGGTTACATAGCTGTTCAATTCATTGAAAGAGATGGAAGATACATCGCAATCCGTATTGAAGATCCTGATGGAAGTGTATTTGAAATAGGAGCAATCGGGGAAGTTAATATGCTTGATAACTTCTATATTTCATTCGATGATCCTGATGGATTTGATTCTTTCTTCTTTTCTATAACCGGCAGCAATGTGAATACAGACAATTATTCAGTCAACGTAACAATTCGTACAGACTTTGATACTATTATGTTCAGTTTTGAATGGGACACGACTCAATCTTATGACAATTTTGTTATTGATCTTCATGCCCTTGGAAATATTAGAGGAACATTCGCAGTATCTGACAATAATGACGTTGTATTCTCCTTATCGTCTGCTCGCATAGGCGGGGAAACTATAACATTTAGTGACGGAGATTTCAAAATAACGATCAGTGATCTTGGTCAAGCAATAAATGTTCCAACGAATTTAAGACCTTTAAGAGATATGTCAATGTTTGACATCGAAATGTTAATAATGCCTTTAGTATTTGCATTTATGTAGTATCTAAAGTTACGGCGGAAATTAATATACATCAACAAATTTTCCGCCGTAACCCCTCTTTCCGGGGGCGGCTTATGAAAATTAGGAGGAAATAAAAATGAGAAAACTTTTCAAATTTTCGATCCTAACGTTGATTTCTGTTATTTTAATCAGCTCTATAGTTTTGGCATATTCCCGCAGGGCAGATATTATTAGGTCAGTAAGCCCTGAGTTGCATTTTGATTTAACTCTTTCAAACACTGTAAGAGAACTTAGTTCTGAGCTTGAAAGTGTTACAAACAACGAATTAATTTCTCGTATAAGTGAATTATTTGCAGAAGATTTTAACGCACGTATGGAATTAAACCTTGATGCATTTCAAGATCGTGAAAGCCGTTGGTATTTCCCATTGCCAAGGTTTGATGTTGATATAACTAACAGCCGTTGGGACAGAGCTTTAGCATTTGGTTTAGCCGTCGAAATGGATGAATTTGAAGATGATGACTTTCTGGGCTTCTATCTTGATTTAGGTGCCTACTTTACAAATGACCGGGCTATATTGAGACTTTTTGACGACAGTATATTTTTAAATGCGCATGACCCATTTGACGACATAAAGGCTTTCAGTGAATTAAATCAAGATACGACTTTAGCATGGGTATCCGGATGGCTTCTCAGATTTTTTGATAATGATATTTCATATGACAACATTATCAGATTACTATTTGATGGCTCAGATTATCAATTAAGTGCTGAAACAATTCAAAATCTTGAATCAGCTTACAGAAATCTGTTCAGAAGTTCAAGAATTACTGTTGGATACAGGGCACTTGAATTTAATGGAATATCTGTTGAAAGAGATGTTACAAGAGTAGTTGTTCCCGCAGAAGAGTTAAACAAATTCTTAATCGAAGCAGTCACGTTAATTTTGAATGATGAAGGCGTCACAGCTTACTTTGATTCTTTGCATAGCTTAGGGTTCATGCCATTTGGGCTGTTTTCTTTAAGAGGCACGGAGCATATGCTTGAAGTATTGCTTGAAGAGCTTGAGTATATTGAACCATTTAGAGATGATTTGATACTTGAATTTATTGAATCAAACGGCATATATATCGGCGTTGTTATAACTATGGCAAATGATTACAGTAACAGAATTGAATTTGGTGCTTTAGGGCGAGATAATATGCTTGACCATATTCATTTTTCAAGCGTTGGCGATAGAAATACAACGAAAATTTCGTTAATTGGCAATAACGTTAGAACAAATCATTTCAGAAGTGAGCTTGTTATCGAAAACAGCTCTAGATGGTGGTCTTCTGAACATAACGATGTCATAAGGTTTACTATCGACTGGAACACCGAAAACAGTACGAATAATTTCTTAATGAGATATAACTCCATCTCCTCTTGGAGAAGCTTTAGAGAGCCAATGTCTATAGAAGATATTTTTGGTGATATTTCAGAAGAAGAGCTAGCCAATTTGCAAGAAGAGATGGGTTATTTTTGGGAAGACATGATGGCGGAATGGTCTCAAGAAGGATGGAGTGAATGGTCTGAATGGGGCAGTGAAGCTACACTTAGAGGTAATATTGGATTAACGCCAGCACGTAATATTGTTGCATATTTATCGTCGGTGCGTTTAAATGACCGTTGGGATGGTCCAAGGACAATTAATCTTTCAGATGGTGATGCGAGAATCACTATTAGAAGATTCAGCGGCAGAGTTGATATGCCTCAAAGACCAAGAGCTCTTAGAAACATGTTGATATCAGATATTGAGGAAATAATTACTCGTAATTTAGGGGAATTATTCTAGTAATTTAATCAAAGAGTGACATATGCGGCAAGTGTTGCATATGTCACTATATTACTTACTATTACTACCCTTGCAATACAATGTACAACACGGTTTTGAGTTGGAAATTTTTATCCCTGCCTTTGTCAATGCGTACCGGGAAGAAGCCCGGCGGCACAGCCGCTTTTGTCGTAGACAAAAGTACTGACAGCCCTTGCCTTACATTGGTAAGGCTGCGATCTCTTTTCGTGGCAGGAATAAAAATTTCCGACTCAAAACTCTCCGACCTAAAGCCGCTAAAAATTCGTTTATTCGAAATTTGAGGTCGCAGGTCGTACTAGCCGTACACCAAGACCGAGAAT